>NZ_JBEXNO010000017.1:0-142197 GCF_040611175.1 Streptomyces sp. NPDC003036 | reverse complement strand
CCCCGGTGGGGCGGGCGGGGGCGGGGGGGGGGCGGGGGGGGGGGGCCCGGGGGGCCCCCGGGTCGGGGGGGGGGCCGCGGCGCCGCGGCCCCGCGGGCCGGATCCCGCTGAGAGGTGGGACGACGATGGCAGACGGCCCGCACGGCGAGCCCCGCTCCCGGCTCCGGCCCGACGGGGAAGCCCCCGCCCCGGCCCCGCCGGACGCCCCGCCCCGGCTGGACGCCCCGGCGACCGAGGGGCCGGCTCCGCGCGCCGCGAGGCGCCCGGCCGGCGGCGGCTCCGACGGCGGCCGCGCCCAGGAGGGCGGCGGCGGGCAGGCGGCCACCGGGCGGGCCGTCGACGAGCTGTCCCTGGTGCTCGCGCAGGCCGCCGTCCGGGCCGTCGAGGCCGCCGGCGCGTACGCCGGCGGCGTCTACCTGCGCTCCCGGACGGCCGGACTGCTGCGGCTCGCGGTGCTCTGCGGGCTGCCGGGGCGGCTCTTCCGGCCCTGGTGGCGCATGCACGTGAACCGGCCCTTCCCCATCGCCGAGGCCCACCGCTCCGGCCGGACCGTCACCCTCGCCGACGCCGAGGACGCCATGCGCCGCTTTCCGCAGCTCATGGCGGGGATGCCGTTCCCCTTCGGCTCGCTGTACGCGCCCGTCACCGCCGACGGCGAGAAGTTCGGCGTGCTGGTGGCGCTGCGCCCCGCCACGCCGGGGCGACCCGTCGACGCGGCCGACCGCCACCGGACCGAGGACGTCGCACGGCGGCTCGGCGCCCGCCTCGCCGACCTCACCCGGCGGGGCGCCGAGACCCTCTGGGACCACGAGCCCGTCTGCGTACAGCTGCCCGCGGCCG
This sequence comes from Streptomyces sp. NPDC003036, assembly GCF_040611175.1. Lineage (NCBI taxonomy): Bacteria > Bacillati > Actinomycetota > Actinomycetes > Kitasatosporales > Streptomycetaceae > Streptomyces > Streptomyces sp. NPDC003036. The sequence goes on along the minus strand of NZ_JBEXNO010000017.1, from coordinate 141,357 downwards.
CCACGGCATCGGCGCCGGTGCGCGTCGGCCGGCTCGACTGGGACATCGGCAGCGGAGCCGTCACGGCCGACGCGGCGCTGAGCGCCATGCTGGGCGGCGACGGGCCCGACGGCTTCCCCGCCACCATCGAGGCCCTGGCGGGGCGGCTGTCGCCGGAGGACGCGTACGGACTGTGGGCGCTCGCCGGGCAGGTGGCGGAGGCCGCGGAGGCGGGGGAGCGGGAACGGTCGGCGACCCGCGGCATCTGGCTGCGCGGCCCCGACGGACGGCCCTGCCTCCTGGAGCTGACCGCACGCCGTGGCCCGGCGGGCCGCCGCCTTACCGGCACCCTGGTCGACACCGGCGCCGGGCCGCTCGCCGCCGCCGCGGCCGACCGGCTGCCCCGGGGCATGCTCGCCGTCGACCGGCTCGGCCGCGTCACGTCCGTCAGCCGCACCGCCGAGACCCTCCTCGGCCTGGAGAGCGGCCGGCTGGTCGGACGCGTCCTGTGGGAGGCGGTGGCGTGGCTGGGGCAGCCCGCGCACGAGGACCACTTCCGGGCCGCACTCCTGTCCGACGAGCCCGTGCACTTCATGGCCCACCGCGCCCCGGACAGCTGGCTGTCGGTCTCCCTCCACCCCGCGTACGACGGACTGACGATCACCCTCACCGCCGAGGAGCAGCCCGTGTACACACCGGGCTCCGTCACCGCGCCGGGCGCCGGTCTGGGCGCGGGCCTGAGCGGCGGAGCGGGCGGGGCGCTGGCCGCCGGGCTCGGCTCGCCGGCCGACCGGGCCTCGGTGCTCTACCGCCCCGTCGCCCTCGCCATCGCGCTCACCGAGGCCGTCACCATCCGCCAGGTCTCCGCCGTGGTGACCGAGGAGCTGCTGCCCGCCTTCGGCGGCCGCCAGCTCGCCATCTACCTCCTCGGCGAGCGCCACCTCCACCTCGCCTGGGAGACCGGCTTCCCGCAGGGCTTCCTCGACCGGTTCGACGGCGTCGGCCTCGACGCCCGGCTGCCCGGCGTGGAGACCCTCACCTCCGGGCGGCCCCTCTTCTTCGAGTCCATGCAGCGCCTGGCCCACGCCTACCCCGGCATCCCCCTCGACGCACACGTCGGCGCCCGCGCCTTCCTGCCGCTGATCGCCTCCGGCCGCCCCATCGGCTCCTGCATCCTCGGCTTCGACCAGCCCCGCGGCTTCAGCCCCGAGGAGCGCACGGTCCTCACCGCCCTCGCGGGCCTCATCGCCCAGGCCCTGAAGCGGGCCCAGCGCTACGACTCCGAGGCGACCCTCGCCCGCGGCCTCCAAAGCGCCCTGCTGCCGCACCGCCTGCCGCGGCTGCGGAACGTCGAGACCACCGCCCGCTACCTGCCCGGCACCCAGGGCATGGAGGTCGGCGGCGACTGGTACGACGTCACCGAGACCGGCCGGAGCGTCGCGCTCGTCATCGGCGACGTCCAGGGCCACGGCGTCGCCGCCGCCGCCACCATGGGCCAGCTGCGCAGCGCCGTGCGCGCCTTCGCGCTCAGCGGCCACGACCCGCAGGAGATCATGAGCGGCACCAACCGGCTCCTCATCGACCTCGACCCCGGCCAGTTCGCCACCTGCTGCTACGTCGACCTCGACCCGGCGACCGGCGCCGCCCGCGCCGTACGGGCCGGGCACCCGCAGCCGCTGCTGCGCCACCCCGACGGCCGGGTCGAGGTCCTCGACCTGCCCGGCGGCGTCGTCCTGGGCGTCGACCCGGAGGCCACGTACCCGGTCACCGAGCTGCACCTGCCCCCGGGAGCGGTCCTCGCACTCTTCACCGACGGGCTGGTGGAGCAGCCAGGCACCGACATCGACCTCGGCATCGAACGGCTCTGCGGCGCCCTCGCCTCGGCCTCCACCGGCTCCCTCGCCGACGTGGCGGACCGGCTCGTCCGCGAGGCCACGACGGCCGTCGACCGCCCCGACGACATCGCCCTCCTCCTCGCCTCCCGGCCCGCGCCGGCCGAGCCCCGTGTGGAGTGAGCGCGGTTGTGCGCTCCCCGGGCCCGGGCGAGCATGAGGAGACGACGAAGGCAGGTGCCATGAGCGCGGTGAACGCAGCCGAGGGTGCCGACTTCCGGGGCCCCCTCGACGTCACGAGAGCGGCGACCGCCGTCCTGGACGCCGACGGCACGGTCGTCGGCTGGAGCCCGGCGGCCCAGGCGCTGCTGGGCCACCCGGCCCGGGAAGCGGTGGGCCGTCCCATCGGCACCTTCGTCGTGGACCGCGCCGGGGCCTACCGGATGGCCGCGCGGCTGCCCGGCGCCTCCGAGGCGCGCCGCCAGATCCTGCACATGCGCCACGTCGATGGCCGCATCATCCGGGTGACCACCGCGACCCTCCCGCTGTTCCACACCGCCGAGGGCCCGGGCGCCGACACCGGCCCCGCCCGGCTCCTCGCGCTGGCCGACGCCGACGAGACCGAGCACTGGGAGGCCCTGCAGTCGATGCTGCGCGGCCTCGCCACCCAGTCGCCCGTCGGCCTCGCCATCTACGACACCGACCTCAGAGTCGTCTGGACGAACCACGCCCTGTTCGAGGAAATGGGAACGGCCCAGTACGCGGGTCTGCGCCCCGACGAGATGGTCGCCGACGGCGAGATCCTGTCCCTCGGCTACCCGCCCACGCTGGAGGAGACCATGCGGCGGGTCCTCGGCACCGGCGAGCCCGTCATCGAACTCCACTACCGCGGCCGCCCGCCCGTCGACCCCCTCCACGACCACGTGTGGTCGTGCTCGTACTACCGCCTCCAGGACGCGACCGGCTCCACCCTCGGGGTGTGCGAGGAGACCGTCGACATCACCGACAGGTACCTCGCCCAGCAGCGCCTCGACCTGCTCGTACGGGCCGGGGGCCGCGTCGGCACCACCCTCGACATGGTCCACACGGCGCAGGAGCTGTCCGCGGTGACCGTCCCGCAGTTCGCCGACGCCGTCACCGTCGACCTCCTCGACGCCGTCCTCGAAGGCGACCACCCCACCCCCGGCACCGCGCCCGCCCGGCGGGTCGTACGCGTCTGGGGCGGCCCCGTCGACGGCACGCCCCCGCCCGGGCCCGGCGCACGCCACCCGGTCGACTATCCGCCCGACTCGCCCCAGGCGCGCTGCCTGGCCACCGGCCGCCCCGTCCTCGAGACCCCGCCGGACGCGGACCCCGCCGCCTCGCGGCTCGTCGTACCGCTGCGCACCGAGGGCGTCCCCCTCGGCGTCGTCACCTTCACCCGGGACCGCCACCCCGACCCGTTCGGCGCGGCCGACCTGCCCGTCGCCGACGAACTCGTCGCCCGCGCCGCCGTCTGCATCGACAACGCCCGCCGCTACACCCGCGAGCACACCGCCGCGCTCATGCTCCAGCGCAGCTTGCTGCCCCGCAGCCTGCCGAGGCTCAGCGGGGTGGAGCTGGCCTACCGCTACCTGCCCGCCGACATCAAGGCGGGTGTCGGCGGCGACTGGTTCGACGTCATCTCCCTCTCCGGCAAGCGCGTCGGGCTCGTCGTCGGCGACGTCGTCGGCCACGGGCTGCGCGCCGCCGCCACCATGGGCCGGCTGCGCACCAGCGTCCGCGTCCTCGCCCAGCTGGACCTCCCGCCCGACGAGCTCCTCACCCGGTTGGACGATCTCATCACCCAGAGCGCCCACGAGCAGATGGCCGTCCCGCACGGCCGCGAGGAGGCGCCCGACGACGCCGCCCTCGGCGTCACCTGCCTGTACGCCGTCTACGACCCGGTCACCGGACGGTGCAGCATGGCCCGCGCCGGCCACCCGCTGCCCGCGCTCGTCGACCCCGCCACCGGCGCCGTCACCTACCCCGACCTGCCCGCCGGACCGCCCCTCGGACTCGGCGGGCTGCCCTTCGAGGGCGCGGACCTCACCCTGCCCGAAGGCAGCCTCCTCGCCCTCTTCACCGACGGCCTCGTCCAGGGCCGCGACCGGGACCGCGACACCGAGCTCGGCGCCCTGCGCACCGTCCTCGCCGACCACCGCCGCCCCCTGGAGGACCTGTGCGACCGGGCCGTCGCCACCCTGCTGCCCGGCCCCGTCGACGACGACGCCGCCCTCCTCCTCGTACGCACCCACCTCCTCGACACCCACCAGGTCGCCACCTGGGAGCTGTCCGACAGCCCCGAGATGGTGGGCCGCGCCCGCACCCTGGCCACCGGCCAGCTCGGGGCCTGGGGATACGACGGCGACGTGGCCTTCACCACCGAGCTGGTGGTCAGCGAACTCGTCACCAACGCCATCCGGTACGCCGCCGGGCCGGTCCAGCTGCGTCTCATCCGCGACCGCACCCTCATCTGCGAGGTGTCCGACACCGGCCACACCTCGCCCCATCTGCGCCGCGCCGGCAGCGAGGACGAGGGCGGCCGCGGCCTGTTCCTCGTCGCCCAGATGAGCCAGCAGTGGGGCACCCGGTACACCTCCACCGGCAAGACGATCTGGGCCGAGCAGACCCTCCCGCCATGACGTTTGTCTCCGGTCGGCGCCGGAAACCCGGGAGTGGTCCGCACCGTCGGGGAGAACGTCGGGAGGTACGTCATGGCAGCGTCCGAACAGATCAGCGCGGAACTGTGGGACGAGTTCCACACCGTCGTCAACATGACCTCACGCGAGCTGCAGGAGTGGCTGAACGTCGAATCGGCCGGCGAGGAGACCGAAGTCGTGCCCGACCAGTCGGGGAAGGCCATGGGCCGCCGGGTCCTGCAGATCCTCGGCAAGCGGCGCACGGACCTCACCGAGGACGATGTCGAGGTCATGCGACGGGTCTGCGAGATCGTCGGCTCCCAGCGCGGCCCGGACATGGAGCCCACCGCCGGCGGCGAGGGATGGCGCCACGGCCTGATGGACATCGGACACGACCCGCTGAAGCCCGTGTAGGACCCGCCCCGCCCCACACCGGACCGGCGCCCGACCTCCAGCGGCGTCCGAGGAGGTGCCCTTGCGTCTCCACCACAGCCGTCCCACCGACCCCGGATACACCCGCGTCCGCCACGGGCGCGGTTTCCGCTACCTCGACCCCCACGGCGCCCCGCTGCGCGACCCCGCCGAACTGGCCCGCATCAAGGCGCTCGTCATCCCGCCCGCTTGGCGGGACGTGTGGATCTGCACCCGGCCCAACGGCCACCTCCAGGCCGTCGGCACCGACGCCGCGGGCCGCCGCCAGTACCTGTACCACCCGCAGTTCCGTGCCGAGCAGGAGCAGGCCAAACACGACCACGTCCTCGACGTGGCCGAGGCCCTTCCCGCCGTACGGGAGGCCGTCGAAGGCCACCTGGCCGACCGCGGGCTCACCCGGCAGCGGGTCCTCGCCACCGCCGTACGCCTGCTCGACCTCGGCTTCTTCCGCATCGGCAGCGACCGCTACACCGAGCTGAACAACAGCTTCGGCCTGACCACCCTGCTGCGCGAGCACTCCCGCTGCCAGAGCGGCGCGGTCGTCTTCACCTACCCCGGCAAGCACGGCCGCGAGCTCATCCAGACCGTCGCCGACCCCGCCACTTGCCGCAGCCTCACCGCCCTGATGCGCCGGCGCGGCGGCGGCGACCGGCTCTTCGCCTACTGGGAGCGCCCCGCCTGGCGGGATGTGACCGGCGCCGACGTCAACGCGTACCTGAGGGAACTCGCCGGGCTGGAGATCACCGCCAAGGACTTCCGGACCTGGCACGCCACCGTCATGGCCGCCATCGCGCTCGCCGTCTCGCAGTCCGTCGCCCGCAGCGAGACCGCCCGCCGCCGCGCCATCGCCCGCGCCGCGCGCGAGGTGTCCGCGTACCTCGGCAACACCCCCGCCGTCTGCCGCGCCTCCTACATCAATCCGCGCGTGATCGAGCTGTACGAGGAGGGCGTCACCGTCGCCGCCGCGCTGCCGCACCTCGGCGACGAGACCACGTACGGCATCCCCGCGACGCAAGGCCCCGCCGAGCGGGCCGTCCTGCACATGCTCAGGACGGGGCAGCCGCCGCCTGCCTGATCACGGCCTCACGGCCAGGACGGCTCCTTGCGCGGCACCACCACCAGCTCCGACACGGCACTGGTCTCCGGCACCGACAGCGCGTACAGCACCGTGTCCGCCACGATGTCCGGGCTCTGCAGCAGCGAGACGTCCGCGTCCGGGAAGCGCTCCAGGATGAACTGCGTCTCCATGCCGCCCGCGATGATCCCGGTGACGCCGATGCCCGGGCAGTCCCGCTGGGCCTCCTTGAAGAGCGTGTGCGTGAACGCCCGCAGGCCCGTCTTCGCCGCCGAGTACGGGCCCGCCTCCGTCCAGGTTCGGTTCGACGCCGTCGACAGGATGTTGACGATGTGGCCGCCGCCCCGGGCCACCATGCGGCGGTAGGTCTCCAGGCACAGGTACATCGGCCCCAGCAGGTTGGTGGTGACCACCCGGGTCACCTCCTCGGCCGTCAGGTGCTCGATCGGCTTGGAGACGTCCACGGCGGCGTTGTTCACCAGCACGTCCACCCGACCGCCGTCCGCCTCCAGCTCCGCGAAGACCTCCGCGACCGCTCCGGCGTCCCGTACGTCCAGCTCCACGAACCGGGCGGCGCCCTCCAGCTCCTCGCAGAGCTCCCGGGCCTGCTCCTTGCGGACGTCCGCGATCAGCACGGACGCGCCCGCCCCGGCCAGCTTCCGCGTGATCGCGGCACCCAGCCCCCGCGCGCCGCCGGTCACCAGCGCCTGCTTGCCCCGAAGGTCGACCCTGCCCATGCCACTGCCTCCTCCTGCCGAGTCCTGCTGCCCCCACTGTGGCCTGCGCCACTACGCTCGGCATGCCGGACGGTCACTGTGAGCAAGCACACCAGAAGTGCCGTACGCCCAGGTCAGGGCCGGTATCAGCGCTTCCGGGCCCGTCGGCGGGGCCGCCGGGCCCCCTGACGGCGGGGGCACTTCTGCCACCATGGTCAACGCTGTGGAACAGCCTCTGACGAGGTGTGCAGCAGCAGACAGATCCGGTGGACCGGCCGTGCAGAGCAGCACGCGTCGTTCTCTTCCGCCGATTCCGCCATCCGAGTCCACCGGCTCGTCACCGAGTAGCCCTCCTGTGCCTTCTTCCTCCGCGCCTGCCCCTGCCTCCGCTCCCGCCGACCGTTCCCCGTGGCGTTCGCTCACGTACCGCAGCATGCGCTGGTGGTCCGTGGCGAACTTCGTCTCGAACGCCGGGACGTGGATGCAGCTCACCGTCCAGAACCTGCTGGTCCTCCAGATCACCGGCTCCGCCGCCGCGACGGGCCTGTCCCTCTCGGTCCAGGCCGCGCCCGGCCTGCTCATGAGCCTCGCGGGCGGCGCCGCCGTCGACCGCTGGCCCAGGAAGCTGACCGCGGCCGTCAGCCAGGGGCTGCTGGGCGCGGTCGCCTTCGTGACGGCGTTCCTCGTCGCGTTCGACCAGCTCAACGTGGGCATCCTCATGGCGCTGGCCGCCGTGACCGGCCTCATCGCCACCGTCGACGGCCCCGCCTGCTCACTCCTCGGCAACGACCTCGTCCGCCCCGAGGACGTCCCCTCGGCGATCGGCGTCGGCTCCCTCGTCCACAACGCGGGCCGCCTCGCGGGCGCGGGCCTCGCGGGTCTCGCCGTCGGCGTCTTCGGCACGGCCGCCGCGTACGCCGCGAACGGCGTGTCCTTCCTCTTCGTCGCCGCGGTCATCCCCTTCCTGCGGCCGATCACGACCACGTCCCCCGTCGCGCCGGCCGTCCGCGAGCAGCGCGACGCCATGACGGCACGCGAGGGACTCGCCTTCTTCGCGCGCCGCCCGCGGCTGGTCGCCCTCGCGGGCATCAGCGGCATCAGCGCGATCTTCGGCCGCAACTACGGCCTCACCCTGGCCGTCCTGGTCACCGGCCCGCTCGCCGGCGGCGCCGGGGCCTTCGGCACGGTCTCCACCGTCCTCGCCGTCGGCGGCATCGTCGGCGCGGTCCTCGGCGCGCGCCTGCGCAAGCCGTCGGTCCGCCTCGTCGGCCTGCTCGCCGCCGCCGGCGCCCTGCTCCAGGTCGTGGCCGGACTCTCGCCCTCCCTCGCCGTCCTCCTGGTGCTGGTCCTGCCGATGGCCGTCGTCGAGTCGATCTCCGACACCGCCGGCACGACGGTCCTCCAGACCGACCCGCCCGCGCACATGCGGGGCCGCGTGCTCGGCGTCTGGAACAGCATCCGCACCGTGTGGTCCCTCCTCGCCCCGCCGGCGCTGGGCCTCCTCATGGAGCTCGCCGGCGCCCGCGGCGCCCTGGTGACGGGCGGCCTCCTGATCGCGGGCGCGATCGGGGCGGGCTACGTCCTGCACCGGCGCCGCACTCCGACGCCGGTGCTGGTCCGCACGGAAACCCTCACGGAGCGCCCGGCCCTCGGCACGGCGGCGTAAGGCCCGGCCGGGGCACGTCAGTCACCGCATGTCGCCCGCTCGTACAGCCTCTCCAGTGCGGTGTCGATGGGGTGGGGCCGCGGCTTCCCCGGGGAGGCCGGCCGGCTCCACCTCGCGAGGTTGACCGCGACGGACATCTGGCGCCGGCCGTCGGCGCGGGTCAGGGAGATCGTTCCGGCGCCCCAGGCGCTGCCGTCGTGGCCCCAGAAGGTGCCGCAGCCCGGGATGTCGACCCGGTGCAGGCCGAGGCCGTACTCGATCGTGGATCCGTCCAGGGCGATGACCGGGACCGTGCGCTGCATCTGGGCCAGGGACGCACGGCTGACGATCCCGCCGTCGAGCAGCCTGCCGTAGAAGCGGTTGAGGTCCTCCATGGTCGACACCAGGGCGGCGCCGGTGCCCACCCAGGACATGTTGTAGACGCTGTAGTCGCGCGGCGGGTCCAGCGCTCCCCACAGCGCTTCGTACATCCGCGGGTGAGGTCCCTTGATGCGCGGCCCGGTGGGGAACCCGGTGTGCCGCAGCCCGGCACGCTCGATGACGTTGCGGGTGATGTACTCCTCGGCCGGGGTGCCGGTCACCTTCTCCAGGAGCCGTCCCAGGAGGAGGTAGTTGGTGTTGGAGTACACCCCCGGGGAAGCTCCGGGTTCGCCGGCGGGAGGTGCCGCGAGGCCCAGCTCGATCAGCTCGTCCGGGTGGAACTGACGGTACCGGTTGTCGTCCAGGCTCTTGGGCGAGACGTCCTGCCCCTGGGGGTACCCCTGGAGGGACGGGAACGCGGAGAGGATGTAGTCCGGGATGCCGCTGGTGTGGTTGAGCAGCATCCGGACCGTGATCGTGCGGCCGCGCTCTCCCGGCACCAGCCGCGGCAGATAGCCGCCGATCGGCGCGTCGAGCTCGATGCGGCCCCGCTCCACCTGCTGCATGACCGCCGCGGCGGTGAAGGTCTTGGTGATGCTGCCGACGCGCTGGCGCATCTCTGGCCTGACGGGGCGGCCGGTCCCGGTATCGGCGACCCCGGAAGCGCCCTGCCACGTGTGGCCGGCGTCGCGTACCTCCGCGAACACCCCCGGTATCCCCGCGCGGTGGACGTCGTCCGCGGCGGCCTGGAGCTCCGCGGGGTCGAAGCCGGTCGCCGGGCTCGTCCCGCCGGGCGGCGCGGCGGTCGTGGCGGCGGGCACGGGAGCCGCCGCCACCGTGCTCGCGCACAGACCGAGCGCGGCCATGCCCGCGCACAACAGCAAGGGGATTCTCACGGCGTACGTCCTCTCACGATCCAGGGCGCCCTGACTTTCGGAACGCGTTCCGAAAATAGCAGTGCGGCGGCCGTCCGGGAACGCGAAAGGCCGAATCCGTTCCACCCGTTGAGCCGTCGTCGAGCCGTCACCCCGTTTCGCGGTGCGGGAGCACGGGACGGCATGATGGGGCGATGCCCCGACCCCCCGCCCGGCACGGCCGCACCGGCCGCCCGCCCGTGACCTCCCGCGCGCAGATCCTGGCCGCGGCCCGTGAGCTCATCGACCGGGACGGCTGGGAGAAGCTCACCGTCCGCCGACTGGCCGCCGAGCTGGGCATCGGGGCGACGACCCTCTACCACCACATCCGGGACAAGGAGGACCTGCTGGTCCTCCTGCTCAGCCAGCACGTCGCCCAGGCCGAACGCCCGGAACTGCCCAGCGCGCCCAAGGACCGCATCGTCGCCGCCGCCACCGCGATGCACGACGCCCTGGCCGCCTGGCCCTGGGCCGCGGAGGTCCTCACCTCCGACGGTTTCGTGGGCCTCCTCGACCCCTCGGCGCTCTGGATGGTCGAAGCCATCGTGGCCGGGGCCGAGGACTGCGGTCGCACGCCCGAGGAAGCCGTGCACGTCTTCCGCACCATCTGGTACTACACCGTCGGCGAGGTCCTCGTCCGTGCCCGCTCCCCACGCCGAAGGGGGGACGACGAGCGCCCTCCCTTCGGCGAGACCTTCGACCCGGCCCGGGTGCCGCACCTGGCCGCCATCGGCGACCGGTGGCCCGCGCTCGCCGCACGGGACACCTACCCCGAAGGGCTCCGCGCCCTCGTCGAGGGGCTGCTCGCACGGACACCGGCCGTACCGGCAGCCCCTCGCGACGCCGACTGACCTACCGCCCCGGGGGCCGGATGGGAGCCGCCGCTTCGGCCGCGCGACGGGCCAGCAGCGTCGTCGAACGGCCGTCGAGGTACGGCAGGACCACCGCCTGGCCGCCCCAGGTGCGGAGGGTGTCCGCCTCGGGGAGGTCCTCCGCGGAGTAGTCGCCGCCCTTGACCCAGACGTCCGGGCGGAGCCGGCCCAGCAGCTCGACGGGCGTGTCGCCGTCGAAGACCGCGACCGCGTCGACGCTGCCGAGCCCCGCGAGGACGCGGACCCGGTCCGCGAGGGGGTTCAGGGGGCGGCCGGGGCCCTTCAGGCGGCCGACGGACTCGTCGGAGTTCACGCAGACGATCAGGCAGTCGCCGATGCCGCGCGCGCTCTCCAGGAGGCCGACGTGCCCCGCGTGCAGCAGGTCGAAGCAGCCGCCCGTGGCGACGACCGTGCCGCCCTGCGCGCGGACCCGCTCGGCCAGGGCGAAGGCGTCGGTCTCGGGCACCTCGCGGCTGCGCGCGGGCGGCGGTGTCCGCCACAGCGCCGGGTTGCCCGCGCCGCCCGCCGCCACGAACGCCGCCGCCTCGGCGACCGCCTGCTGGATGGCCTCCTCGGGCAGCGCGCCGTCGGCGAGCGCCGCGGCCGTCGCGGCGGCGAAGCAGTCGCCCGCGCCGCACGCGTCGCCCTCCGCGCGGTACGGCGCCGGGACCAGCATCGGCGTACCGGTGCCCGGCCGGGTCAGCAGCACGCCGCGCTCGCCGAGGGTCACGGCGACCGTCGCCACGCGCCAGTGCTCGGCGAGCTCGGCGCCGCGCTCGGCGTAGGCGCGCAGGGAGTCGCCGTCACCGCGGCACAGGGCGCGGGTCTCGGCGGCGTTCGGCGTGACGATGCGCGCGCCGGGCACCGGCGCGTCGCCCTTGAGGTGCGGGTCCCAGACGACCGGCACCTTGGGGGCGACGGCGGCGAGGTGCTCGCGCACCGCGCTCGCGGTGTGGCGTCCGTAGTCCGCGACGAGCACGGCGTGCGCGTCGGCGAGGGTCTGGCGCACGGCGCCGTCGGGTTCGCCGGGGTCGCCGCCGCCGCGGTCGATGCGCACGAGGGGCCGGCCGCCGGCGAGCACCCGTGTCTTGACGGGCAGGGTGCCGTTCAGCGGCAGCTCCACGACGCGGACGCGGCCGCGCAGGGAGCGGCGTACGGCTTCGCTGGCGGGGTCGTCGCCGAGCGCGGTCACCAGGACCACGTCGCGGCCGCCGCGCGTGGCGAGCGCCGCCGCGAGGCCCGCGCCGCCGGGGCGGCGCTGGTCGCCGGTGACGTCCACGACCGGCGCCGGGGCGTCCGGCGCGAGCCGGCTGGCGACGCCTTCGATGTCCTCGTCGAGGAGCACGTCGCCGACGACGACGAGGGGCTTGCGTCCGCTCATGGCGGTCATGACATCCTCCGATGGGCCGCGACGGGCGCCGCCGCGCCCGCCGCCCGCGCGGGTACCCCGGAGGACACCGCCGCGTCGAAGCACTCGCACAGCAGGTGCACGGCGAGCAGATGGGCCTCCTGGACGGTGGCCGTGGAGTCGGCGTCGACGCACAGCGCCTCGTCGGCCGCCTCGGCGAGCGGGTTGGGCCGCGGCCCGGTGAGGGCCCACACCCGCAGCCCCGCCGCCCGGCCGGTGACGGCCGCCGCGATGAGGTTGGCGCTGCGGCCGGAGGTGGAGAGCAGGACCAGGACGTCGCCGGGCCGGCCGTGGGCCGCGACCTGGCGGGCGTACACCTGGTCGAAGCCGTAGTCGTTGCCGATCGCGGTCACGCTGGACGTCTCGGCGTGCAGCGAGATGGCCGAATAGGCGGGGCGCTCCTGCTGGTAGCGGCCCACCAGTTCGGCGGTGAGGTGCTGGGCCTGCGCGGCGCTGCCGCCGTTGCCCGCGGCGAGCAGCCGGCCGCCCACGGGCAGCACGGCGGCCAGCTCGCCGCCCCAGTGAGCGATCCGGTCCAGGTTCTGCCGGCGGAAGCGGCCGAGCGCGTCCTGCAGCGACTGGCAGTGGCGCTGCGCGGCCTCGAGTGCGAGAGAAGCGAGGGGATCTGTCATGGGCGTTCGGGCGTACCGCGTCCTGGCGGACGGCGGCCGGTCCCGCACCTCCTTCAAGGGGTCACGAGGGCGGAAGGGACAGGTCTCAGGCCACCTCCGTCACGGCGCCGCGCTCGGCGAGCACCGCGCCGTACACCGCCTCGGTGGCCGTCGCGACGCGCGCCCAGCCGTACCGGCTCAGCACCCGCCGCCGGCCGGCCTCGCCGCACGCGGCGCGCCGCTCGGGGTCGGCGAGCAGGTCGGCGACCGCGGCGGCCAGCGCCTCGGGGTCGCGGGGCGGGACCAGCCGCCCGGTCACCGGGTCGGCCACGGTGTCCAGCTGGCCGCCCACGGCGCTGGCGACGACCGGCCGGCCGCAGGCCATGGCCTCCAGCGGCACGATGCCGAACGGCTCGTAGTCCGCCGGGCACAGCACCACGTCGGCGCTGCGCAGCAGCGGCGGTACGTCCTCGCCGGCCACGCCGCCGGTGAAGCGGACGCGGTCGGCGACCCCGACGGCCCGGGCCAGCTCGCGCAGCCGACGTACCTCGGGGTCCTGGTCGATCAGGTGCGGCGGCGGGCCGCCGACGATGACGAGCTCCGCGTCGGGCAGCCGGCCGAGCGCCTCCACCGAGACGGCGGCGCCCTTGCGGGGCACCAGACGGCCCAGCTGGAGCAGCCGGTACCGCACGGCCGTGCTCCGCTCGGCGACCGGCCCGTCGGGGCGGAACTGGTCGGTGTCCACACCGCACGGCACGACCGCGACCTTGTCCGGGGGGATGCGCATCCGCGCCAGTTCGAGGACCTCGTCGTGGCAGGTGGCGATCACCCGGTCGGAGCCCATGCCGACCTCCCGCTCGCACGCGACGCGCTGCGGCGGGCTGGTGTCGGCGTCCTTCTGGTGGCGCCGCTTCACGGTGCCGAGCGCGTGGTACGTGTGCAGCAGCGGCAGCCGCAGCCCGCGTACCGCCTGGAGGGAGGCCACGCCCGACATCCAGAAGTGCGAGTGCACCACATCGGGCGGCCGGCCTCGCCACTCGCGGGCCATGTAGCGACCGAACGCGGGCATGTAGGGCGGGAGTTCGTCCTTGGGGATCGGCTCCGGGGGGCCGACGGGAACATGGCACACCTCCACACCGGGGCGCAGCGGCACCCGGTCGGGCAGATCGGTGGCGTCGCGCCGCGTGAAGACGGTGACACGGTGGCCGCGGTCCGCGAGGGCGCCCGCCAGGCGCGCGACATGGACGTTCTGACCACCCGCGTCGACGCCGCCGAGCGCGGCGAGCGGACTGGCGTGCTCGGAGACGAGCGCGATGGACAGGGCTCCCGGCCCGGTGCCGTCCAGGGTGCCGTCGTCGCCCAGCGGTGCCGATGTCGATGCCGATGTCATGAGCGCACCTCCGTCATCACGCGCTCCCAGTCGTCCAGGAAGCGCTTGAGCCCGTACCGTTCGAGCGCCGCCTGCCGCGCCCGCGCCCCGTCCTCGGCCGCCGCCTCCGGCTCGTGCAGATAGCGGCGGGCGGCCCGCGCCAGCACCTCGGGCCGGGTGGAGAGCGTCCCGGCGCCGGGCGGCACGGCCTCGTAGGCCTCGGTGGTGGCGAGGGCCACCACCGGCATGCCCAGGTGCATGGCCTCCAGCAGGGAGAGACCCAGCGACGTCCAGCGCACCGGGTGCAGATACAGCCGGCGCTCCGCCATCGCCGCGTGCAGCTCGCGCTGCGGCAGGTCGGCGGTGCGGCACCGCTCCTCGGGCAGGCCCAGATGCGCGGCCAGCCCCTCGGCGCGCATCCCGAAGACGTCCAGCGGCGCCGCCTCGGACAGCTCCGGCAGCAGGTCCGTACCGGTGTAACGGCCGCGCCGCACCGGTTCGTTGACGACGACGGCGGCCCGCGCCACCCGGCCGGTGTACAGGTGCCCGGGGTCGACGATCCCGTGCTCGATCACCTCGGTGCGCGTCGAGCCGTTGTCCCAGAACAGCCGGTTGAAGTGGGTGACGTGGACCAGCGTCAGGTCGTCGCGGTCCGCGAAGGGGTGCCGGGTCTCCGGCACGTTCCCGTCCGGAGCGTTGTGCTCCAGGTAGACGGCGGGGACGTCGCGGCCCGGCCGCCGCCCGCCGAGCCACCGCTCGGCGAGCGCGAGCTCGTGAGGCCGCTGGAGGACCACCAGGTCCACGGGCGCCTCGCGCAGCTCCTCGGGCGTGATCTCCCGCACGGAGTCGGGCCAGGAGAAGGTACGCGCCCGGCCGAGCCCGTCCGCGTCACGGCCGGGTGTCACGGGGACCAGGTAGGTGTGGGGCCCCTGGACGAACGCCGTCGTCCAGGAACCGTGCACGTGCCACAGCAGGATGTTCATGCGGTCCTCCTCCCGTCACCGGGACGGACGCCGGGAGGCGTCGTCGGAGAAGAAGGCGCCGCGCCGGACGGCGTACGGCCCGATGGCGAGCAGGTCGACGGGGGAGGAGCCGAAGCACTCCAGCGCGTCGCGCGGATCGTCGACCATCGGTCGCCCGGCTGTGTTGAGGCTGGTGTTGACCACCACCGGCAGCCCGGTGAGCCGCTCGAACTCGCTCAGCATCCGCGCCACCAGCGGCTCCGCCTGCCGGTCCACGGTCTGGATCCGCGCCGTGCCGTCCACGTGCACCACCGCCGGGATGCGCTCGCGCCACTCGGGTGCCACGTCGTGCACGAAGAGCATGTACGGGCTCGGCAGCACGCCGTCGAAGATGTCGGCGGCCCGCTCGGCGAGCACCATCGGCGCCACCGGCCGGAACTGCTCACGCCCCTTGACGTCGTTGAGCCGCTCCAGGTTGCCCGCGTGCCCCGGATGCGCCAGCAGCGAGCGGTGGCCCAGCGCCCTCGGCCCGTACTCCGAACGCCCCTGGAACCAGGCGACGATCTGGTTGTCCGCGAGCGCCTGCGCCACGTCCTGCGCGATGTCCGCCGGCCGGTCGAACGGCACCGCGGCCGTCTTCAGCCAGGCGCCCAGCTCCGCGTCGGACCAGTCCCGGCCCAGGTCCGCGCCCGGCATCGGCGCGGGGTCGTCCCCGCCGCCCGCGGCCAGCAGCAGCGCGCCACCCAGCGCGGTGCCCGCGTCACCGGCAGCCGGCTGCACCCACACCCGGTCGAACGGGCCCTCGCGGGCTATGCGGGAGTTGGCCACGCAGTTGAGGGCCACGCCCCCGGCGAGCGTCAGCACCCGGTCGTGGGTCTGGCCGTGCAGCCAGCGCACCAGGTCCAGCAGCGTCTCCTCCAGCACGGCCTGCGCGCTGGCGGCGATGTCCGCGTGGTCCTGCGTCCACGCCTCGTCGGGCCTGCGCCGCGGGCACAGCTCCGCCCACGGCACCCCGGCCGCGTGGAACCCGCCGTCGCCGGTGGGGTACACGTACCGGCGCAGCTCGGGCAGCATCCGGGGCCTGCCGTGCGAGGCGAGCGCCATCACCTTGAACTCGTCGGAGGAGCGCAGGAAACCAAGGTGGTCGGTGAGCTCCTCGTACACCAGGCCCAGCGAGTGCGGCAGCTCCTGCGCGTACAGCGCCTCCAGCCGGTCGTGGACCCGGCGCGCCGCGAGGTGGGAGGCCCTTTCGCCGCGGCCGTCGAGGACCAGCACCGACGACATGTCGGCGCCCTCGGCGGCGAACGCGCCGGAGGCGGCGTGCGCCATGTGGTGCGGCACGAACCGCACGGCGGCCGGGTCCAGGCCCGGCAGCGCGGTCTTCAGGAAGCCGGGCGCCTCGCGGGCGTAGGTGACCCGCAGGTGGTCCCACGGGTCGTCCAGGCCCATCTCGGCGGCGGGGCGGGCGAGTTCGGGGTCGAAGGAGTACGCGACGGCGTCGAGGTCCTTCGGGCGCAGCCCGGCCCGCTCCAGACACCAGGCGGCGGCCTTCTCGGGCAGTTCCCACGCGGAGAAGGGCACCGGCCGCTTGCCGTGCTTGCGCCGGGAGAACCGCTCCTCCTCGGCGGCGGCGACGGTCCGTCCGTCGATGACCAGCGCGGCGGCGGGATCGTGGAAGAGGGCGTTGATTCCGAGAATGCGCATGGCGTCCCTGGCCTTTCGGCGAGTCGGGGTGCAGATCGGGGAGGGGGGCGGGGGTATGCCGTTCAGGCGTGGGCGACCTCCTGGGCGCGGAACCAGTCGATGGTCCGCCGCAGCCCCTCCTCGGCGCCGACGCGCGGCTCCCACTGCAGTTTGTCGCGGGCGAGCGTGATGTCCGGGCAGCGCACCGCCGGGTCGTCCGTCGGCCGCTCGATGAACCGGATCTCCGAGGCCGAGCCGGTCAACTCGATGACGAGGCAGGCCAGTTCGAGCATGGTGACCTCGGCGGGGTTGCCGATGTTCACCGGGCCGCGCAGCCCGTGGGCCGCCGCGGCGAGGATGCCGCGCACGGTGTCGTCGATGTAGCACAGGGACCGGGTCTGGCGACCGTCGCCGGTGACGGTGAGCGGCTCCCCTGCCAGCGCCTGCCGTACGAAGGTGGGCACGGCCCGCCCGTCGTGGCCGCGCATCCTCGGGCCGTAGGTGTTGAACAGCCGCACGATGCCGGTGTCCGTGCCCTGCGCCTCCGCCTGCGCGGTGGTCAGCGCCTCGGAGAACCGCTTGGCCTCGTCGTACACGCTGCGCGGCCCGACGGGGTTCACATTGCCCCAGTACCGCTCGTTCTGCGGGTGCTGCTGCGGGTCTCCGTACACCTCCGACGTGGAGGCGAGGAGGAACCGGGCACCGGCGCGGTGGGCGAGGGCCAGCGCGTGGCGGGTGCCGAGGCTGCCGGCCTCCAGCGTGTGCAGCGGGAGCCGCAGGTAGTCGGCCGGGGACGCCGGGGACGCGAAGTGGAGCACCAGGTCGGGGTCGCGCGGGACCGTGAACGGCTCGGCGACGTTCGCCTCGACCAGGGTGAAGCCCGGGCGGCCGCGCAGCTCGGCTATGTTCTCCGGCCGCCCGGTGCTGAAGTCGTCGACGCAGGTGACGGCCGCGCCCGCGTCGAGCAGGGCGGTGCACAGGTGCGAGCCGACGAAGCCCGCGCCGCCGGTGACGACGGCGTGCTCCCAGCTGCGTGAGAAAGCGGTGTTCATTCGATCTCCTCCGTACGTGCGGACCGCGGACGACGACGTACCGGTCCCCCCTGCGTCTGCGACCAGGCTCGGCCGAACGGGGGCGCGGGGCGCGGTGGTATAGGCCGTACGAGTGGTTACGGAGTGTGAAGGCGACGCCCGTACGCCGCTGAACACGGCGTTGACCAGGGCGTTTCGGCTTTCAGGCGTTTCAGGGTGCGACGGTCTCGTTGATCAGCAGCTCCGCCAGGGCGGGCAGACCGCCCTCGGCCAGCACCCGCCGCTGCTGGTCCGCCGGGGTGCCCTGCTGGAGCAGCCGGTGCACGAGCGCGGCCACCTCGCGGGTGTCACCGGCCTCCGCCAGGGCGGGCGCCAGCGTGTCGAGCAGCCGGGCGAGCACGTCACCCGCCCTTCGGGCCGTGCCCTCGGGGTCGACCAGCAGCCCGCTCAGACCGTGCCGCGCCGCGTGCCAGTTCGCGGCCTGGAGCAGCTCGGGCGCGCACTCGGGGACCGGCTCGCCCGCCTTCTCGTCCCGGATGGCCGTGGCGATCAGGGCGCGGACCAGGCCGGCGAACATCACGGCCGAGTCCACCCGCAGCTGGACGTCCGCGCAGCGCACCTCGACCGTCGGGTACTTGTCGGACAGGCGCGCCTGCCAGTACAGCTGGCCGGTGTCGGTGATGACCCCGGTGTCCAGCAGCGCGCGCACCCGCCGTTCGTGGTCGGCGAGGTCGGCGAAGCGGGGCGGCGGTCCGCCCACCTGCCAGCGGCCGAAGATCACGGTGCGCCAGCTGGCGAAGCCGGTGTCGTGCCCGTCCCACAGGGGCGAGTTGGCCGACATGGCCACCAGCACCGGCAGCCACACCCGGATCCGGTTGAGGACGGCCACGCCCATCTCCCGGTCGGGCACCGCCGCGTGCACGTGCATGCCGTTGACCAACTGCTCGGCGACGAGCTGCGGAGCCTGGGAGCGCATCGCGATGTAGCGGGCCTTCTCGGTCACCGGGACCGGCGCGGTCTCGCGGAACGGCGCGGTGCCGCAGGCCGCGATCCGGCAGCCGTTCTTCTCCGCCGCCGAGCCCAGCGCGTGCCGCAGCCGCAGCAGATGGCCGCCCACCTCGTCCAGGTCCGTACAGACCGGGGTGGCGACCTCCACCTGCGCCTGGAGCAGCTCGGACTGCACCTCCTGGTCGTCCAGGATCGGCTCCAGGCCGGCCGCCGCCCGCACCTGCTCCGCACGGGGCACCGGCAGGCAGGTGACCGGATCGACCAGCAGGTACTCCTCCTCGACCCCAATGGTGATCACGGAGCGCCGGGTACCCCCCTGCTCAGCCGACATAACGCCGCGCCGTCGACTCGCGCTGGGCCTCGGTCAGCGCCCCCAGCCGCGCCTCCACCGCCGCCGGCACCACCCGCCGCTCCCGCAGCACCCACGGCAGCCCCGCCAGCGCGAGGCCGAACGCCCGCAGCGACGCCAGATCGCGCGGCACGGTACGGGCCAGGTCCAGCGTCCTGCGCAGCGCGGGCCGCACCGGGCGCCGCAGCCAGCAGAACCACAGCGTGTTGCGCAGCCCGTGCACGCGCCGCAGCGTCGCGTCACGGGCCCGCGACGGCGCGTGGTGCACCGTCAGCTCCGGTACGTACGCCAGCCACCAGCCGCGCGTGGCGAGGTCCGTGGCGAGCAGCTCCTCCTCGCCGCCGAGCCAGAGCCGCTCGTGGAAGCCGCCCGCTTCCAGGAACGCGTCGCGGCGCAGCACGGTCGCCGCCGCCAGGAACGAGCCCAGCGCCGGCCCGGGCAGCCAGTCCGGCCCCCGCACCGGCGAGTCCCGCAGCTCGGCCACGATCGGGTCCTCCCGGCCGCCCGGCTCCACCAGGATCCGCGCGGTGACCGCCACCAGCCGCTCGTGCCGGTCCAGCAGGTCCGCGGCGCGCCCCAGCGACCCCGGCTCCCACCACGAGTCGTCGTCGCAGAAGGCGATGTACGGCGTACGGGCCCGGCGTACCGCGAGGTTGCGGCCGACGGCGCCGAGGTTGCGGCCGGGGGTGAGCAGTGTGACGTCCGGGTGCAGGCGCGCCACCGCCTCGGCGGTGCCGTCCGTGGAGGCGTTGTCGGTGACGATGACCGGCGGGCGCTCCGGCAGCCGCGCCAGCTCGGCGAGGGTGCGCAGCAGCTCCTCGCGCCGGTTGTGCGTGATGACGACGACGGTGGTGCGGGGATCGCTCACGCCACGGCTCCTTCCAGTTCCAGGCGGCGGGCCGCCGCCTCCACGGCCGACGGGAGCGGCCTGCGGGCCCGCAGCGCCGCCGGAAGCCGGCCCAGCAGCTCGCGCAGCGCCGCCCGCGCCTGCGGGTCGCGCCGGGCGTCGGCGGCCAGCTCGCGGGTGTGCCGCAGCGCCACGGGCAGCGGGCGGCGCAGCCAGGCGGTCAGCACGGCGTTGCGCAGCTGCCGCGCCGGGCGCCCGCGCCGTACGCCGCCGGTCGGCATGTGCACGGCCACCACGTCGGGGCAGTGGCACACGCCCCAGCCGCGCGCCGCCAGATCGTAGGCGAGGCAGGTCTCCTCGCCGCCGAAGAACAGCACCGGGTGGTAGCCGCCCGCCTCCAGGTACGCCGTGCGCCGGGCGACCGCCGCGCACGCCAGGAAGCCCAGCACCTGCGGCCCCGGCAGATCGGGCGCCCGGCCGAGCGGGGAGGTGGCCAGCATGCCGTTGAGCGGGTCCGGTGCGCCGTCCGGCCCCACCCTGATCCGGGCCGCGATCAGCCCGAGCCGGGGGTGCTCGTCGAGCAGGTCGGCGGCGCGGGTCAGGGCGCCCGGCTCCCACCAGGAGTCGTCGTCGCTGAACGCCACGTACGGTGTCCGCGCGTGCCGTACGCCCAGGGTGCGGCCGACCGCGCCCAGGTTGCGGCCGGGGGTCAGCAGCGTGACGTCCGGGTGCAGCCGCCGCACCGCCTCGGCGGTGCCGTCCGTGGAGGCGTGGTCCACCACGATCACCGGCGGCCGCTCGGGCAGCGCCGCCAGCCGCTCCAGGGTGCGCAGCAGCTGCTCCCGGCGGTCCCGGGTGATCACGACGATGCTGATACGGGTCACGGGCGGGACACCTCCGGATGGTCGGAGAGGGCCTTGAGGACGTCGGCCGGACGGATGCGCAGCAGCTGCGGGTCCGGCTCGCGCCCATGGGGATCGCCGGGCGGGCCCGGGTGCCACAGCGCCACGTGCCGCGTACCCTCGGGCGGTCCCCACAATCGGGGCGATACCGGTCCGAAAAGGGTGACGGAGGGTGTCCCGTACGCCACCGCCAGATGCGCGATCCCGGTGTCCCCGCTCACCACTCCGGCGGCCCCGGCGATCAGCGCCGCGAGCCGCCCGTACGGCAGCCCGCCCCGGAACACCTCCAGCTCCGGCACGGGGGCGGCGATCCGGTCCAGCAGCTCGTCCTCTCCCGGGCCGCCCGTCAGGGCCACCCGGTGGCCGCGGCGCAGCAGTTCCCGCACCACCGCGGCGTACCGCTCGGCGGGCCAGCGGCGGGCCGGGGAGTCGGCGCCCGGGTGGACGACGATCGCGCCCGGCGCGGGGGAGGGGTCCGGCGGCGCCGGGAGGCGGAGGTCGCCGGGGTCGGCCGGGATGCCGTACCACTCCAGCAGGCGGCACCAGCGGGCGCGTTCGTGCTCGTCGGCAATCCATTCCGGGCCCGCGACCTCCGGCGTGCCCGGATGGGCGAACGCCAGCAGCCGCCCCGGCCGCAGCCTGCGCAGCAGCAGATGGCTGGAGGGGCCCTTGCCGTGCAGGTCCACGGCCACCTCGGGCGGCGGGCCCGGCCACTCCAGGCGGACCGGCACGGCGCGGCCCGGCGCCGAGGCGGGCAGCAGCGTGTCCACCGCGCCGGTCGCGGCGGCGGCCTCCGCGAGCTGCGCCGGGGCGGCCAGCACCGTCTCGTGCCCGGGGAACGCCCGCCGCAGCGCCCGCAGCGCGGGCACCCCCGTCAACAGGTCGCCCAGCCCGAGCGCCCGCAGCACGAGCACCCGGGGCGCCCACGGCATCCGCGGCGCCCGGCCGCCGCCGCTCACTCGTCCGCCTCCAGCAGCTTCTCCACGGCGGCGACCACGTCCTCGGCCGTGACCTGGTTCAGACACGGATGGCCCGGCACCGGGCACTCGCGGGCCCTGCTGTCCGCGCACGGCGCCCGCTGGTCGCCCAGCAGCACGTGCGGCACCCCGTACGGGCCCCACCGCTCGGCGGGCACCACCGGCGAGAAGAGCGAGACCACCGGCGTACCGACCGCCGCCGCCAGATGCGCCGGACCGGTGTTGCCCGTCACCACCGCGCCCGCGCCCGCCAGTACCGCCGCGAGGTCCGGCGGCCGCGTCCGGCCGCCCAGGTCCAGCCCGTGCCTCCCCGCGACCAGCGCGGTCAGCTCCCGCTCGTCGGGGCCGCCGGTGACGACGACCCGGTGGCCGGCGGCCGCCAGCAGCCGCACCGCCTGGGCGCAGCGGGCCGGGCTCCACCGGCGGGCCGCGACGCTCGCGCCCGGGTGGACCACCACGTACGGCCCCGGCCCGGTCAGCTCGGGCGCGCCGCCCGCCGCGTGGTGGACCCGCAGCCGCCCGTCATCGCCCGGGGGGCGGGGGAAACCGGCCGCCTCGGCCAGGTCCAGGGCCGCCTCGGCCTCATGGGCGTGCGGCGCGCGCCGATGGCGCACGTCCAGCAGGGCGCCGGGGAAGTCCACGCTGTCGGCCGCGATGTGCCGTACGCCCGCCATGCGCAGCAGCAGCGCGGCCGGCAGCGGACTCTGGTGGTACGAGGTGAGGACCAGCGCCGTGTCCGCGCGGGCCGCGGCGATCCGGTTCACCACCCGGTCGACGTCCGCGCGGTCCACGGGCGGCGGCGTGAAGCCCACCCAGGGCGCGTCCCAGACCAGCACCTCGTCCACGCCCGGCAGCATCCGCGCGGCCGGGGCGCCGCGCGGCCCGCACAGCACCGCCACCCGGTCGGCCCGGTGCGCGACCGCGCGCACGGCGGGCCCGGCGAGGAGGACGTCCCCGAAGCTGTCCAGCCGGACGACGAGAGCCCTCATGACGGCCTCCTCAGATGTTGTCCCAGCACATGCCGCACCGCGCTCAGCAGGTCCGGGCAGACGCAGGGCGCGGCCGCCACCTCCTCGGGCAGCGTCCGCGCCGTCGGCACCAGCACGCCCGCCGCGCCGGCCGCGTGTGCCGCGCCCATGTCCGCGCCGATGTCACCGATCACAACGCAGTCGGCGGCCCGGACGCCCAGCCGCCGCGCCGCCTCGACCACCAGACCGGGCGCCGGCTTGCGGCAGCCGCAGCCGTCCTCGGGCGTGTGCGGGCAGTGCACCCAGGCGTCCAGCGGGCCGAGCAGCGCGTCGATCCGGGCGTTGACGTCCCGTACGGCCGCCTCGGTCAGCAGGCCGCGCCCGATACCGGACTGGTTGGACACCACCCCGACGGGCACGCCCCGCTCGCGCAGCAGCCGCAGCGCCTCCCGCGCGCCCGGCATGGGCCGTACGCGCTCCGGGTCGCCGTTGTACGGCACGTCCACCACCAGCGTGTCGTCGCGGTCGAACAGCACGGCCGCCGGGAGCGGCCCCCGGCGGCTCACAGGGTGCCGTCCCAGCACCCGGCCCCCCGGTGGCGCACCGCGCCGCTCAGCCGGTGCCAGGTCGCGACCGCCGGGATCACCGCGCTCGTCAGGATCATCGTCAGGATCTCGTCCGCCGTGCGCGGCCCCGGCGCGATCCGCGCCCGCGCGAACTCCGCCGTGCCCAGCAGCCAGCCCGCCGCCGTCAGCGCGGCCGCGCGCCGCCGCCCGGCCGCCGCCAGCACGAGCGCGCCGAGCCCCGCCGCGGTGACCGCCGCGTGGCGCCGGATCCGCCCGCGCGGCGCGGACGCCCGCTCCCACCAGGTGGGCCCGTGCAGCCGCGCCATCAGCGCGTCGTCGGCGTTGCCCCGCTGCACCCGTACCGACACCCACCGGTCGGCGGGCCGCACCGGGTGCTCGGTGCGCCGCTCGCCGCGCCGGATCCGCCAGCCCGCGTCGATGACCCGCAGCGCCAGGTCCGCGTCCTCGCGGAAGGCGCGCGGGAAGCGCTCGTCGAAACCGCCGACGGCCTTGAGCGCCTCCGTGCGGTACGCCATGTCCGCGGTGGCCCACAGCGCGTCGCGCAGACCCGCCGTGTTGCGCTCCCAGTCGGTGGGGCGGCGGCCTGTGGGCAGCGGCACCTCCAGCACGCCCTGCACGCCGCCGGTGTCGGGGGAGGCCTCCGCCAGGTCGCGGGCGAGCTGCTCGCGCCAGTACGCGCTCACCCGGACGTCGTCGTCGAGGAGGACCGTCCACGGCTCGTCCACCACGCGGATCCCGGTGTTGCGGGCGGCCGCCGGTCCGCGCCCGCCGCTGCGCAGCACCACCGCGCGGTCCGCGAGCGGGCCGAGCGCCCCGAGCGGCAGCTCGTCGCCGCCCGGCTCGGGGCGGTCGTCGACGAGCACGATCCGGCTCGGCTCGGGCCCCTCGCTCACGGCGAGCGCGGTGAGGCAGTCGGCGAGGCAGGGCCGTCCGATGGTGGGGACGACCACGGCGTACGAGGCGAGCGGGGGAATCATGCGTCTGCGCCTCCAGTTCCGGGTGATCGGCTCCGTAGCGACGTACGGAATGCCCACCTTCCCTCACTTTATGCGCATATATGGCGCATCGCAGGCGCTCGGTCACCCCGCGTGCGGGCTCACTCGCCCAGGTACCGCTCCAGCCAGTCGCCCGCCGCCCGCCGGAACAGCCGCCGGCTGTCCGCCCGCCGGAACTCGTGGCCCTCGTCGCGCAGCGTCAGCAGCTCCGCCGTCAGCCCCCGCTCCCGCGCCGCCCGTACGAACTGCTCCGACTCGCCCGGCGGCACGTTCGTGTCGTGCTCCCCGTGCACCGCCAGCACCGGCACGCGCAGCGCGTCGATCCGGCTCATCGGGGACAGCGCCCGCAGCAGCTCGCGGTCCCGCTCGGGATGGCCGTACTTGTACGCCGCCGACTCCGCGAGCCACGGCTCGGTCCCGGCGAAGAAGGTGGTGAGATCGGACATGCCGCACACCGCGATCCCCGTGCGGAACAGCTCCGGATGCCACACCAGCGAGGCGAACGTGAGGTAGCCCCCGTACGAGTGGCCCATCACGGCGAGCCGACGCGGATCGGCCCGCCCGCTGAGCACCGCGTGCGCCGCGCAGTCGGCGACGTCCTCGATCGCGGCGAACCGCCCCGTACCGAGGTCGGCGTCCACGAAGGACCGCCCGTACCCGGAGGAGCCGCGCACATCCGGCGCGAAGACGTCCAGGCCCCGTCCCAGCAGCTCGTGGTACAGCGGCTCGAACACCGGCCGCTCCTGCTCCTCCGGCCCGCCGTGCAGATGGAGCACGCACGGCGCCGGGTCGGTGTCGGCCCGCCCGGGCGCCCGGTAGTACCAGCCGCCGAGCTCCAGCCCGTCGCGCGAGGTCAGCCGCACCGGCACCGGCCGCACGGGCGGACGCCCCGCCGGTACGGCGTCCTCGTCCCGCGACGACCACGGCGTGCGCGCGGGCGCCCCGCCGTCGGCCGCCCACCACACGCCGGGCCGCCGCTGCGACCCCGACACGGCGAGCACCATCCCCGCCGGGCCGCCGCGCGCGACGCGGGTGACCACCTCGTGCGGCAGCTCCACGCGCCGGGCCGACGGGGGGTGCCTTGCCGATCTTGCCGGGCTCGCGGCGTCTGGCACCGCGCCTCCCTCCCGTAGCCCTGCGGGCACGGGAGGTGCCCCCAGCGTTGTCGTCGGTCGCCAATGCTCCGCAGTGGCTCCCTCCTCCGCCTTGCGATCCGTCCCCTCGGCCCCAGGGGGCCTGGGGAGACCCCATGCACCGGACACCGCTCCCTGATCCGGCCTGATCGGCAAGGCACCCCCCACGCCCGACTCCACGTCCAGCAGCTCCAGTTCGGTCGCGCCTCGCACGTTCCACGCCAGAGCGGCCGTGCGGCCGTCCCCGAGGAACGCCAGCAGCTCCAGGTCGCTCCGCTCGCGCTCGGCGACGACCGAGACGTCCTTCAACTCCCCGCGCTCGTCCAGCCCGACGGCGAGCAGCGCCGCGAACTCCCGCTCGTGGTCGCTGCGCAGCCACACCGTGCGCCCGTCCGCCGAGAAGCGGCCGATCCACGGGTCCGCGTCCGCGACCCGCAGCACACAGCCCGTGCCCAGGTCCTCCGTGCGCAGCACCACCGCCTCGCGCCGCGCGCGCGGGCCCCGGCGCAGCAGCGCGAGCCGCCCGTCCTGGCTCAGGTCGCACACCCGCAGCGTGGCCGCCCCGGTCTCGGTGGCCAGCAGCGTGGCCGCGCCGGGCTCGTCCGGGTCCACCAGGTACGCCGACAGCCGGTCGCGGGTGCCGCGCCGGTGGCCCACGGCGCCGCGCCCGGCGCCGCCCAGCAGCGTGGCGTGCCCGTCGCGCTCCGCCCACCCGGCCGGCAGGCCCGCGAGGCCCGGCTCGGGATCGCGGTACGCCGACGGCGGCTCGGCGACCGTGACCGCGACGGCCGAACCGTCCCGCGCCCAGCAGCCGAGGTAGGCCGAACTGCCCGCGTCGGCGCCCGCGACGACCCGGCGGTCGCTGCCGTCCGGGCGTACGCACAGCACCCGGCTGTGCTCGCCGCCGCCCGGGTTGACGGTGTACGCGATCCAGCGGCCGTCCGGCGACCACGCCACCTCCGTCACGGGCTCCGGGTCCGCGTCCAGCAGGTGCACCTCGGCGGCCCCGGCCCCGCCCAGGGCGGCGGCCGCCGGCCCGGTCCACAGCTGCGGCACGCCGCCGCGGTCGCAGATGAACGCCACCCGCTCGCCGGTCGGGTCCGCCGACGGGTACCAGCACCCGTGGGAGACCACCGGCTGCGGTGTGTCCAGCGGCCCCGCGGCCCCGGCGAGTGCGACCGGCACCGGTCCCGGGGCCGCCGTGTCGATGGCCGGCCGGCGGCTCAGCCGATGCCGTGCGTCTGCAGCCATAGCTCCAGCAGGGCCACCTGCCACAGGGTGTTCGCCCCCCGCTTCGTACGGTGGCCGTCGGGGTCGGCGAGCAACTCCGCCACGTACTCCTCCCGGAAGATCCCGCGCGCCCGCGCCTCGGGGGCCGTGAGCGCCTGGCGGACCCGTTCGTACACCGGCCCCGCCATGTGCATGATCGCCGGCACCGGGAAGTAGCCCTTCGGCCGGTCGATCACCTCATGGGGCAGCAGCGCGCGGCCCGCCTCCTTCAGGACGCCCTTGCCGCCGTGGGCGAGCTTCAGCTCCGGCGGGCAGGCTGCGGCGAGCTCGACCAGCTCGTGGTCGAGGAAGGGCACCCGGGCCTCCAGTCCCCAGTCCATCGTCATGTTGTCGAGCCGCTTGACCGGGTCGTCGACCATCATCACGTGCGTGTCCAGCCGCAGCGCCGCGTCCAGCGCCGTCTCGGCGCCCGGCTCCGCCATGTGCTCGTAGACGAAGCGGCGCGAGACGTCGTGGGCGGGCAGCAGATCGGGGTTCAGCATCCGGGCGAGGTCACCGTGCGGCCGGTCGAAGTACACCTCGGCGTACGTCTCCGGCTCCCGCTCGCGCGGGACCTCGGCCATCGCCGGGTACCAGCGGTAGCCGGCGAACACCTCGTCCGCGCCCTGCCCGCACTGGACGACGCTGACCTCCTTCGAAACCTGCTCCGACAGCAGGTGGAAGGCGACCACGTCATGGCTGAGCTGCGGCTCGCTCATCGCGGCGATCGCGTTGTCCAGCGCCGTCGACACCCGGTCGGACGGCACCATCAGCTGGTGGTGCTCGGTGGCGAAGCGCCGTGCGACCAGGTCCGAGTACGCGAACTCGTCGCCGTCCTCGCCGCCCTCCGACTCGAACCCCACGCTGAACGTCGCCAGGTCCCGCTGGCCCTCCTCGGCCAGCAGCGCCACGATCAGCGACGAGTCCAGGCCGCCCGAGAGCAGCACCCCGACCGGCACGTCGGCGACCATCCGCCGCCGCACCGCCGTGCGCAGCGCGTCCAGCACCGCGTCCCGCCAGTCGGTGGCGTCCATGCCCGCGAACTCGGGGCGGCGGGTGTACGACGGCTGCCAGTAGCAGTGGTCGCGGTAGGTGCCGTCCGGCTCCACCACCCGCACCGTGGCCGCGGGCAGCTTGCGCACCCCGTTGAGCACGGTGTGCGGAGCCGCCACCGTCGCCGACCAGCTCAGGTACTGGTGCAGGGCGACCGGGTCGAGCGAGGTGTCGACGCCGCCGCCCGCGAGGAGGGCGGGCAGCGTGGAGGCGAACCGCAGCCGGCCTGGGCCGTACGACAGGTACAGCGGCTTGATGCCGAGCCGGTCGCGGGCCAGCACCACGCGACCCGTGTCGTTCTCCACGATGACGATGACGAACATCCCGACGAAGTGGTCCACGCAGCGCGTGCCCCACTGGTGGTACGCCTTCAGCACCACCTCGGTGTCCGACGTGGAGAAGAACCGGTGCCCCAGCGCCCGCAGCTCCTCCCGGAGCTCCTGGTAGTTGTAGATGCACCCGTTGAACACGCCGGTCAGCCGTGCCTCGCTGTCGGACATCGGCTGGGCGCCGTGCTCCGACAGGTCGATGATCTTCAGCCTCCGGTGGCCCAGCGCCACGGGGCCCTGCGACCACATCCCGCGGCCGTCGGGCCCCCGCGCGGCCAGCCGGTCGGTCATGCGCTCGACGGCGGCCAGGTCGGGCCGCCCGTCGTCGAACCGGATCTCACCGCTCAGCCCGCACATACGGCACCTCCCGCGCCGCCGGCCGTATCCGGTATCTCGTCCATCCCATCCATCTCGTCTGTCACGGTTTACTCCTCCAGAACGGTTTTCCCCGGGTTCCCCGTTGATCGCGGAGCATTCCCCACCGTCCGCCGCTCGGCCCTCCGCACCGCCGGCCCCATGGCCGCTCCCGCCGCCAGGAACAACCCCCCGAGCACCAGCCACCCGGTCACGCCCCCGCCGATGACCAGCGTCGTCAGCAGCACCGGCCCCACCATCCGCGCCACCGGCACGCCCACGCCGAAGAACCCCTGGTACTGGCCCTGCCGCCCGGCCGGGGCGAGGTCGAACGCGATCTGCCACGCGCCCGCGGACTGCCGCATCTCACCCCACACCAGCAGCACCGCCCCCGCCACCAGCACCACCAGCGCCGCCCACGCCGCCAGGCCCCCGGAGACGGCGAACACCGCGCACGAGGCCAGCATCAGCACACCGCCGGAGCGCACCGCGCGCACCGCGCCCGGCAGCCCCGTCACCCCGGCGGCCGTCCGCACCTGGAAGAGCATCACCGCGCCGGTGTTGAGCACCAGCAGCGCCGACACCGACCAGCCGGGCGCCGCCGTGTGCTCCGCGATCCACAGCGGAAGGGCCAGACTGATCAGTGGCATCCGCAGCAGCATGACGGTGTTCAGGAAGGTGACCAGCGCGAACGGGCGGTCGCGGAGCACCGTCGCCGACCGCCGCTCGCCACCACCGGACCCGCCCCCGGCCTCCACGGCGGGCAACCGCCCCAGCAGCACCGCGCACCCCGCGAAGGCCAGCGCGTCGACGCCGAGGACGCAGAGGTACGCGGCCGACGTGTCCAGGTGCAGCGCGACCGCGCCGATCCCCGCGCCCACCGCGATCCCGGCGTTGCCCGCCGCCTGCAGGCGCGCCAGCACGCCGGTCCGCGCGCCGGGCTCGACGAGCCCCGCCAGCAGCGACTGCCGCGCCGCCGCCAGCCCGCACTGCGCGATGGCGTAGGCCAGGACGACAAGCAGGAACGCCGCGTACGACCGTACGAGCAGCAGCCCCGCGACCGACAGCGAGGTCGCCGCCGCCAGGGCCACGGTCGCCCCGCGCGGCCCCCGCCGGTCCGCGAGGTGCCCGAGCGGCACACCCGCGACCGCGCCGACCGCCCAGGCGAGGGTCAGCCCGAGCCCGATCCGGCCGGGCGTCAGCCCCACGACCCGGGAGAAGTACAGCGCGGAGGTGACGTAGAAGGCGCCGTCGCCGACGGAGTTGACCAGCTGCGCGAGCGCCAGCCCCCGGGGCGCGGAGCGTCGCGGGCGCGACACGGAGCGGGCCGGGGCAGTGGGCAGGGACATGGGGCTCCTCAGCGGGAAGGAGGGGAGGAGTCAGGGGTAGGCCCTCAAATTAGGCCGCCGAGCGGCCCACTCCCTGGTCCATTCCGCGCCCCCGCGACTGGGCCAATGCCGTCCCGTGGCGCGGGCACGGCCGCCCTGCGCGTGACGGCGGCCGCCCCGGGTAGGGATGACGGCGGAGGTCGACATCATGACCGCGCAGATGAGGCTCGTTCCGCGCGTCTACCGCCGCGAGCCCGGCGGACCGGACGACGAACCCGATCTCGTACGCCAGTACCTCTCGCAGATCGCCGCGACGCCGCTCCTCACCGCCGAGGAGGAGGTGGAGCTGGCCAAGCGCATCGAGGCCGGGGTGTACGCCGGCGAGCTGCTGCACGAGGCGGACGCCGCCTCGTCCGGCCGGCGCCCGCTGTCGCCGCGGCGCAGGCGCGACCTGGAGGCCGTGGCCCGGGACGGGCAGCACGCCAAGGACCACATGGTCCGCGCCAACCTGCGGCTCGTCGTCGCGGTGGCCAAACGGCACAGCCGGCGCGGCCTGTCCTTCCTCGACGTGGTCCAGGAGGGCAACCTCGGGCTCATCCGGGCGGTGGAGAAGTTCGACTACACCAAGGGCTACAAGTTCTCCACCTACGCCACCTGGTGGATCCGCCAGGCCATCGAGCGCGGCCTGGCCCAGCACGCCCGCACCGTACGCCTGCCCGTCCACGTCGTGGAGGACCTCTCCAAGCTCCGCCGCACCGAACGCGCCCTCCAAGCGCGCCTCGGCCGCGAACCGACCGTCGCCGAGGCGGCCGCCGAGACCGGCTTCCCGCCCGCCAAGGTCAGCCGGCTGCGCCGCGTCGGCCGTGACGCGATCAGCCTCGACACCCCGGTCGGCGAGGAGGGCGAGACGGTCGTCGGCGACCTCATCGAGGACACCGAGGTCCTCCAGGCGCCGCACGTCGCCGAGTACCGCGCGCTGGCCGAACAGCTGCGCGCGGCGATCGGCACCCTGCCGCCCCGCGAGGCGATGATCCTCACCCTGCGCTACGGCCTCCACGACGGTGAGCCGCGCACCCGCAAGCAGGTCGCCGAGCACATCGGCCTCAGCACCGAGCGGGTGCGCCAGCTCGAACGCCACGCGCTGGCGCAGCTGCGCGCCCCCGAGCGGCATGAGCCCCTGCACGCCTGGACGGAAACCCCCTAGATCATCGTCCCGTCCGGAGGGGGAGTACGGCCACGGGTGGCCCTGATCGACAAGACACCCTCTAGCATCGGCCCCCATGGGGACGTACATCGACGGATTGATCGAGGCCCGCACGGCGGGCGGGGCGTGGGAGATGAAGGTCGATCTGCTCGACTTCGACCTCTGGAAGGCGCGGGAGGCGCGCGAGTGCCTCTTCGGCTACGGCGGGTCCCTCGGAGTGGACCGGCCGCTGTTCGACCAGCGGGGGTGGCCGGAGGACTCCTGCGACGAGGTGCCGAAGCCGGAGGAGTACGACGAACTGAACCACAGCCACTCGTACGCGACGTGGGCCGAGATCGCGGCGGTCGACTGGGACGCGCCGCTGTGCGACCAGGCCGACGGGAACCGCGTGGGCGTGTGGCTGCCGGGGCCGGACGGCGAGCTCGTCCTGGACCACGTGGTCTGGGCGCCGGTCGAGGTGCTCGACGCGGCGGAGGAGCTCTTCGGAGAGGACCTTCACCTGTACGAATGGCCGCCGGGCGGCGAGGTCCGTCTGAACGGCGCGGTGTACCGCCCGGTGGTCTACACGGCCCGGATCATCGTGCCGCCGGACGGCCGTTGGGCCCCGGTCTGGGCGTCGATGCGCGCGCTGGCGGCCGAGTACGGCGGCGAGAACGTCCGCCTGGTGGTCTGGTTCGGCTGAGCGCGCGCGGCAGCCGGGGCAGGAACCGAACCCCCGCCGAGCGCGCCCCTCAGGCCGAGTCCCGCCGCACCAGCTCCGTCGGGAGGATCACGGCCGCCGGATCCTCGCCGCCGATCCGGGCGAGCAGCATCCGGACCATCTCGCCGCTGATCCGCTCCCAGGGCTGCCGGACCGTGGTGAGGGCCGGACGGGCCGACAGGGCCGCAGGGGAGTCGTCGAACCCGCCGACGGCCACGTCCTCCGGCACCCGCCGCCCGGCGCGGCGCAGCGCGTCCAGGACGCCCTGCGCCATCAGGTCCGACGCCACGAACACCGCGTCCACGTCCGGCGCCCGCTCCAGCAGCAGCTCGGCCGCCGTCTCGCCGCTCGCCCGGCTGTAGTCGCCGGCCACGACGAGCGACTCGTCGGCGGGCAGCCCGCACTCGGCCAGCACGTCGCGGTAGCCGGCCAGCCGCTCGACCCCGCCCGGCGTGTCCGGCGGCCCCGTGACCGTGGCGATGCGTCGGCGCCCGGACTCGTACAGGTAGCGCACCATCGACCGGGCCCCGTCCCGGTCGTCTGCCGCGACGTAGCTGATCCGCGCGCTCTGCCCGAGCGGCTTGCCGCAGGCGACCACGGGGACGCCCGCCGCGTCGAGCTCGCTGCCCACCGGGTCGCCGGAGTGGCTGGAGACGAGCAGCACCCCGTCGACGTGCCCGGCGCGGATGTAGCGCAGGTTGCGGCGCCGTTCGGCCTCGGTGCCCGCGATCATCAGCAGCAGCGGGATGTCCTGCGCGGCGAGCGCCTGGGTGCAGGCGCGCAGCAGGACGTTGAAGTTCGGGTCCTCGAAGAACCGCTCCTGCGGCTCGGTCAGCAGGAAGGCCACCGAATCGGAGCGGCCGGTGATCAGCGAGCGGGCGTGCCGGTTGACGACGTAACCCGTCCTGCGGATCGCGGCGTTGACGGCCGCCTGTGCCGAAGGGCTCACGTAGTGGCCGCCGTTGAGCACGCGCGAGACGGTCCCGCGCGAGACACCCGCCTCGCGCGCCACGTCGTGGATCGTCACCGAACGCCGCTTGCCGTCCGTACTACCGCGGTTCATGTATCGCGTCTCCTCTTCCCCTGCCGCTTCAGGACTTTACGGCGCCGGAGAGCAGGTCGAGGCTCCAGAACCGCTGGATGACGAGGAAGAGGGCGATGAGCGGCACGATCGCCAGCAGCGCGCCGGTGATCACCAGCGTGTAGAGGGCGGGGGTGCTCGAGCCCTGCGCGAGCAGCGTGAACAGTCCGACCGTCATGGGGAACTTGGTGTCGTCGCCGAGCATGATGTACGGCAGCAGGAAGTTGTTCCAGATCGCCACGAACTGGAAGAGGAAGATCGTCACCAGGCCCGGCGACATCATCGGGACCGCGATCCGCAGGAGGATCCGCCCCTCCCCGGCGCCGTCCATCCGGCCCGCCTCGATCAGCTCCGCCGGGACGGCCGCCTGGGCGTAGATGCGGCCGAGGTAGACGCCGTACGGGGAGAGGATCAGCGGCAGCAGCACCGAGAGGTACGTGTCCGTCATGCCGGCCCGCGCCATCAGCAGGTACTGCGGGATGGCGAGGATCACCGGCGGTACGAGCACGCCCGCGAGGATGGTGTGGAAGACCGCCTCCCGGCCGCGGAAGCGGTAGACGGCGAGCGCGTAGCCGGCGCACGCCGAGACCACGGTGGACAAGGCAGCGCCCAGGCCGGCGTAGAGGAGGGAGTTGGCCATCCACCGCCAGTACACGCCCTCGCGGTAGGCGCTCAGGTCCGCGAGGTTGCCGGTGAAGCCGGTGCCGGGCAGCAGGCTGAAGGTGGAGAACAGCTCCGTGCCCGACTTGGTGGCGGCCACCACCACCCAGACGACCGGCAGCAGGCAGTACAGCGCGCCCAGCAGGAGGGCGGCGGTGGGCAGCAGGGCGGTCCGGCGCCGTGGGCGCGGCGCTCCCAGGACGGTGCCGCTCATCGGGTACCTCCTTGTGCGGTACGGGAGTTCGAGAGCCGCAGCAGCGCGAAGGAGAGGACGAAGGTGGCGACGGAGAGGACGACGGCCGTGGCCGAGGCCGCGTACACGTTCCCGTTCACGAACGCGTCGCTGTACACCTTCATCAGCGGGCTCCAGGTGGTGGAGATGCCGTTGGTCAGCGGCTTGAGGGTGGTCGGCTCGCTGAAGACCTGGAGGGTGGCGATGACCGAGAAGAAGAAGGTCAGCACCAGCGACGGCGCCACCATCGGAATCTTGATCCGCAGGGCGATCTGGAGCGGCGAGGCGCCGTCCAGCTTCGCCGCCTCGTACACCTCGGCCGGGATGGACCGCAGCGAGGTGTAGATCACGATCATGTTGAAGCCGGTGCCGCCCCAGACCGCGATGTTGGCGAGCGCGAGGAAGAGCGGCCCGCCGTCGAGGAGGTCCGGCCGGGGCAGTCCCAGCCGGTCCAGGGCGTAGTGGAAGGGGCTGACGTCGGGCAGGTAGAGGAAGCCCCACAGCAGCGCCGCGATGACGCCGGGGATCGCGTACGGCAGGAAGATCGCCAGCCGGGAGAAGGAGCGGGCACGCACCCGCTCGGCGTCCAGGAGCAGGGCGAACAGCAGCGCCAGACCGAGCATGACGGGCACGACGATCGCTCCGTACCCGAGGACGCGCAGCGCGCCGTGGCCGAGCTCGCCGTCGGTGAGGGCGGCGGCGTAGTTCTCCAGGCCCGCCCACACCTCCCTGCGGGCTCCCTTGCCCAGGCCCAGGCCGCTGATCTCGACCTTGTGGAGGCTGAGCCAGAGGGCGTAGCCGATGGGGAGGGCGAAGAAGAGGAGGAAGAGGACGGCGGCCGGGGCGAGGAAGCCGTACGGGGCGGCCTTGACCCCGTACGCTCCCGCGCGCCCGGCCGCTCGCGCGGCCCGGGGGTGCTTCACGCTCACGGAGCGACCTCGAAGCCCTGCTTCTTCAGGTCCGCCACGGTGGCGTCCTGCATGCCGGCGAGCGCCGCGTCGAAACCGGACTTCGCCTTGGCGGCCGTGCCGAACCGGTCCTTGAAGGCGGCGTACGCGACGTTGACGTTGGGACCCCAGGCGGCGGGGGCGGTGGTCTGGGCGATCTCGGCGGCGCGGGCGTAGAAGTCCGGCTGGTTGCCGAAGAAGTCGGGGGCCTTGGCGAGGGCGCCGCTGGTCTGGGCGGCGGTGGCGGCCGGGTAGATGCCGCTCTCCTTCACCAGGGCGGCGAGCGCCTCCGGGTCGGTGTTCAGCCAGGCGGCGAACTCGGCGGCGGCCGCCTTGTGCTGCGAGTCGGCGGTGACGGCCGTGGTGGAGCCGCCCCAGCTGCCGGTGACGCGCTCGCCCTCGCTCCACTGGGGGAGCGGGGCCATGGCCCACTTGCCCTTGGTGTCGGGGGCGGCGGTGGTCAGGGTGCCCGGCGCCCAGACGGCGCTCACCCAGGCCAGCTGCTTGCCGGTGTTGAGCGCCTTGTTCCAGGCGGGCGTGTACATCGGCTGGTTGTCGATCGCGCCTTCGGCGACCAGGTCCCCCCAGAACTCGGCGACCTTGCGGGTGGCCGGGTCGTCGATGGCGACCTTCCACTTGTCGCCCTCGACGGTCCACCACTTGGCGCCGGCCTGCTGGGCGAGACCGGCGAAGAGGCCGGAGTCGTTGGCGGAGAACGTGGTCAGCGCCTTGTCCGGTGCCTTCTCCTTCAGGGCGCGGGCGGTGCGGGCGAACTCGTCCCAGGTGGCCGGGACGGTGAGCCCGTACTGCTGGAACAGGTCGGCGCGGTAGTAGAACATCATCGGCCCCGAGTCCTGGGGCACCGCGTAGACGGCGTCCGTGCCGAGCGTGGTCTGCTGCCAGACGCCCGGGGCGAACTTGTCCTTGACGCCGCCGACTTCCTTGGAGATGTCGGCGAGGGTGTCGTTGCTGACCAGCGTCGGCAGCGCCTGGTACTCGGCCTGGACGAGGTCGGGAGCCTGCCCCGCCTTCGCCGCGGTGATGATCTTGGTGACCAGGTCGTCCCCCGACGCCTGCTTGTGCACGGTGACCTTGATGTCGGGGTGCTTCGCGTTCCAGAGCGCCGCCACCTTGTCCATGCCGGGCGCCCAGGCCCAGTAACTGAGCGAGACGGGGCCGGACCCGGTGGCCGAGTCGTCACCGGACGACCCCGATCCGCAGGCGGTGAGTGCGGTCGCGCCGAGGGCGACGGCCGTGGCGGTGGCCGCGAGGCGGCGGCGCAGTGGCGTGTACGACATGGGGGAGTTCTCCCTGACCGAAGGGGGCCTGGCGCTCGGACGCGCCGGCCGGCCATGCATCTGTGAGCGTTCACAGTAGAGAAACGTTCCGGACACTTGTCAATGGTTGATCTCGTGCGGTTATGTTGCCCTGCGACGAGGAGGCGAGTGTGTGCACGTTCCCACACCGCCTCAGATCCCGCTCCCTCCCAGCCCCTTGAGACCCCTTCAGGAGAGACTCATGCCGGACCGCACCGTCCCAAGCCCGCACCGGCTCGCCTTCGGCGGGGACTACAACCCCGAGCAGTGGCCGGAGAGCGTCTGGCAGGAGGACGTCCGGCTCATGCGCGAAGCCGGCGTCACCCTGGTGAGCGTCGGCATCTTCTCCTGGGCGCTGCTGGAGCCGTCACCGGGCTCGTACGACTTCGGCTGGCTGGACCGGGTCCTCGATCTGCTGCACGAGAACGGCATCCGCGTCGACCTCGGCACGCCCACCGCCGCGCCACCCGCCTGGTTCTACCGGGCCCATCCCGACGCGCTGCCCGTCACACCCGAAGGCGTGCGGTACGCGTTCGGCTCGCGCGCGGCGATCTGCCACAGCCACCCCGCCTACCGCGCGGCCGCCGCCCGGATCACCGAGCAGCTCGCCCGCCGCTACGGCGGCCACCCGGCGCTCGCCCTGTGGCACGTCCACAACGAGTACGGCGTACCGGTCTCCGCCTGCTACTGCGACGGCTGCGCCGCGCACTTCCGCCGCTGGCTCCAGGCCCGCTACACCTCCGTGGAGGCGCTGAACGAAGCGTGGGGCACCGCCTTCTGGAGCCAGCGGTACGCGTCCTTCGACGAGATCGACCCGCCCCGGCTCACCCCCACCGTCGGCAACCCGGCCCAGCAGCTCGACTACCGGCGCTTCGCCGACGCCACGATGCGCGAGAACTTCGTCCGCGAACGGGACATCCTGCACGAGCTCGCCCCCGGCGCCCCGGTGACCACCAACTTCATGACCGCGCTGAGCCAGTGCGACTCCGTCGACTACTGGGCCTGGGGCCGCGAGGTCGACCTCGTCACCAACGACCACTACCTGATCACCGACGGCCGCCGCACCCACGTCAACCTCGCCATGGCCGCCGACCTCACCCGCTCCGTCGCGGGCGGCACCCCCTGGCTGCTCCTGGAGCACTCCCCGTCCGGCGTCAACTGGCAGCCCCGCAACCCCGCGAAACGCCCCGGCGAGATGGCCCGCAACTCCCTCGCCCACGTGGCCCGCGGCTCCGAGGGCGCCATGTTCTTCCAGTGGCGCCAGTCCCGGCGCGGCGCCGAGAAGTTCCACTCCTCGATGCTGCCGCACGCGGGCACCGACTCCCGCGTCTGGCGCGAAGTGGTCGCCCTCGGCGCGGACGTGGGCGCGCTCGCGGAGATCCGCGGCACCCGCACCGTCCCCGACGTCGCCATGGTCTGGGACTGGCAGTCCTGGTGGGCCCAGAGCCTCGAGTGGCGCCCCAGCCAGGACCTCGACGCCCGGGAGCGGGCCGACGCCTTCTACGTGTCGCTCTACGACCGGCACCTCACCGTCGACTTCGCCCACCCCGACGCCGACCTCTCCGCCTACCCGCTGGTCGTCGTCCCCGCGCTCTACCTCGCCACCGAGGCCGCGGGCCGCAATCTGCGCGCGTACGTCGAGAACGGCGGCACCCTCGTCGTCTCCTGCTTCTCCGGCATCGTCGACGAACACGACGCCGTGCACCCCGGCCCCTACCCGGGTGCGCTGCGCGACGTCCTGGGCCTGACGGTCGAGGAGTGGTCACCGCTCCTCCCCGGCGAGACGGTCCGCCTGTCCGGCCCTGGCGGGGCCGAACTCAGCGGTGACGTGTGGACCGAGTTCGTCGTGCCGCGCGGCGCCGAGACCGTCTGGACGTACGCCGACGGCCCCGCCGCGGGCGGCCCGGCCGTCACCCGCCACCGCCTGGGCCGCGGCACCGCCTGGTACGTCTCCACCCGTCTCGACGCGGGGGCGCTGGCCCCCGTCATCGACGCGGCCTGCGCGGACGCCGCCATCGAGCCCCGCAGTGACCTGCCCACCGACGTGGAGGTGGTGCGCCGCTCGGGCGAGAACGGCGTGTACCTCTTCGCGATCAACCACACGGACCGCGACGCCAAGGTGCCGCTGGAGCGCTCCGGCACCGAGCTGCTGGGAGGCGAGCGCGCGGCGGGACGCCTCACGGTTCCGGCGGGCGCGGTGAGGGTCGTACGCCTCGACGCCGAGTGAGGCACCACCCCCCACACACACGGCACCACCCCACACCGTCGAAGGGACAGCGACGATGCACACCACCGCACCACGCGCCACCCGCACACCATGGAGGGCCGCGGCCGCCACGGCGCTCGGCGTCGCCCTGCTGCTCACCGGCCTCCCCGGCGGGCAGGCCGCGGCGGCGGCCACCCTCACCAACGCGGGCTTCGAGTCCGGGACGTCGGGCTGGTCCACCTACTCGGCCGCGGGGCAGGACGCGGCGTCGTTCGCCGAGGCGGGCGGACGCAGCGGAAGCAGCCGCCTCACGCACTGGTCGCCGTCGGCGTACAAGGTGGAGACGTACCAGTACCTGTCGGGGCTGACCAACGGCAGCTACACGCTCAGCGCCTGGGTCCGCTCCAGCGGCGGCCAGAACGCCGCGTACCTGGCCCTGCGCAACTGCGGCTCGGCCGAGCAGCGCACCGATCTGCCGCCCACGCCCAACGGGAGGTGGATACGCCTGGTCACCTCCGTCAAGGTGACCGGCGGCCAGTGCACCATCAGCGTCAACTCCGACGCCACGGCGGGCAACTGGCTCAACGTCGACGACCTGGCCTTCACGCCGGGCTCGACCGGGCTCGCCGTCCGGGGCGTCGACGTGTCGATGCTGAAGAAGAGCGAGGACCACGGCGGCACCTACCGTACGAGTACGGGCACCGCCGGCGACGCCCTCGCCATCCTCAGGTCGGCGGGCGCGGACTACGGACGCCTGAAGGTCTGGGTGGACCCGGCCGACGGCTACAACACCAAGGCACGCGTGCTCGGGATGGCGCAGCGGATCAAGGCCCGGGGAATGAAGCTGCTGGTCGACTTCCACTACTCCGACACCTGGGCCGACCCCGGCGCCCAGACCAAGCCGGCCGCCTGGGCCTCGCACCCGTACAGCCGGCTGACGACGGACGTGTACGACCACACCTACGACGTGCTGAACGCCCTCAAGGCGCAGGGCACCCCCGCCGACATGGTGCAGATCGGCAACGAGATCAACGGCGGCCTTCTCTGGCCCGAGGGCTCGACGGACGACTGGCAGCGGACGGCGGGGCTCCTCAAGTCCGGGATCGCGGCGGCCAAGGCCGTCTCCCCGTCCACGAAGATCGCCCTCCACCTCGCCCACGGCGGCGACAACGGCCTGTACCGCTGGTGGTTCGACAACGCCACCGCGCAGGGCGTGCCCTTCGACGTCATCGCCCTGTCCTTCTACGGCTACTGGCACGGCCCCCTGTCCGACCTCCAGGCGAACCTCGACGACATCTCCGCCCGCTACGGCAAGCCGGTCCTGGTCGCGGAGACCGCCTACCCCTTCCGCCTGGACGGCGAGGACGCCCACGAGAACATCATCGACCTCCCCGGCGAACTGGTCCCCGGCTACCCGGCGACCCCGGCCGGGCAGGCGGCGTGGCTGCGCGACGTGATGAACGTCGTCGAGGCGGTCCCGAACGGCCGCGGCCTGGGCGTCGTCTACTGGGACCCCACCTGGACGGCGGTCCAGGGCAACGGCTGGGACCCGGCCGACCCGGCGTCCGGCAACGCCTGGGAGAACCAGGCGCTGTTCGACTACGGCGACCGGCTGCTCCCGGCGGCGGCCTGGCTGAAGCATCGGTGAATTGCCGTACGACCTCCGCAGGCCGCGCTCGCCCTTCCCCTTCGGCACTTGGCGGAGGGAAGCCGACAACGGATTTCCTCAAGCTCAAATCCAGCTCAACGTATTCGCTGATCGGTTGTGCCGGCCATGGCAGGGTGCCAAGATCGTGGGCGACCAGAAGACTTCTGTAGAAGGCTTCACCTACGGGGATAAGGGGATTTTCTTGCGTACAAAAATGAAGAGGCTTGCCATGGTCGGTGCTGCCGCCCTCGGCGTGGTCGTGCTCAGTGCGCCGAACGCCTCGGCGACGTCCCAGCAGTCGGGCTGGGTGAAGATGAAGGTAAACCCGAACTGCACCATCAAGGTGTACGTCGACGACCACCAGTACCCCGGCAAGATCCGCGCCCAGGCCCACTTCGGCTGCGACAAGGGCGACAACCTCATCACGCCCTACATCAGCTTCGACGTCGACGGAACCCACGGCGTAGCGAAGAAGAGTGCCGGCGTGAAGATCATCACCAAGGACAAGGGCTTCGGTGGCTTCGAGACGACCACCAAGGACAAGCCTGGTACTCAGTGCTACCGGGCCGTCGTGCAGGTCGTCTATCCCGACCCCGCGGACGTGAACCAGTCGCAGCTCGTCAAGACTCCCTGTCTCAACACCTGATTCCCCTGCTGGAATTCGCGCTCGATGAGCCTGAGTAGTGTCACGGGTACCTGACACGGTTCTCGAATCTTGGCAGGGACCCCGACCTCGGGGATTCGCGGAGGATGTGACCCTGGCTGTCTTTTCGGCAGTCAGGGTCTTTCGCATCCCATGGAGGCCTGGGATGCTGATCCGAATCCGAAACAGTTGACGTTCTGATTCGCTGCAACTCGGACATGAAGATCACGACGCTGGGGCGGCCAGGTTGCCGGCCTGGCCCCGCAGGACGCGTTCGAACCAGTCTGCAGTCAGTTCTGCGCATCGACCAGGTGAACCGGCCACGCGCAGTATTCCCACCGCAGACCCCTGGAGAGGAATGTACATCTGGTCGTGGAGTTCGCTGCCGAGCACTCCCTGCCCGTCGAAGAACGCACCGAAGACATGGGAAATGACATTGGTTCCCGGCGTCACTGCACAGAGCACGGCCAGCAGATGCGCGAACCCTGTCTCCTCGGGGCGGAGGACAAGGGTGTCGTCCGGGTCGCACGGCCAGGTGACGGCGCGCTCGCGTAGTACGGACACGAACCTGCGCCGTGCCCCATCCAGCGTTTCGAACGCGTCCTCGTCGGCTTCTCCTACTGAGAACCAGGGCACGTACACGTGGCTGTCCATGGCCTGCACCGTAGCCGACAGGCGACTGATCAAGCCGAGGGAGGCGTACCCGGCCCTGCCCCCTTCCGCCTCTACGCCGACATCACGCGTGAAGCGGCAGACCTCGCCGCGCGCTGAAGACGGACTCTGACGGACGTCATGACGTTCCTGGCTGAGCCGGACGGTGATGTCAGGCGGTGGTGATGCCGGCGAGCGTACTTTGGAGCCGGCGGATCGCGTCTTCGGCTTCCGTGTACTGCTGGAGCGTCGGCGGGACGGCGCCGAAGGTGGGGCCGTCTTCGGCAGGCACGGCGCGCCAGTGCAGGATGGGCGTGAGTGCGGTAGCGGCTGCGCCGAGGAACCAGGCCAGGCGTCCGTGGACGTGGGCAAGGGCGATGGCCACAGCGGCGAGTGCTTCTCGCAGGTGTTCCAGCCGGTCGACTTCGGACAGGGCTTGCTGGGACTGCGGGGTGCCCACGGCGGCTTGCAGATCGGCGGCGGCCTTCGCCGCGACGAGACGGTCGGAGGGTGTCAGAACCCACACCTGATCGTCGATCAGCCGCTCCGCTTCCTTCGCCAGGTCCTCGATGACCGTCCGCATGTCCACGCCGGTCATCCTATGCCCCCTCCGGCTCATCAGCGGTAGAGCGCAGACAGACCGGCAGGCGCCTGCCCAGTCGACCTCGGGTCGTCAACGTAGCGAACCGGGTCGTCGGCACCGGCGCCGTACGCGCCGACGGGCCCCGGCCGGCTGCGCCGAGTGCGAGCCCCGTAGGGTCCCCGGAGCTGTCGGCGGCCAACGCGCGCCAGGTCCGACAGCAAGGGCTTGAGCTGCCCAGTTCTCAACCGCACTGTGGGCCCGTACCGAAGACCCCGCCGCCTCCTGGCGTCAGCCCGTGCTCTGGGGCACGGCCTGCCCGGCCTCCAGCTGGTGGTCCGCCCAGACGTACGTCTCCGGCAGCAGGTCGGTGATGAGGACGCTCCGGACGCGCTCGCCCGAGCCGACGATGACTCGGAGAGCGGGGAAGTAGTCGAGGAGGACCTGGCGGCAGCGGCCGCACGGCGGAACGACCCCTCGGTCACGGTCGCCCACGGCGACGATCGTGTCCAGCTCGTAGGCGCCCTGCGCGGCTGACGTGCCGATGAGGACCAGCTCGGCACAGGGGCCTCCCGTGAAGTGGTAGGCGTTCACCGCGGTGACGATCCTGCCGTCCCGGGCGCGGGCCGCCGCCGCCATCGTGTGGTTGTCGCCCCGGCAGCGGGTGCGGGCGACGTCGGCCGCGGCCTGGACGAGTTCGTGGTCGACGTGATGGGACTGCGCGTTCATCTTCTCCGCTTTCCTCGGGTGCCAGGCGACGGTGCCGCGGATGACGATGAGTGCACAAGCGAGTATCGGAGTTCCCGCCGACCGGCCGACCGGGCAGCCACCAGCCGGCTGC
This sequence comes from Streptomyces sp. NPDC003036, assembly GCF_040611175.1. Classification (NCBI taxonomy): domain Bacteria; kingdom Bacillati; phylum Actinomycetota; class Actinomycetes; order Kitasatosporales; family Streptomycetaceae; genus Streptomyces; species Streptomyces sp. NPDC003036. The sequence goes on along the minus strand of NZ_JBEXNO010000017.1, from coordinate 98,979 downwards.
GCGTACATCAGTAAGGGAAGCCATGACCGACTACCTGACCGCCGCCATGGCGATGCTCCGCCCCGCGCAGAACCGCTACGCGGACCCGGTTGCCTGGGACCGGCTCCACGCGGAGCTCGGCATCCGCCGGCCGTCCGGCTACCGGGCCGTCGTGGACGCGTACGATCCCTACTACCCCGGCCCGGTCCAGCTGTGCCGGCTGCCGATGACCCCGGCCGACCCGCCGCAGCCGTGGAACGGCCCGGACCGCGACCGGAAGACTCCGGTCGCGGCCCGCGCTCGGCGGCCTTACCGCTCGTCCTTGCCCGTGGCCTCGTCGCCGATCTCCTCCGTCTCGGCGGTGCGCTCGCCCTCCGCCTGTGAGGGCGTCGAGCGGGCCACGTCGGGATGCTGATCGTTGCCCGGCTCCGGTTCCCGCTCGCCTTCCGCCTGGGACGGCGTCGGGTAGCCGTACGGATCACTCATGGCTACGCCTCCGGGGGTTCGTTCCGCGCCCTGGCTGCCGGGGCGGGAGCCGACGAGTACCCCGCGGCCGCCGGTGATACCGCCCGCGGCAGCTTGAGGAAGAGGGTCATCACGGCGCTCGCCAGGTACATCAGGGCGAAGATCCACATGACGCCCTGGACACCGAGCGGGCCGAGGAAGAGCCCCACCAGCGCCGGGCCCAGGAAGGTGCTGGCGCCCGCGCCGAGGTTGAGGGCCGACATCGCCTGGCCCTTGTGGGCCGGGTCGAGCGACGGCATGAGGGCCGACAGCGGTACGTAGCCGGCGAGGGTCGCGCCGAAGAGGCCGACCAGCACCATGGCGACGGCGTAGTTGTCGCCCGCCGAGACCGTGCCGTAGTAGAGCAGGAGCGTGGTCACGGCGCAGCCGACGCCGCCGCACCAGGCGACGGTGCGCTGCCAGCCGATGCGGTCGCCGACCACCCCGAAGATCAGGTTGAAGAAGATGTTGGTGGCGAACATCACCGACAGCAGCTGGAGCCACTCGCTCAGCGAGAAGCCCAGCGTGTCGGTGAAGAACACCGGCAGGAAGACCAGGAACCCGAACTGCGGCGCCGTGTTGATCGCCCGTACCACCGCTCCCGTGCCGATCCGGGGGTTGCGCCAGACGATGGCGAGCGAGCCGAGCAGCGTGGCGACCGGGCGCTCCCCGGCGGGCGCGAGGCGGCGGGCGCCCGTGGGCTCGCGCACCAGCAGCAGCGCGATCAGCCCGCCCACCAGCACCAGGCCCAGCGAGAACCACAGCGTGCCGTACGCGCCGATCGCGGGCACCGCGAAGCTGGCGACCAGCGAGCCCAGCGTCGGCAGGCCGCCGGTGAAGGCGAACCAGAACCAGCCCACCGCCGAGCCGAGGCGCCGCTGCGGCGTCACCGCCGTGACCCACACCAGGAAGCCGTACGCGAAGAGGGGATAGCCGAAGCCCCGCAGGCCGTAACCGGCCAGCAGCAGCCCGAAGTCACCCGTCGGCAGCGCGAAGGCGAGGAACACCACCTGGAACACCGCCCAGACGGCCAGTCCGAGCATCATGACCCGGCGCGGGCCCCACAGGTCGGACAGTGCGCCGGAGAACCACGCCGCGACGCTCGCCGTCACGCCGTAGACGGTGAACAGCAGCGCCACCCGCTCCTTGGACATGCCCTCGTCCAGGAGGTACGGCGACAGATATCCGGATTCGACTCCGTCACCGATCATGAAAATGAGAACACCGAGAAATCCCCAGGCGAGGGGCCGGGGAATGCCGATCCTGTCCAGCCAATGCCCCGAGGGCGTTTCTTCGGCGGGGGAGGACGAGGGATCCAGAACGACGGCCACGAGAAACACCTTTTCCACGGGGACGGGGGAGCGGGGGGGTGCCTAAGGCGTCACGATGAAACGGCCGCACGGGATGGCGGTCAATGCGCGGGGAGAAAACCTCGCCGTGCGCGTACGCCATGGCGTGAAATCGGGGAACGCGGGCCCGGGCCCCGACTCGCACGGACGGGGGTTCCCCCAGCTCAGCGCGGTGACCGAGGGAGGATCAGGCGCCGCGGCCCGAGTGAAGAGCGTGTGATGTTCACGTGACCGGTGCCGCTCAGTCCGCTCAGTCCGGCGTACCGGACACCTCGACCGTGCGGACGTCGACGCCTATGTCCCGCAGCCGCCGCACCTCGCCCGCCGGCGCCGCGTCGTCCACCAGCACCAGGTCGAAGTCGGCGAGCGGCGCCAGCGCGTACAGCCCCTGGTTGGCGAACTTCGTGTGGTCGATCAACAGCACCCGCCGCGCCGCCGACGCCATCATCGCCCGCTTGACCTGCACCGTCTCCGGCGACATGTGGTAGCAGCGGCCCCCGGTCACGGCCGTCGTCGACATGAACAGCACATCGGCGCGGAACGCCTCCACGCTCTGCGCCGTGTGCAGCCCCATGAAGGCGTCGTACGCCGGGAAGTACGTGCCGCCCAGCGCGATCAGCGACACGCCCGGCTCCCGCGCCAGCGCCGAGATGGCCGGCAGCGAGTTGGTGATGACCGTCAGCGGCGTGTGGCCGGACATCTGCTGGGCCAGGCTCAGGCAGGTGGTCGAGTCGTCCAGCATCACGATCTGCCCGGGTGCGAGCAGCCCGGCGGCCGCCCGCGCCAGCCGGTGCTTGGTCTGCGCCATCGTCGTCATGCGCTCGCCGACGCTGCCGTGGAACTGCGTGGACGGCAGGCAGCTCGCCCCGCCCCGCACCTTCCGCAGCCAGCCCTGCGACTGGAGCGCGTCCAGGTCGCGGTGCACGGTCATCACACTCACGTCGAACTCCTCCGCCAGGTCCGCGGTGCGGACGAACCCCTTGGCGGTCACCAGATCGCGCAGCCGACGCCGCCGCTCCTCCTGGGCGTCCATACGGGTCACGGCGTCCGGCTCCTTTCCGGTTCACTCCACCGGCGCGCCGGGAAGGGTGGGGGAGGGATGGGGTGAGGGATGGGAATCTCACGTGAAGTTAACACGACCGGAGTGAGGCGCCGCCCGGCCGACGGGAACGCCGCCGCGATTTCACACGGCGGCCCCGGCCGGTCACGGGAGGTTTTCCCAGCCGATTGACGCACCGCCCGACGGCACGTTTCCCTGACGTCCGCAAGTGCGAAGGGGCAGGTATTCCATGTCGGTTCTCACCATCGACGTCGGCACGTCGGTCATCAAATCGGTCGTGTTCGACGACCAGGGGCAGGAAATGGCGCTCTCCCGCATCGGGACCGACGTGCTGCGCCCCCGCCCCGGCTGGGCGGAGCAGGACATGGACGCCGTGTGGAACGGGGTGGTCTTCACCGTCCGCAGCGCCCTCTCCCAGCTCGGCCCCGGCCACGACCCGGTGTGGCTGGTGTCGTTCACCGCCCAGGGCGACGGCTGCTGGCTCGTCGACGCCGACGGCCGCCCCACCGGCCCCGCCGTCCTCTGGTCCGACGGCCGCGCGGGCGACCTCCTCACCCGCTGGGCCGCCGACGGCGTCCTGGAGGAGGCCTACCGCCGCAACGGCTCCCTCACCTGCAGCGGCATGCCCAACGCCGTGATCGGCTGGCTCGCCGCCCACGACCCGGACCGCCTGGCCCGCTCCCGTACGGCCCTGACCGCGGCCGGCTGGCTCTTCCTCAAGCTCACCGGCGTCACCGCGATCGACGAGTCCGACGCGTCGGCGCCCTTCCTCGACCACACCACCGGGGCCTACGACCCGGCCATCCTCACCCTCTTCGGGTTCGAGGAGCACGCCCGGCTGCTGCCCCGGGTCCTCGGCGAGCACGAGCGCATCGCCGAGATCACCCACCGCACCGCGGGCGAACTCGGCCTCCCCGCCGGCCTGCCCGTCGTCATGGCCCCGTACGACATCGCCGCCACCGCGCGCGGCGCGGGCGCCGTCGACCCCGGACAGGCGTGCGCCATCCTCGGCACCACCCTCTGCACGGAGATCGTCACCCGCGAGGCCGACACCTCCGGCGAACCCTGCGGCATCAACATCGCCTACCGCGGCCGCGAACGCCTCCTGCGCGCCTTCCCCACCCTCTCCGGGACCGAGGTCCTCGACTGGGCCTCCCGCACCCTCGCCGTCGACGGCCCCGCCGCCCTCGGGAAACTGGCCTTCGCGACCGAACCGGGCGCGGGCGGCCTGGCCTTCCTGCCGTACCTCTCGCCCGCCGGGGAGCGCGCCCCCTTCCTCGACCCGCAGGCGCGTGGCACCTTCTGGGGCCTGTCCCTCGACCACACGCCCGCGCACCTCGCCCGGGCCGTCTTCGAGGGGCTGTCCCTCGTCGTACGCGACTGCCTGCGGGCGTCCCGGACCGACGTCCACGAACTGCGCCTGTGTGGCGGCGGCTCCGCCAGTGACGAGTGGTGCCGGCTCATCGCCGACGTCACCGGCGTCCCCACCGCCCGCAGCACCGACACCGAACTCGGCGCCAAGGGCGCGTTCCTGACCGGGCTCGTGCTCAGCGGAGCCGAGCCCGGCATGCGCGAAGCCGCGGAGAAGTACGTCCGGATGCGCTCCCGCTGGGAGCCCGACCCCGGGCGCACCGCGCTCTACGACGAGCTGTACGAGGCGTTCTCGGCCTGGCGCGCCGCCGCCCGCTCCCTCGGCTGGGCCCCCGTTCTCCCCACACCACAGAAAGCCCCCCATGCCTGACGCCCTCACCGCCGACGCCGTCCACCTCGGCCTCGACCTCGGCACCCAGAGCGCCCGCGCGGTCGCCGTCGACGGCACCGGCCGGCTGCTCGCGGCCGCGTCCCGCCCGCTGACCGGCCACCGCGACGGTCCCCGCCACGAGCAGGACCCCGAGCAGTGGTGGTCCGCCCTCGCCGCCGCCTGCCGCGAGGCCCTGACCGGCATCGACCCGGGGCGCGTCCGGGGCCTGGCCGTCGACGCCACCTCCGGCACCGTCCTCCTCGCCGACGAGCGCGGCACCCCCCTCACCCCCGGCCTGATGTACGACGACGGGCGCGCCCGCGCGTACACCGCACGCGTCAACAAGGCGGGCGCCGAGGTGTGGCAGGAGCTCGGCTACCGCTCCATGCAGCCGTCCTGGGCCCTGCCCAAAGTGCTCTGGCTCCTCGACAACACCGATGTACCCAACGCCCGGCTGCTGCACCAGGCCGACCTGATCACCTGGCGGCTGGCCGGACGGCAGCTGCCGAGCGACGCCAGCCACGCCCTCAAGACCGGCTACCACCTCGTCGACGACCGCTGGCCCGACGAGGAACTGGGCGCGCTCGGCGTCCCGCCCGGCCTCCTCCCCGACGTCGTACGCCCCGGCACCGTCCTCGGCACCGTCTGCGCCGACGCCGCCGCGGCGACCTCGATCCCCGCCGGAACGCCCATCGTCGCCGGCATGACCGACGGCTGCGCCGCCCAGATCGGCGCCGGAGCCCTCACCCCCGGCGCCTGGAACTCCGTCCTCGGCACCACCCTCGTCCTCAAGGGCGCGAGCCCCCATCTCGTACGCGACCCCGGGGGAGTGGTCTACTGCCACCGCGGCCCCGGCTCCACCTGGCTGCCCGGCGGCGCGTCCAGCAGCGGCGCTGGCGCCCTCGCGCAGCGCTTCCCCGGGGCCGACCTCGACGCGCTGACGAGGCAGGCCGCCGCCACCGGCTCCACCGCCGTCGCCTACCCCCTCACCGGCGCCGCCGGCGAACGCTTTCCCTTCCGCGCACCCGAGGCCACGCCCTTCGTCCTGGGCGACCCGATCGGCGACGCGGAGGAGTTCCACGCCCTCCTCCTCGGCGTGGCCTGCGTCGAACGCCTCTGCTTCGACTACCTCGACCACCTCGGCGCCCCCGTCGGCGGCCCGCTCACCCTCACCGGCGGCGGCGCCCGCAACCGCTACTGGTCGCAGCTGCGCGCCGACCTCCTCGGCCGTACGGTCGCCCTGCCCGAACACGCCGAGAGCGCCACCGGCATGGCGGTCCTCGCCGCGACCGCCTCCGGCGCCACGCTGGAACAGGCCGCGTCCGCCATGGTGCGCGTCCGCGAGCAGCTGACCCCCGACCCGTCCCGTACGGCCCGGCTGACCCCCGTCTACCTCGCGTTCGTCGACGAACTGACCCGACGCGGCCGGCTGGACCCGTCCATGGCGGCGCACGCCCGCAGAAAGGCCGAGCAGTGACCGACTTCATCCTCGTACGCCACGGCGAAACGCAATGGCACGCGGAGAACCGCTACGCCGGCCGCACCGACGTGCCGCTCACCGAGCTCGGCCACCAGCAGGCCGCCACGCTCGCCGCCTGGGCCGCCGGACAGCGGCTCGACGCCGTGCTCTGCTCCCCCCTGTCCCGCGCCCGCCTCACCGCCGAACCCGCCGCCACCGCCCTCGGCCTCACCCCGCGCGTCGACGAGCGGCTGTACGAGGTCGACTTCGGGCGCGGCGACGGGCTGACGCGCGCCGAGATGGCCGAGGAGTTCCCGGACGCGCTCGCCGCCTTCCTCGCCGACCCCGTCGCCCACCACCTGCCCGGCGGCGAGGACCCCGCGGCGGCGGCCGACCGGGCGGTCGACTGCCTGGAGGAGGCCGCCCGCGAGCTCCCCGACGGCCGCGTCCTCGTCGTCGCCCACTCCACCCTCGTACGCCTGGTGCTGTGCAAGCTCCTCGGCATCCCCCTCGCCCGCTACCGCCAGGTCTTCCCGGCCCTGGAGAACGGCGCCCTGACCGAACTGCGGCTGCCGCCCGGAGGACAGGCGTCCCTGCTGCGGCTCAACGCACCCGCCACCGCCACCGCCGCCACCACCACCCACTGAACCCCCGTCTGGAGCACCGCCGTGACCACCACCGTCCTCGCCGCCGGCGACCACTTCGTCCTGCCCCGCCTGCTGACCGAGGAACTCCGCGCCGCCGCGCCGACCGCCGACCTGGACGTACGCGAACTGCAGCTGCCGTGGCCGCACACCCCCTTCGGCGCGGTCGCCGAGGTCGACGAGGCGTCCGGCACCGAGGACGAGCTGATCGAGGCGCTGCGCGGCGTACGCGTCTGCCTCACCCAGATGGCGCCGCTCACCGAGCGCGTGCTGGCCGCCTGCCCCGACCTGGAGCTGTTCTGCGTCAGCCGCGGCGGCCCCGTCAACGCCAACCTGGAGGCCGCCACCCGCCACGGCGTCGCCGTCTGCTACGCCCCCGGCCGCAACGCCGTCGCCACCGCCGAGCACACCCTCGCCCTGATCCTCGCCGCCGCCCGCGGCATCGGCGACGTCCACACCGACCTCAAGCACGGCACCTGGCGCGGCGACTACTACGACTACGACACCTGCGGCATCGAGATCGACGGCTCGGTCGTCGGACTGGTCGGCTTCGGCGCGATCGGCTCGCGCGTCGCCCGCGTCCTGGTCGCCATGGGCGCCGAGGTCCTCGTCCACGACCCGTACGTCAAGCCCGAGGCGGTGGACGGCATCGCCGAACTCGTCCCCCTCGACGAGCTGCTGAGCCGCTCCCGGATCGTCTCCCTCCACGCGCGCGTGACGGACGAGACCCGGGGCATGATCGGACGCGACCAGATCGCCGCCATGCCGCCCGGCTCCGTCCTGGTCAACTGCGCGCGCGGCGCGCTCCTCGACTACGACGCGGTCTGCGACGCCCTCGACGCCGGCCACCTCGCGGGCGCCGGCTTCGACGTCTTCCCCGCCGAACCGGTCCCGGCCGGCGCCCGCCTGCTGTCCACGCCGGGCGTCGTCCTGACCCCGCACATCGCGGGCGGCAGCCGCGAGGTCGCCCACAAGGCGGCCCGCATCGTCGCGACGGAAGCCGCCCGCTTCCTCCGCGGCGAGCCCCTCGCCCACTGCGCCAACCCGGAGGTGCTCCGGCGCGCCTAGGAGGTGTCCCCTAGGGCCTCGGGTCCCTCTTCCAGGGCCGGAGCTTCTCGGGGTTGAGCACGGCCCAGATCCGGCGGATCCTGCCGTTCGCGATGTCGAACGCGTACACCGACACCACGGTGCCGTCCAGGTGGGCCACCAGACCGGGCTGGCCGTTGACCGCGCACTCGCGGATCGCCAGCCTGCCCGGGCGGGCCCGGGCGGCGAAGAAGCGGGCGATGCGCTCGGCGCCCTCGATCGGGTGGGGCCGGGCCGTGACGAGCCCGCCACCGTCCCCGACGGCGGTGGCGTCGGCGTCGAGCAGACCGATGAGGGCGTTGATGTCCCTGGCCTCCCACGCCAGTTTGAACTCCCTGACGACACGGGCCTGCCGGCCCGTCGGCGACAAGGGGGCCCGCGAGGACTCGACGCGGCGGCGGGCCGAGGACGCCAACTGGCGGCAGGCCGCCGGGGTGCGGCCGACGATGTCGGCCACTTCGGCGAAGGGATAGCGGAAGACGTCGTGGAGGACGAACGCCACGCGCTCCGCCGGGGTCATCGTTTCCAGGACGACGAGGAAGGCCATGCCGACCGACTCGTCGAGCGTGATGCGGTCGGCCGGATCGGCCGTGCTGTCGTCCACCACGCCGGCCGACCACTCGGTGCGCGCGGGCAGCGGCTCGGGCACCCATTGCCCCACGTAACGCTCGCGCCTGACCCGTGCCGACCGGAGCACGTCGAGGCAGATGCGGCCGGCGACCTTGGTCAGCCAGCCGCCGGGTGACACCACCGCCTCCCGCTGCCGCGGGGACATCGCGTACCAGCGGGCGTACGTCTCCTGGACGACGTCCTCGGCCTCGGCCACGGAGCCCAGCATCCGGTAGGCGAGGTTGATCAGCCTGCGGCGTTCACCGGTGACCACGCCCGACATCGGGTCGAGTCGGCCGTCCCGCGGCGCGGTCGAACTGGTCGTCATGGTCTCGCGGCTCCCTTGGCTCGGATCTTCCCTCACCTCTCTGACGGGACAGCGCCCCGAAATGTGAGATCGGCGCCCCGCGTCACATTCCGCCGCGCCATCTCGTCGTACTGGCAGCGGCACGGGACGGAGGCAAACGCCCTCCCTCCCGCGGCACGTCCCCAACCGAAGGAGTACGCGATGACCACCCACGAGTCCGAGATGCGGGCGCTCCTGGCGCACCGCGCCGACGCCCAGCAGACGAAGGACATCGACCGGCTCATGTCGTTCTACGCACCCGACGCCGTCTACTACGACGTCGTCCCCCCGCTGCGGTTCACGGGGACCGACGAGATCCGCCGCAACTTCCTGCGCTGGTTCGACGGATACGTCGGCCCCATCAGCCTGGAGACCCACGACCTCACGCTCGCGGCCGACGGGGACATCGCGTTCGCGCACATGCTCCACCTGGACTCGGGAGAGCGCAAAGGCGGGCTCCAGGCGTCGATTTGGGTACGAGAGAGCGTCTGCCTCCAGCGGACGAACGGAACATGGTCGATCACTCACGAGCACGTCTCGATCCCGATCGACCCGGCGACCATGCGGGTCTGGCTGCCGTCCGACAAGGACCAGCCCGCCGGCCACTCGGCGAATGGACAGTGAGGAGCACCCACCATGATCATCACCGGCGGTACGGGCGTGTACAGCAATGCGCGAGGCATCGCCCGCTTCTGGGACATCGCGACGCCGAACGAGAGGGCGCGGCTCGAGATTCTGCGCTGAGAGCGCGACTGCACTCCGGCGTCAGGGGAGTGCGTACGCCCGGGCGAGTACCGCCACGGTCGTGGCCATGGCTCGGCGCAGTTCGGGCGGGGCGACGACCTCGACGTCCGCGCCGAGGCGCAGCAGCTCGCCGCAGGCGTGGTCGGTGCTCTCGGTCGGGATGACCGCCTCGACCCATCCGCGGTCGCCGACGGGGACCGCGGTGGAGTCGACCGCCCGCACCACCTCCGGGGGGACGTTGTCGGGCAGGCGCCGGCGTCCTCGAGGGGACAGGCGGACGGTGGCTGTTCCGGTGTAGCGGCGTGCCTGGAAATCGTCGAGGTAGGAGGCCCAGTACGCGCCCAGGTCGAAGTCGCGCGGACGGTCGAACCGCTCGTCGCCCACTACCGCGTCGAGGACCTGGGAGACGCGGTAGGTGGTCGCCGTCCCGTTCTCCGCAGCGGCCACGACGTACCAGGTCCCGGACTTGAGGACCAGGCCGTAGGGACGGAGGCGGCGGTCCACCTCCTGCGGCGCCCGCCATCGGCGGTAGCGCACGTCCACCACCCGCTGGGTGAGCACCGCGTCGACGAACAGGGGTAGGTGCGGTGCCTCTTCGTGCTCCCGGTACCAGCCGGGAGCGTCCAGGTGGAACACCGCCGCGGTCCGGGCCGCCTCCTCGCGCGGCCCGGCCGGCAGTGCGGCCAGCAGCTTCAGGCGTGCCGCCGCCACCTCGGCCGCGAGCCCCAGGTCGGCGGCGGCCCCGGGCAGCCCGGCGAGGAACAACGCCCGCGCCTCGCCTTCGCTCACCCCGGTCAGCCGGGTGCGGTAGCCGTCGAGCAGCCGGTAGCCGCCTTTGCGGCCCGGCTCGGCGTAGACGGGGAATCCGGCGGCCTGGAGGCGCGCCAGGTCGCGGTAGGCGGTGCGCACGGACACGCCCAGTTCGTCGGCGACCCCGCGTGCGGACACGCGGCCCCGCGCTTGCAGCAACAGCAGCACTGACAGCAGTCGACCGGCGGACATGGACGCATTCTCCCCGCACCCGCACTCTCCCTGGAAACCTCCCCCGGAAACCCTGACAGCCCCTGACACACGGCTCCCCTACCGTCGGCGCGGAAGTCCCCTTTCCGTCAAGAGCACCGAGCAGGAGTCCACCCATGCCCACCACCGGGCTCTCCGGCCCCGCCGCCGTCATCGAGCTCCGCCAGTACACGCTGCGCCCCCGCCGACGCGACGAGCTCATCGAGCTGTTCGACCGGGAGTTCGTCGAACCGCAGGAAGAAGCGGGAATGAGCGTGCTGGGACAGTTCCGGGACCTCGACGATCCGGACCGCTTCGTCTGGCTGCGCGGTTTCCGGGACATGACGACGCGCCATCGCGCGCTCACGGCCTTCTACGGAGGCCCCGTCTGGGCCGAACACGGTCCCCGAGCCAACGACACCATGGTCGACTCGGACGATGTCCTCCTCCTGCGCCCCGCGTCAGCCGGGACCGGCTTCGCCGTCCCCTCCGTCGGCCGGCCCGCGGTCGGCGCTCCGGCGCCGGACCGTTTCGTGGCCGCCACGGTGTGGTCCTTCCGCCCCGGAGAGGACAGCGGTGTCGTACTGATCCGAGACGGCCTCCTCCCCGCGCTGTCGGAGACGGGACCCGCGCCCGTCGCCCTCCTGGCCACCGAGCCCGCGCCCAACACGTTCTCCAGGCTGCCGGTGCGCACCGGGGAGAACGTCGCCGTGCTCGTCGCCTCGTACCCCGACGAGCGCGCGTACCGCCGCCACCTCGCCGGCATCCAGTCCCACCCCCTCGCGCGGGACGAGATCCTGCCGGGCATCGCACGAGCACAGACGGCGGCTCCCCGTACGCTCCGCCTGGCGCCCACCGGCCGCTCGCTCCTCTCCTGACGCGGCGGCGCTCCCTAGCGCCGTGCCGCGCGCGGCTCCGACCAGTAGCGCTGCCCCGCCGCCTTCACCCGGTCGGGTACGGCCTTGACGGCGGCGCCGAGGACCCGGCTCTTCACCGAGCCCGCGACCACCCGCGTCCGGCCGCGCATCAGGGCCGCGAAGGCGTCCTCGGCGACCTGCGCCGGATCGTCCTTGTGGCGCAGGCGGCCCAGGCGCGTGTCGTCCATGCCCGCGCGGTGGAAGAAGTCCGTCTCCGTGGCCCCCGGCATCAGCGAGGTGACGGTGACCCCGGTGTCCTTGAGCTCCTCCCGCAGCGCCTGCGCGAAGGACTGGAGGAACGACTTGGAGGCGCTGTAGACGGACTGGAACGGCCCCGGCGCCAGCGAGGCCACCGAGGAGGTGATCAGCAGCCGGCCCTCGTCCGCGTCGACCATCCCGCGCAGCAGCCGGTGGGCGAGGTGCACCGTCCCGTTGATGTTGAGGTCGATGACGCGGGCGTGGTCCGCGAGGTCGGTGTCGACGAAGGCCCCGCCCGCGCCGACGCCCGCGTTCAGCGCGGCTGCGGCGACCGGGCGCCGGGTGGCGAGCACCGCGGCGTACAGCTGCTCGACGCCGTCGTACATGGCGAGGTCCGCGGTGACGGCCGTGACGTCGGTGCCGCGGCCGCGCAGCTCCTCGGCGGCGGCCGCCAGCGCGGCGTCCTCCGCGCAGACGACCAGGTCGAAGCCGTTCGCGGCGAACGTCCGGGCCAGCTCACGGCCGATGCCGCTGGAGGCTCCGGTCACCACGGCCAGGGGTCTCATGGCGTCCATGACCGCCGGGGTACCCGCTCGCCCGGCGTGCAGGCCCGTTTCCCTGGATTGATCATGGGGTACACGCGTCGCGCCACGACACCCCCCGGAGGTGACCCATGAGCGAGCTCGGTCAGTCGACGAACGGGACCGTCACCACGCAGGTCCCCGCCAGATTGGACCGGCTGCCGTGGTCCCGGTGGCACTGGATGATCGTGATCGGCCTGGGTACCGTCTGGATCCTCGACGGCCTCGAGGTCACCATCGTGGGCAGCATGGCCAGCCGCCTGTCCGAGGAGGGCAGCGGCCTCGCCATCAGCAGCGCCCAGGTCACCGGTGTCGCCGCCGCCCTGTACGTCGCCGGCGCCTGCTCCGGCGCGCTGTTCTTCGGCTGGCTGACCGACCGCTTCGGCCGCAAGAAGCTCTTCCTCATCACCCTGGCCGTCTACCTCGCCGCGACGGCGCTGACCGCGCTGTCGTACTCGTCCTGGTGGTTCTTCCTCTTCCGCTTCCTCACCGGCTTCGGCATCGGAGGGGAGTACGCGGCCATCAACTCCGCCATCGACGAGCTGATCCCCAGCAAGTACCGCGGCCGGGTGGACCTGATCATCAACGGCAGCTTCTGGCTCGGCGCCATGGGCGGCGCCCTGCTGTCCGTCGTGTTCCTGGACACCGCCCTCTTCCCGAAGGACCTCGGCTGGCGGATCTCCTTCGGCCTCGGCGTCGTCCTCGGCCTGGTGATCCTGCTGGTACGCCGGCACGTCCCGGAATCACCCCGCTGGATGTTCATCCACGGCCGCGCCGAGGGCGCCGAGGAGCTCGTCTCCGACGTCGAACGCGAGATCGAGCGCGAGAAGGGCAAGCCGCTGCCCGAGCCCGCCGGCGCGATCACCATCAAGCAGCGGCACAGCGTCGGCTTCGTAGAGATCGCCCGGACCCTCGTCCGGACCTACCCCCGGCGGGCGGTGCTGGGCCTGGCGCTCTTCATCGGGCAGGCGTTCCTCTACAACGCCATCACCTTCGGCTTCGGCGCCATCCTGGTGACCTTCTACGACGTGCCGAGCGGCTCCACCGGCTACTTCTTCGCGGTCATCGCGGCCGGGAACTTCCTGGGACCGCTGCTGCTCGGGCACCTCTTCGACACCTGGGGGCGCCGGCCCATGATCGCCGGTACGTACCTGCTCTCGGGGATCCTGCTCTTCGCCACCGCCTGGCTCTTCGGCGACGGGCGGCTCACGGCGACCACCCTGACGGCCTGCTGGTGCGTGGTCCTCTTCTTCGCCTCGGCGGGCGCGAGCTCCGCGTACCTCACCGTCAGCGAGATCTTCCCGATGGAGACCCGGGCCATGGCCATCGCCTTCTTCTACGCCATCGGCACCGCCGTCGGCGGGATCTCGGGGCCGCTGATCTTCGCGGGTCTCACGGAGAGCGGTGCCCCCGCCGACACCGTGCTGGCCTTCTGCATCGGCGCCACCGTGATGGTCCTGGGCGGTCTGGTGGCCCTGTTCCTCGCCGTCCCGGCGGAGCGCAGGTCGCTGGAGGACATCGCGACGCCGCTGTCGGCTCAGGCGGCCGCCGCGGCCACGACCGCCCCGGGGCGTACGGCTCCGCAGTCGGCGCTGTGAGGCGGTGAGGCGGTGAGGCCCGGACGGGCGAAAGTCCTGCCCGGAGGCGATTGGCGCCGTCGCGCAGGAATGGTTTATCGTTCATTCAGTCGGTTGTGAAGACGCCTTCACAACCGCCCCCTGACTGCCCCGGCTGGTTCCCCCGTCCAGCCGGGGCTCTCTTTTTGCCCGCTTGGCCCTCGCCCCGCTTCAGCCGCCGCCTGCCGGGAACCCGTGACGGGAACGACCGACCCCGAGCCGAGGACGGTACACAGCGATGACCGAGTACGAACGCTCCCGCACCATGCCCGCGCTGCCCGAGCACGTCTTCGACCAGGTGGCCAACATCGACCAGCTGGACACCTGGCTCCCCGCCGAGCTGCACGTACACGCCCAGGACCTGCCCGCCGTCACCGTCCACGAGGACCGCACCGACGAGGACACGCCCGCCCTGCTGCGCGCCGAGCGGGACCAGATGCGGCTCGAATGGGGCACCCGGGAGCAAGGCAGTTACACCGGCTGGCTCCAGGTCGCCGGCATGGACACCGGCACCAGCGAGGTGACCGTGCACCTGTCCTTCTTCGACGAGAGCCACGACCCGGGCGACAAGGCCGTCTCCGACGCCCTCGACCGCAGTCTGGAGCGGCTGGAGCAGCAGGTGCGGCTGCGCGTCGACAACGCCGCCGGCTGAGCCGCCCATGGCCCCGCGAGCCAAGCGGTACGCGGTCGCCGCCTCGGGGCAGTGGACCGACGAGGAGGAGGGCCGCCGCCGGCTGCCCGCCGGCGAGGTCCACGCCTGGGAACCGGGCCTCAACCAGACGGTCTGCGGACTCTCCCTCAGCCGCTCCCAACTGGCCCGCTTCCCCCACATCACGTGGACCGACACCTTCCCGGAGTCGGGCGGCGCCGCCGACCGCGTCCAGCGCCTCTGCCCGCGCTGCGTCTCCGTCGCCGGGCGCCGCGGCGGCGACGCCCGCCCGCGCTGGCAGCGCACCAACCCGCGGCCCTGAGCGCCACACGAGCGGTCCCGTTTCCGGCCCGGGCGCGAGGGCACCCGCGAGGACATGGACCACTCGAAGGCACCCGTACTCGACGCCCTGAAGGCGTACCACGCCGAGAACCAGACCCCCTTCACCCCGCCCGGGCACAAGCAGGGGCGCGGTGCCGATCCCCGCGTCCGCGCGGTGCTCGGCGACGCCGTGTTCCTCTCCGACGTCCTGGCCACCAGCGGCCTCGACGACCGGATGTCGTCCCAGGGCATCCTGGAGCACGCCCAGGAGCTGATGGCCGACGCGGTGGGCGCGGAGCACACCTTCTTCTCCACCTGCGGCAGCTCCCTGTCCGTGAAGGCGGCGATGCTGTCGGTCGCGGGCCCGCACGAGAAGCTGCTCGTGGGCCGCGACGCGCACAAGTCGGTGGTCTCCGGCCTGGTCCTCGCCGGCATCGTGCCCATCTGGGTCGACCCCCAGTGGGACGCCGACCTGCACCTGGCGCACCCGCCGTCCGCCGACGCCTTCCGCGCCGCGTTCGCAGAGCACCCCGACGCGCGCGGCGCGCTGGTGACGACGCCGACGCCGTACGGCACCTGCTCCGACCTGCCCGGCATCGCGCGCGTCTGCCACGAGCACGGCGTACCCCTCATCGTCGACGAGGCGTGGGGCGCCCACCTGCCCTTCCACCCGGACCTGCCGACCTGGGCCATGGACGCCGGGGCGGACGTGTGCGTCACCTCCGTCCACAAGATGGGCTCCGGGCTGGAGCAGGGCTCGGTCTTCCACCTCCAGGGCGACCTCATCGATCCGCAGGTCCTCAAGAACCGCGAGGACCTGCTCGGCACCACCAGCCCCTCCGTGCTCGTCTACGCTGCCCTCGACGGCTGGCGCCGCCAGATGGTGGAACACGGCCACGCCCTCTACGACGACGCGCTCGCCCTCGCCAAGTCGGTACGGGCGCGGATCGCCGAGATCGACGGCCTGCACGTGCACGGCCGCGACGACTTCTGCGGGCCCGGCCGCGCCTCCGACATGGACCCGCTCCAGGTCATCGTCGACATCTCCGCCCTCGGCACGACCGGCTACCGCGTCGCCGACCGGCTGCGCGAGAAGCACCACATCAACCTGCATCTGTCGGACCACCGCCGCAGCAGCGCCCAGCTCACCCACGCGGACGACGAAGCGAGCGCGGACGCCCTCGTCGCAGCCCTGGCGGAGGCCGCCGCCCACGCCGACGAGCTGCGCCCCGCGCCCCGGATCGAGGTGCCCGACCCGGCCGAGCTGCGGCTGGAGCAGGTGATCCTCCCGCGTGACGCGTTCTTCGGCAGGACCGAGCAGGTCCCGTGGGAGAAGGCCGTCGGCCGGATCACCGCCGAGATGCTCACCCCGTACCCGCCCGGCATCCCGGCGGCCCTGCCCGGCGAGCGCCTCAACGCGGAGGTCCTGCGCTATCTGCGCACCGGCGTCGACGCGGGCATGGTCGTGCCCGACGCGGCGGACACGGAGGTCAAGAGCATCCGCGTGGCCATCGAGGACTGAGGTGCCGCGCGCGCTCGGGAACGGGCGTCACAGCCCGGCCGCGGCCTTGTCCCGCAGGCAGGCCCACGCCCGCTCCTGCACCTCCGTGCGCAGCAGGACGTCCGCCGCCGTACAGGCCAGCGCCTCGGCGGCCGCGAGCATGGCCCGCCGCGCGCGGGGGGAGGCCGCGGCGGCCGCGAACCGCGGCGTGTGGTCCGCGCCGTCCTCCAGGTCCATGATCGACACCCAGGGGTGGATCGCGGGCACGCGGTTGCTGACGTTCCCGATGTCGGACGAGCCGAGGTAGATGCCCGGCACCGGCTCCGAGAGCCGCAGCCCCGCCCGCGCGATGTGGTCCGCGAACCGCCCGGACAGCACGTCGTTGTCGCGGAAGTGCTCGTAGCCCTCGCCGACCCGGTCCACGTCCACCGTCGTACGGGTGGCCAGCGCGATGCCCTGCGCGCAGGAGCGCAGCTCCGCCTCCAGCTCCTCCCGGGCCGCCGTGGTGCCCCCACGCAGCCCGAAGAGGCCCTCCGCGTACTCCGGGACGATGTTCGTGGCGCGGCCGCCGTCCGACACGATGCCCTGCACGTGCGAGCCGGGCGGCAGCCTCCTGCTCAGCACCGGCAGGGTGTTGAAGAGCTGGATCAGCGCGGCCAGCGCGTCGATGCCCTCCGTCGGGTTGCCCGTCGGGTGCGCCGCGCGGCCGTGGAAGCCGACCCGCAGCTGCGCGCTGGCCGTCAGCGGCGCCCACGTCCAGTCGTACACGCCCGGATGCACCATCAGCGCGGCGTCGACCCCGTCGAAGAGCCCCGCCTCCACCTCGACGACCTTGCCGCCGCCGTGCTCCTCGGCCGGCGTGCCGACGGCCAGCAGCGAGCCCTCGACCCGGCCGAGCGCCGCCCGCGCGGCGAGGGCCGCGCCCAGACCAGCCGCCGCGATCAGGTTGTGGCCGCACGCGTGACCGAGGCCGGGCAGCGCGTCGTACTCCAGCAGCAGCGCCACGCACGGCCGCCCATCGCCGCCGGACCGGCCGGTGAACGCCGTCGGCAGGCCGGCGACCCCCCGCTCCACCTCGAACCCGGCGGTCTCCAGCTCACCGGAGAGCAGCCGCGCCGCCCGGTGCTCCTCGAAGGCGGTCTCCGGATCGCGGTGGAGCGCCAGGGCGACGTCCCACAGCCGGTCGGCGCGCGCGGCGACCTCCTCCCGGATACGGGCGTACACAGGGGCGAGGGCGTCGTCGGACACAGGGCCTCCTCGGGTCGGCGGTTCGGGGGCCGGCGCTTCCGCCGGGCCTTGCGGACGTGTTCCACGCCTCCGCCGCCCGATGCCCTTGCGGCCGTACGCCTGTCAGAACGCGTACCGCACCCGCAGCCAGGGCGCGTGGGCCCCGATCAGCGCCGTGAGGCGCGCGACGGCCTCGCGCTTGACGTCGTCGCGGTAGCGGACGTTGCGGGCGCCGTTCTGCGAGCGCTTGGCCTGTTGCAGACCGGGCTGCCACAGGACGTCCTCGGCTCGCGGGTGCCAGGTCCGGTTCACCTCGTGCAGCTCGCGGTTGTGGGTGAGCATGATGACCTCGGCCGCCGCCTGCCGTTTGACGGCGGGCGGGAGGACGTCGTCCATGTGGCGCAGCAGCTCGGCCCAGTCGGCTTCCCAGCCGGGCCGGATCACCACGGGGGAGAGGTTGAAGTGGACCTCGTATCCGGCGGCGACGAAGTCGCCCGCGGCCGCGATCCGGTCGGCCACCGGGCTCGTGCGGATGTCCAGGAGCCGTGAGTCGGCGGGCGGCATGACGGAGAAGCGGACACGGGTGGCGCCGCGCGGGTCGAGGTCGAGGAGCGCGCGGTTGACGTACTTGGTGGCGAAGGACGCCTTGGCGGTGGGCCACCGCCGGAAGGCGTGGACGAGCGCGGCGGTGCCGTCGCCGATCAGCGCGTCCACGGAGCAGTCGCCGTTCTCGCCGATGTCGTACACCCAGCGGTCGGCATCGCACTGGTTGGGCTCCGGCTTGGGCCCGAGGCCGCCGATGTGGCGGTCGAGGGCCCCGATGATGTCCTCGACGTTGGTGAACAGCGTGATCGGGTTCGCGTAGCCCTTGCGGCGCGGCACGTAGCAGTACGCGCACGCCATGGCGCACCCGTTGGAGGCGCCGGGGGCGATCCAGTCGGCGGAGCGGCCGTTCGGGCGCACCTCGAACGACTTGCGCACGCCCAGCACGAGCGTCTGCCGCTTGACGCGCACCCAGCGTTCCGCGTTGCCCTCGTTGCCGTGCAGGCGCGGGATGTTCCAGTGGGAGCCCACCTCGATGAGCCGTGCGCCGGGGAACCGCCCGATGATGGCGCGTCCGCGCGGGGAGAGCGCGGCCGCCGGCTCGGCGTGGATCTTGGTCACGTCGAGCAGTCCGGCGGCGGCGTCCGCTCCGGCGGGCCCCGGCTCCGGCCCGTGCTCCGGCGCTTCGGCGGCGCACAGCAGCTCCTGGAGGCCGAACAGCGCGTCCGGCCCGTCGGGCGGCGGTGAAGGAGGGGGCGGGGGCGGGCGGTGCATCGGTTTCTCCCTGCGGCGGGGGCAGTCCTTCCAGCTTGCCACCCGGGTCCGACAGCGGCCGCGCCGCCGACCCCGAGCCGGAAGACAGGTCCTACGCCTCGACCCGGGGGCGGCGCTCCGCACGACGGCCGCGCAGCCGGCGGCTCAGGGCGTGGAACCGCGGGTGGCGCTCGCCGAGCTCGGCCGAGCGGCGGTCCAGTTCCTCCATGAGGCGCTCACTGCGCTTGTCGAGGTCCAGCTCGTCGAGGATGCGGTCGATCTCCGCGAGCAGCGCCCCGTGCAGCTGCCATTGCCGGGGATGCTCCTGCACGTCCTCCAGGAGCATGTCGGCGACCCGGTCACGGGTGGCCCGGCTGGCGGCGAGCGCCTCGGTCAGCTGTTCCTCGGCGCGCTCGGCGTTGGCCGCCACCTGCGTGGTGATCAGCCGGGCGAAGCTCTCGATGGCATCGGCCATCTGCCCGAACAGCTCCTTGAGCCCGGCCGCCACGTCCGGCGGGAACAGCGACTCCTCGGTGCGGAACTTCGCCAGGTCGGTCAGGCTGCGGGTCAGCACCCGCAGCACCACGGCGCAGATCTCCAGCGTGTCCAGGCCGGTGCGCAGCACGATCCGTGACAGCAGCCCCTCCCGCACCCTGGGGTTGAACATGAGGCTCTCCTCCGCCTGCCGCAGTGAGGCGTCGACCTCCACGATGTCGTGGTCCAGCCGCCGCGCCTCGTGCAGCCGGGCGGCCGCGTGCGGGAACGGGAT
This sequence comes from Streptomyces sp. NPDC003036, assembly GCF_040611175.1. NCBI lineage: Bacteria > Bacillati > Actinomycetota > Actinomycetes > Kitasatosporales > Streptomycetaceae > Streptomyces > Streptomyces sp. NPDC003036. The sequence goes on along the minus strand of NZ_JBEXNO010000017.1, from coordinate 79,384 downwards.
GTGCCCCTCGCCGATCTCGTCGCCCATGGTCCGGAACATCCGGCCCATGCCCCGCGCCAGCCCGTCGATGGAGGCCCCGGCGCTCTGCACCCACACGGGCGGCGCGAACAGCAGGTTGAACAGCAGGCCCACCCCGGCGCCGATCAGCGTCTCCAGCACCCGGTGCCAGGCCACCGACGCGGCCTGCGAGACGCCGAGGACCAGCATGGCGCTGATCGCCACCTCCGGCACGAACTCGTCCACCCGTACGAAGCGGCCGACGATCAGCGCGGTGAAGATGGTCAGCCCGAGGCTCCACCAGGTCAGCCCCACGAGCGCGCTGAAGCCGACGGCGAGGAGTACGCCGACGACGACCGAGTTCACCCGCCGGATCCCGGTGGTCAGGGTCGAGTAGAGAGTGACCTGCACGACCAGCAGCGCCGTGAGCGGCGCCGTCAGGGGAGAGGGCTGGTCGGGCAGCACGGCCAGCGCGACGACGAACGAGATGACGGCCGCCGCGGTCGATCGAATGGTCTGTACCGCCACGGGTTCGGTCGTCCGCCGCACCAGTTTGATCACAGGAGCTGATACTTCTGGCATCTCATTCCCCTGCCCGATCATCAGTCACTCAGTACACACCCGCCCCAGTAACCGCCCGGACGCCCGCGTTTGCCCTCCGGGCGACGTGGTACCGCCAAAGCTCCCGACCAACGCGACCGTCCAACGAGTGACCACCGTCCAGGAGGAGCGATGAACTCACCCGCCCGCGACCGCGCCGCCCGTACCCCCGTCGCCGTCGTCACCGGGTCCGACTCGGGCATCGGCCGCGCCACCGCCGTCCGGCTCGCCGCCGACGGCATGGACGTCGGCATCACCTGGCACACCGACGAGGAGGGCGCCCGGCGGACCGCCGAGGAGGTACGAGCGCACGGGCGCCGGGCCGCCCTCACCCACATGGGCCTGACCAAGCTGCCGGACGCCGCCGACGCCGTGGACCGGCTCGCGGAGGAGCTCGGCCGCGTCGACGTCCTGGTCAACAACGCCGGCACCGGCACGGCCACGCCCTTCCTGGACATGGCGTACGAGACCGTGCGCGGCGTCCTCGACGTCGACCTGATCGGGCCGTTCCTCTGCGGCCAGATCGCCGCGCGCCGCATGATCCGGCAGGGCGGCGGCGGCCGGATCGTCAACGTCACCTCCGTGCACGAGCACCAGCCGCGCGTCGGCGCCGCGCCCTACTGCGCGGCCAAGGGCGGCCTCGGGCTGCTCACCCAGGTGATGGCGCTGGAGCTGGCCGAGTACGGCATCACCGTGAACGCCGTCGCGCCCGGCGAGATCGCCACGCCCATGACGGGCCAGGAGGACGAGGACGTGACGCGGACGTCCCGGCCCGGCGTGCCGCTGGGCCGGCCGGGCGACGCCCGCGAGGTCGCGTCGGTCATCGCGTTCCTGGCGGGGGAGGGGTCCTCGTACGTCACCGGCGCGTCCTGGGTCGTGGACGGCGGGATGCTCCGCATGGGCCCGCAGGCCGGGTCCCACCTGGAGAGCGACGCCTGGCGCCGCCCCTGAAACACCGAGCGCGGCGCAGGGCGAGCGCGGCGCATGGCAAGGGCCCCACCCGGTGGGGGTGGGGCCCTGTGGCCGGTGCCGTCAGCGCGTCACCACATGCCGCTCGTCCGGCACGCAGTGCGTCATGGTCAGGCCCTCCACGTCCCGGGGCGGGTTCTCCCCGAGGTTCGCCAGCCGCTTGCGGTCCTCCTCCGTGAGGTCCTGGCTCGCGAGGGGTTCGAGGTGGGCGACGTCCTGCGGGCTGATGCCCAGGCCCTCGCCGACCCGGAGCCCGAGGTCGTTCTCGACCAGCAGGAAGTGCCAGACCATCCGCTCCTGGACGGGCCGGTCGCACTCCTTCAGCGCGTTGACGAAGTTGCGCACCAGGTCGTCGCGCTCCCACTGCTCCATCAGCAGGTACCGCTGCCCGGCCTGCATGTAGTCGTTGGTGCGCGGGATCCGCTTGCGGGTGAGCCGCCCCCGGATCTCCGGGCCCTGCTCGTCGTGCGTGGGGTACTCGCCCTCGCGCAGCCCGCCCCTGATCGACGGCTCGTAGTTGACGTCGGGGTTCTCGCCGTGGCCGTCCTGGCGGTACGTCATGAAGCCGTCGCGCTGGTTGGTGCGCACGTCGGCGTTCTTGGCCTGGTTGACCGGGAGCTGGAGGTAGTTCGGGCCGACCCGGTAGCGCTGGGTGTCGCTGTACGAGAACGTCCGGCCGACCAGCATCTTGTCGTCCGAGAAGTCCAGGCCGTCCACCAGCACGCCCGTACCGAAGGAGATCTGCTCGTTCTCGGCGAAGAAGTTCTCCGGCATCCGGTTGAGCACCATCTTGCCGACCGGCTTGGGCGGGAAGTCCTGCTCCGGCCAGGTCTTGGTGTCGTCCAGCGGGTCGAAGTCGAGCTCCGGGTGGTCGTGGTCCTCCATCATCTGGACCAGCAGCTCCCACTCGGGGTAGTCGCCGCGCCCGACCGCCTCGTACAGATCCTTGGTGGCGTGCCCGAGGTTCTCGGCCTGCACGTTGGCCGCGTCCTCCTCGGTCATGCTGCGCACGCCCTGCTTGGGCATCCAGTGGTACTTGACCAGGACGGTGTTGCCCTCCTGGTTGACCCACTTGTACGTGTTGACGCCGAAGCCCTGCATGTGGCGGTAGTCGGCGGGGATGCCGCGCGGGCTGAAGAGGTTGACCAGCATGTGCATGGACTCCGGGGTCTGCGACATGAAGTCGAAGATCCGGCGCGGCTGCTGCTGGAAGGTGACCGGGTCGGGCTTGAGCGAGTGGATCACGTCCGGGAACTTGATCGCGTCCCGGATGAAGAACACGCCCAGGTTGTTGCCGACCAGGTCCCAGTTGCCGTCCTCGGTGTAGAACTTCACGGCGAACCCGCGCGGGTCGCGGGCGGCCTCCGAGGAGTCGCGGCCGCCGATCACCGTCGAGAAGCGCACGGCCAGGTCGGTGCGCTTGCCGCGCTCCTGGAAGATCTTGGCGCGGGTGTAGCGGCTGATCGGCTCGTCGCCCCAGGCACCGTACGCCTCGAAGTAGCCGTACGCGGTGACGCCGCGGGCGTGGACGACACGCTCGGGGATGCGCTCCCGGTCGAAGTGGCTGATCTTCTCCAGGAACTGGTAGTTCTCCAGCGTCGCCGGGCCGCGGGCGCCGACGGTGCGCTGGTTCTGGTTGTCGTAGACCGGGTGCCCCTGGCGGTTGGTGAGCACCTTCCGGTCGTCGCCGGGCGCGGGGCCCCGGCTCGATACGTCCGTCACGATCCTCGGCTCCTTCGATGCCGTCTTTCTGCGGTTTGGTCCGATGTGTCGCAGTATCCTCCGTTACCCCCGCTTCGTGGAGGACTAACGCGACCGGCGAGCGTGCCTAGCGCACCGCGGCCGCCCGCTCCCGCGCCCACCTGTCCTGACCGTCCCCGGCCTCCGCGTGCACGGACAGGTGGTAGATGGCGAAGGCCCGGCCGATCACCGGCTGGGCGACGTTGCGCACCCGGATCCCCTCGCTGGTCATGCCGTGCTCGACGCCCATGTGCGCGTGACCGTGCACCGCCAGGTCCGCGCCCGCCTCGTCCACCGCCTCGGCCAGCAGGTAGCTGCCCAGGAACGGATAGATCTCCAGCGGCTCGCCCGCCAGCGTGTCCGGCACGGGGGAGTAGTGCGTCAGGGCGATCCGCACCGCGCAGCCCGCGTCCTTCAGGGTGTTCAGCGACCCCCGCAGCCCGTCCGCGCAGCGCCGGGTGTACCGGATGAACGACTTCATCTCCGGCTCGCCGAACTCGCCGCCACTGCGCCCGGCGAAACCGCCGCCGAACCCCTTGGTCCCGGCCACGCCGACCCGCACCCCGTCGATGCTCAGCACGGTGCCCTCGCCCTCCAGCACCGTCACACCGGCGGCGTCCAGCGCCGCCGTCACCTCCGCCTCCTGGTCGCTCTGGTAGTCGTGGTTGCCGAGGACCGCCACGACCGGCACGCCGAGACCGGCCACCTCCCCGGCGACCACCTCCGCCTCCCGGGCCGTGCCGTGCCGCGTCAGGTCGCCCGCCAGGAGCAGCAGATCCGCGCAGTCGCGGAGCGTCTCGAAGGCGGGGCGCAGCGTTCCGGCGCTGTCCGGGCCCAGGTGGATGTCGCCGACGGCTGCTACTCGGATCACGTCAGCTCCTCGGAGTGGTCGGGCGGATTCGCGGAGGCCACGACCAGGTCCTCCCGCAGCGGGAGCCCGGCCAGTTCCTCCGCGGCGATCCGCAGGATCTCGGTGCGGCAGGCGGGGCTGGAGACGGTGCCGTACAGCATCACGCTCGCCCCCCGCTGCTCGATGCGTACGCCGAGCTCGGCGATGTCCTCGCTGGCGAGCCGGTCCCGCAAGTGGGCGATGCGGTATTCGGCGGTGTCGGCCGCGCTCATGACGGTCCCTCCCGTCGTTCGGTGAGCGTTCGCTCGGTGACCGGTTCGATCACGTTCAGGCGCTCCAGCAGGAACAGGAACGCCTCGGGCATCGCGGACCCCCGGCTCTCGCGCCGCAGCAGCTCCCAGTCGATCTTCTCCCGCAGGGTCCGGGCGATCGGCAGTACGGCTCCGAAGTCGCAGTGGTGCTCGGAGAAGGCGGCCAGCAGGCTGCCCACGAGGTCCGTCGGGGCGAGGACCGGCATCCGCACCGAGTCCACCGGCAGGACGTCCGCACGCTCCAGCAGATCGGGCGTCACCGGATGCCGGGCCAGCTCGAAGATCAGATCGATGTTCTCGCCGTGCGCCGTCGCCTTGATCAGCCAGTCCTCCGGCGGCTTGCGCACCGGGATCCCGGCGCCCTCCAGCACCCGGGCCACCTCGTCCGCGTCCTCGCGCAGGATCGCGAAGTCGGTGTCGTGCTGGAGGTTGCCCGGCACGCCGTGCGCGTACGCCGCGACACTGCCCGCCAGCGCGAACCGCAGCCCGGCGCCCTTGAGCAGCCCCGCGACCTGTTTGGTGGCCTCCAGGATCGCCTGCATCCTGTCCCGCGGCAGCCAGGCGTCCCCGGCCGCCCCGCCGCCGCCCATGGCGGCGTCCAACGGCACGGCGGTGGGGTCGCCCTCCACCGCTCGGCCCCCGGCCAGCCGCAGCCCGGCCGGTTCCTCCGGGCCCTCCTCGGGCCGGGTGGCGTCGTGCGAATGGTTCCTCACGGTGCTCGGTCCTCCCCTTTCCTCGGCTGCGGGAGGGGGTTCGGGTACCCGGATCGCGCGAAACGATCCCCCTCATCCGAAGGGCCACACCCGGATGGTGCCGTCACCGCTGTACGTGGCGAGGCGGCGGCCGCCGGTGTCGAAGGCGATGCGGAAGACGGCGTCCCGGGTGTCGTGCCCGATGAGCGGTCGCCCCACCTCCTCGCGTGCGTGGGTGTCCCAGACCCGGACGACGCCGCCGCTGTCACCGGTGGCGAGGAAGCGGCCGTCATGGCTCAGGGCCAGCGCCTCGACGAAGTGCGGGAGGAACGCGCCGTGCCGCGCGCACGGGCGGAGCCTCGCCCTGAGCTTCCCCGACCCGGTGTTCCACACGCCGACGACGCAGGGGTCCTCGCCGCCGACGGCGGCCAGGGTGTTCAGGTCTCCGCTGACGGGAGTGGGGCCACCACAGGTCGACGGACCGCGCGGCGCGGCGGTCCTCGCGACGAGCCGCCGCTCGTCCAGGTCCCAGACGAGCAGAGGACCGTCGCAGTATCCGATCAGGACCCGGTCACGATCGCCGGTCCTCGCCAGCGCGTCGGCCTCGATGTGCCGCCCGCTGCGCGCCTCCAGGACGCCGGGGGCCTCGTCCTCCTCTCCTACTCCCTCCGGGAGGAGCCGCGCCAGTGCGGGCAGGTCGAGTGAGCGCTCGACGTCCACCAGCTGATCACGGCGCAGGGAACGCACGGAGAGCGGATCGCCGGTGGCCGCGTTCCAGCGGGACACCGTCTCACCGTCGCTCGCCACCACCACGCCGCGTACGAACGCCAGGGTGTGCACCGGATGGCGGGGGATCAGCGTGGCGGTGGAGGCATCCTCCGGGAAGGCGAGCGGCGTGCCGACGACGAGCGTCAGGGCCGCCACCGCCGCACCGGCCTTCACCCGCGCCAGCGGGCGGCGCGAGGGACCGACGAGCCGGGGCACCGTGGGCGCGACACCCGGCGCCGCCCGGGCCACCAGCGTCTCCTGGAGACGCACGTGCCGGAACTGGTACTGGCCGCCGGACCCGCGCAGGACACCCCTGCGATGGGCGTCGGCGAGGAACCCCATGAACCGCCACGGCAGCCGGCCGCGCACCACCGCCACCAGGCGCAGCAGCAGGAACCGGGTCCACGCCCGCGACAACAGGATCAGCAGGGCCGTCACCAGGCCCGGCAGCACGCAGCACTCGGCGACGAACAGGGCGACGTGCCACTCGCCGTCCTCGTACAGCCCGAACCACCCGGCCTGCTCATGGATCCGGGCGAAGACCACGTCCGCGAGCGCGGGCTCGTGCCGCCACCCGTGCCACGCGGCCGCGAGGAGCGACACCGGCAGTCGCGTCAGCACCAGCACCGGAAACGCGCCGAGTCCCACCACCGCCCCGGTGGCCAGGGCACCGATCAGCGCCGAGCGACGGTCGTCGCGGAGGGACGCGCCCGGCTCCGCCCGGGCCGCCTGGCCGGGAGGCGCGTCCAGGCACTCGTGCACGGCGACACCGCAGCCGACCACCACCATCAGGGCGACGGCGAACGTCACCGCGTCCAGCAGCGTCGCCGCCTCCTCCCGCGACAACCCGTCCACCGCGCCGACCAGGGCCATGATGCCGATGACCACCACCGCCGGGATCGCCGCGACCGCCAGCCCGGCCACGAACCCCCGGCGCAGCCGGGGCACCGCGCCGCGCACGGTGAACGACGGCCGGCCCGGCAGCCGGCCCGCCGTCGCGTACCAGATCAGCATGGTGAGGACGGTGAAGGCGGCGCCGATCCCGACGCTGACGCCGATCACCGCGCCGTCCACGCCGCGCTCCGGGGCGAAGAGGGACAGCCCCAGCCCCACCGCCACCGCCAGCAGCGCGCCGAACGCCAGCCCGATCCCCGGCGCCGCCCACGCCGACAGCAGCCGGGGGCTCATGAGCCACCACGCCAGATCGCGCTCGCCGTACCGGTGCAGATACAGGGCGAGGAACGTCAGCCACTCCCGCGCCTTCGCGGGATCCGGGGCCGTGGAGCCGCCCTCGCCCTCGGCGGGCACGGCGCCCGGTGCGTACGCCGCGTCCACGAAGCGTTCGATGAGGTGGTCCTCCACCGCGTGCCGGCTGGGGAACCGCTCCTCGTCGACGAGCTCCGCCGGCTGCCCGCCGCACCGCTCGTACACCGTGCGGGCCATCGAGATGATCAGCGGGGTGGACAGGGCCCCGGCCACCGGGCTGTCCGGGCGCGTACGCAGCCGCTCGTACACCGCCGACCAGTCGGACTCCTCCGGCCAGGCCACGTCCGCCAGATACGGGATGGCGTCCCGTGGGGCGACCGGGCTGATCTCCACGACGGGCGCGCGGTGCAGCGCGGGCGACCCCGCCTTGACGACGTCCTCGTACTCCGCCGACCGGCAGGTCACCACGACCGGCCGCTCCCGGCCCAGCGCGCGGTTCAGGGCGCGCACCGCACTGCGCCGCGCGGACTCCGGGATCTCGTCCAGCCCGTCCAGGACCGGCAGCAGCAGCCCGTGCAGCAGCAGGGAGCGCGGGATCTCGGTGCGGCCCGCGTAGTACGACTCCGCCAGGCGCCGCACCAGCCAGTCGTCCAGCGACTCGCAGACCGGGTCCCAGGACGACACGGGCAGCAGCGCCGGCACCGGCCCGCCGGACTCCCGGGGCTCCAGCAGCCCGAGGGTGAGCAGCAGGGCGAGCACGGTCTTCCCGGCGCCGGGCTCGCCGAGGACCACCAGCCGTCCACTGCCGATCTGCCGGTACCCGGCCGCGAGCCCGGCGACCGCCTCCTCGAACCGCCCGTCGAGCCGGCCGTCCAGCCGCAGCCGTACGACCCGGGGCCCCGCGCCCTGCCCCGGCACCCGGTCACCGGCAGACAGAGGCCCCCCGCCGCCCGCCCCGCCTCCGGCCCGTACGACCGTCTCGGCCCGGTCGCCGACGTCGCGCCGGGTGGCGCTCCACACCAGCGGCAGCACCCGCGGATCGCGCAGCCGACGGGACTCGGCCTCCTCCAACCACTGCGCCCGCAGGATCCGCGCCAGGTCGTCGGCGAGCTCCCCGGGGTCGGGCGGCGGCGCCTCCTGTCCGCGCAGGAAGTCGGCGGCGGAGAGCGCCAGCCCGGCGAGCCCGACGAACAGGCCGAGGACGCTCGCCAGCGGATCGCCCGTGTCCAGCCCGGCCACCAACATGGCCACGACCAGCCCGAGACTGACCAGACCCAGCAGGAGGACGAGCACGGTGCGCCGCACGCGCTGCCGCCGCAGGCGGCCCGGAAACCACGACATGCCGTCAGCGTGGCAGCGGGGCCCCGGCCGCGTCGGCGAGGAGCGGCGGCGTCAGTCGACCAGGTGAACGGGACCACCGGCGCGCCACCGCGTCCCTCACCCCGCGCAGGCCCGGGCGGACCAGGCAGGAGCCGAGGAAGGAGTACCGGTCCGGTTCGCCTCCGGACCGTTGATCGGTCGCCCCCGTACGGTGCCCACCATGTGCTGGAGCGCCACGGCCGATCTCGCGGCGGGCACGGTCGTCGCCGCGATCGGCGTGGCCTGTACGGCGCGGGCGCGCCGGGCCCGTGAACTGCCGCTCGCCGCGCTGCCGCTGCTCCTGGGCGCCCACCAGATCGTCGAGGCCGCCGTGTGGCGCGCGGGCGGAGGCAGTGGCCCGGCGACCTTCGCCTGGGCGGTGATCGCGCTGCCGCTGCTGCCGGTGTGGGTGCTGTTCGGCGTGCTGGCCGCCGCGCCGCCGGGGGCCGCCGGCGCCTCGCCGCCCCGGCCGCCACCGGAGTCGTGACAGCCGCCGCCCTGGCGTACTGCCTCGCCACCCGGCCCGTCACCGCCGAGATCCGCGGCCGCACCGTCGGGTACGTGCTCGACCTGCCGTATGCGCCGCTGCTCATCGCCGGTTACCTGGTCCTGGCCCACCGGTGCGCCTTGCCAGACCGCAGCATCCAGACTTCCTTCTCCTTCGGGTACCCGATCATCGAGCCCGTCCGCATGAGCAAGATGACCCGAATTCGAAATCGTTCTGGCCGGATAGCGTCCCGTACGCGTACGGGACGGTTGCGAGGGCGGTGACCGGGCCGCTTTCCCCTGCCCAGGAGAACGTAAGACTGCTAGCCTGCGGGGTGCTCAGCCACTGGTCCCACACAATCAACTGCGCATAGGGGTTCGCTGACTTGAAGATGAACAAGTTCACGATCAAAGGTGTCGCCGTGATGGCCGGCATCGCATGCGCGTTGACCACGGTTCTCTCGGGCTCCGCCTCGGCGGCCACGCAGTTTCCGTCCGGAGACGGGCACCAAATCTCGGTGGACTGGAGCGGCCAATGGGTGAATGTCAACCGCCTCGAAGACATCACCTTGCAACTGTGCGACGCGACGCCGGCGGACAAGAACCAGGCGACGGCTGTGCTCCAGGGGTACGTCAACGGGCAGATTCGGACCGCCCCGTCGGTGTTCCGGGTGCCGATCGGCGACAAGGCCTGCTACGAATGGCGGAACGTCTTCCTCACCTATTTCCAGAACGGTGAAACCCTGGCATATGCACGAGTGAAGTTCTACAACTCCGGGGCTCCGACGGAGAGCTGGTACACCAGGTGGGTCATCAACCCTTTCTGGGGCGCGTAACCGGCATTCCGTACCGGTCAACCACGGGAGGTACGAATGCGTATGCGAAAACTGGCACTGATGATGTGCGGAATTCTCGGCGTCGTCCTCATGACCACGACCACATCCCAGGCGGCGACGCACACCCCGGCTTCTCCGGACTCGCCAGGAGCCTGCCAGATCACGGCATGGGGACATGTGGTTGCCGTGGTCTGCCGAACTGGCGCATATCTGAACGCGGACTGGACGGGTGACGGCGTCAGGGACGAAGTCTTCTTCATCAGCCCGCCGAACAACTACGTCTACCGTATTTCGGGCAGCAGCAACGGACCTGTCCGGGTGAGCAACGGAGTCGCCTGGACCATGGTCGGCACGCAGATCCGGGCGTCCGGATACCACCGGGTCTATGCCGCCACCGCCGGAGGCACGCAGATCTACGCGCAGCAGGAGGGCTCCACCTGGACCCCCTGGTACCGCTACGTGCCCTAGCCTCGCCGTTTCACTTGGGTACGGCTGGCGGTGGGGCGGAAGCGCGAAAGTGCCTTCCTAACCTGGGGCGACGAACCTTGCTGAGGAGTTCCGTCGGTCCAGGCGGAGGGCGCTTTCTACGTGCCGACTATCGGGTTGCGTCCCAGGGTCCATGTCGGTGCCGATGGTTCGGGGGTGGTCGGGCACGCCGGGGCGCGGTTGCCGGCCGATCTCGCTGAAGTCACCGGGCTGACCGCCGCGTACTCCGCCGCGCTCAGGTCGCTTCGGCCACGCGGGACCGGACATGATCCGGGCCGGGTCGCCACCGACCTGGCGGTGATGCTCGCCGACGGCCGTGAGGCTGCACTCGCCTCACTGCAAGCGGCCCGTGCTTCAACCCGGGAAGTCGCCTGGACGCAGGCCGCCGAGACCGGCGAGGGCATACCTGCTGTCCGGGCCGGCGGCTAGGACGGCTCCTCGGGGCCGGGCGCCGCCGCTGGGTCCAGGATGCGGGTCAGGAAGTGGCGGGTGCGCTCGTGGCGCGGGTCGCCGACCACCTGCGCGGCCGGGCCCTCCTCGACGATCACGCCGCCGTCCATGAACACCACCCGGTCGGCGACCTCCCGGGCGAAGCTCATCTCGTGCGTGACGACCATCATCGTCATGCCCTCCGACGCCAGCATCCGCATGACCGACAGCACATCGCCGACGAGCTCCGGATCGAGCGCCGACGTCGGCTCGTCGAAGAGCATCACCTCGGGGCCCATCGCCAGCGCCCGGGCGATCGCCACCCGCTGCTGCTGGCCGCCGGACAGCTGCGCCGGATAGGCGTCCGCCTTGTCGGCGAGCCCGACGCGCGTCAGGTTCTCCCGGGCGACCCTCGCCGCGTGCTCCTTGCCGCGCTTCAGCACCCGCCGCTGCGGCAGCGTGAGGTTCTCGGTGACCGTCACGTGCGGGAAGAGGTTGAACTGCTGGAACACCATGCCGATCCGGCGGCGTACGGCGTCGATGTCGACGTCCAGGTCCGTGACGTCCGTACCGCCCACGAACACCTGGCCCTTGGTGGGCTCCTCCAGCAGGTTCACGCAGCGCAGCAGCGTCGACTTCCCCGAGCCGGACGGGCCGATGACGCACACCACCTCACCGGTGGCCACGTCCAGGTCGATGCCGCGCAGCACCTCGTTGTCGCCGAAGGACTTGTACAGGCCCCGGATCTCGATCTCGTTCTCTGGCATCGAACGTCCCTCACTTCGCCCTGGCGGCACGGGCCTCGAGGCGTCGGGCCACCAGGCTCAGCGGAATCGTCACCAGCAGGTAGCACAGCCCGGCGACGAGGATGGGCGTGGAGTTGGCGGTCTGGCTGGCCAGGTCCCGCCCGAACTTGGTGAGCTCCCGCTCCTGGAGCGTCACCCCGAGGAACAGCACCAGCGAGGAGTCCTTGAACAGCAGCACCAGCTGGTTGGTCAGCGGGGGGATGATGATCCGGTACGCCTGCGGCAGGATCACCGACACCATGGCGCGGGCGTGTGAGAAGCCCAGCGAACGCGCCGCCTCCATCTGGCCCTTCGGCACGGCCTGGATGCCCGCCCGAATCGTTTCCGCCATGTACGCCGCGGCCACCAGCCCGAGGCCGAGGGCGACGTTGCCGTACGTGCCCCCGGGGATCTCCGTACCGGGGAACGCCAGCGGCACGGCGACCCCGACGAAGATGAAGATCAGCAGGGCGGGCAGCCCCCGGAAGATCTCGATGTAGATGCTCGCGGCCCACCGGTACGGCGCCACCGACGACAGCCGCATCAGGGCGATGACCAGGCCCAGCACGAGGCCGAAGACGAACCCGGAGAGGGTGTACACCACCGTGTTGCGCAGCGCGGTGGTGATGATGTCGGGGAAGAGCCGCGTGGCCAGGTCCGCCTGCGCGAACTGGTTCTGCAGGCGGTCCCAGTCGGCCAGGACGCCGAGCAGGACGAGGGCGGCGACGAAGACCGCGTACTGCAGGCCCTGCGATACCCGCCGCCGCTGGCGCCGCGTCAGCCGTGAGGTCACGACACGCCCTTGGGCATCGGGCCGATCCACTCCTCGTAGATCTTCTTGTACGTGCCGTCGGCCTTGGCGTCCGTGATCGCCTTGTCGATCGCGGCGCGCAGCTTGTCGTTGCCCTTCTTCACCGAGAAGCCGTACTGCTCACCGGTCTCGATGTTCTGGCCGAGCGTGAACGCGTCGGCGGTGGCCTTCTCCTTCAGCCAGCCCTGCACGACCGGGTAGTCGATGACGACCGCGTCGACCTGGCCGGTGCGCAGCCCGTTGAGCACGGCGTCGGAGCTCTCGAACGCCACCGGGTCGAAGCCCTGGCTCTTGGCGTAGCTCTCACCGGTGGTCTCCGCCTGCGCGCCCAGCTTCAGCTTCTTCGCCTTGACATCCGCGAGGGTGGTGGCGCCGCTCTTCTTGCTCGCCAGGAGGGCCTGGGTGGCGTCGAAGTACGGGACGGAGAAGTCGACGTTCTTCTTGCGCTCGTCGGTGATCGTCATACCGGCGGCGGCGAGGTCGCACTTGCCGGAGTTGAGGAACGCGCCCGTCTTGAAGTTCTCGAACGGCGTGTCGAGGATCTTCTGTTCGACCTTGAGGTTCTTCGCCGCGAGGTCGACCAGCGCCACGTCGAAGCCGACGATCTCGCCGTTCCGCTCGAACTGGAACGGCGGGTACGGCAGATGGGTGCAGACGGTCAGCTTGCCCTTCTCGACGACGGGCACCCCGCCCGCGGCCTCACCGGGCCCCTCGTCGCCGTTGCCGCACCCGGCGACCAGCACCAGCCCGGCCACCGTGGCACAGGCGGTGAGGACGGTACGGGGACGAGGGGCGCGCTTGCCGACGGTTGTCCTGAGCACGGTTGACCTCCATGGCCGGGGGGACGGCGGGCGGTACCGGGTGAGGCGACCGCCGACCATGATCGTATGCCACCCGGGCCGGGAACGTCGCGGCGTTTGCGGACACCAGTGCGGGCCCGTGTGGACTTCCGGGCGGACGGCGTGCCCGGTTTCCCGGGTGACGCGCCCCCAGGGGTGGGCGGGGCCCGGGTCCCGGGGCGTCACGGGCGGCCTGTCCCACTCCCGGCCCCCGCTTGTCCCGGGCACACCCGGGCGGGGGACGGGTCCGCATGGGGGCCGGGGCCTCATGCCGCGGGGACGCCGGGCGCCGGAGCTTGAAGGGGCGACATTCCGAACCCCACCCGGTGAGCGAGCCCCCCATGATGCGCACCACTTCCGCACCGAACACCGACCGCGCCATGCTCGCCGGCAACGTCCACTACCCCGTCCTCGTACGGAGCGGTGACGACGGCCGCGACGAGCTCCCCCGGCGCGCCGCCGGGCTCGCACCGGACGCCTTCTGGCTGGTCACGCGTGCGGGTCTGCCCGCGGCGCACACCGCCTGGGCGGAGCGCCTCCTCGGCCCGGCCGCCCCCGTGCGCGTGCTGACGGCGCCGGACACCCCCGACACCCCCTGGACCGTGCGCCCCGCGCCCGGCTCCGTGGTCGTCGCCCTCGGCGGCACCGGCGTCCTCGACGCCGCGGCCCGCCTGGCCGTCCGCGCCGCCGACACCGCCCGGGGCGACCCCGCCGGGCGCGGAGCGCGGCTGATCCTCCTGCCCACCACCCCCCGGGCGATGACCGACACGGCCTTCACCCTGGAGCGCCCCGGCGCCCCGGGTGCGGCGCCCGCGCTGGTCTGGCTGACCAGCGCCCCTTCGAGCAGCGCCCCTCCGCGCACACGTGACCACCACGGGCCCGGGACCCCCGGGCCCGTCCTCATGCCCGTGACCCACCTCTTCGGTGACTTCGCTCCCCAGACCGTGCCCGTCGGTGGCCGGCGCCTGTAGATTCACGCCGCAGAAGCGGTGTTGGCGTGGAGGTAACGGCTGTGTTGATGGTGGGCAAGATCCTGCGGTTCGACGAGGTCCGTGGTTATGGGTTCATCGTCCCCAGGGAAGGGGGCGAAGACGTGTTCATGCACGCGAACGACCTGGTGGACGACAAGTACCTGTACCGGGCGGGGCGCGAGGTGGAGTTCTACCTGGAGATGGGCGACAAGGGCCCCAAGGCGTCGGAGATCCGCCTCGTCGACCAGCCCGCGCGCCGCCCGACGGTGCCCGCGCCCGCGCCCGCTCTGGGCGACGACCCGGACGACGACACGCTGGACGTGCTCACCACGGCGGAGTTCCAGGCCGAACTGACCGAGGCACTCATCGACGCGGACGGCACCCTGACCGCCGCCCAGCTCAAGCGCGTCCGCGCCGGAATCACCGACCTGGCCCGCTCCCACGGCTGGCTCGACGCCTGATCGCCCCCGCCCTGGACCGGCCCCGGGCCGTCGGCGCCCGCGCCGGCTACTCCGGGGCCCGGCTCGGCGGCGCGGTGCGCAGGGCCGAGGCCAGCCGCAGCAGGCGGGTCTCGTTGCCCCGCAGGCCCGCCCGGGCGAGCGCCTCGTCGGCCTCCGCCAGCGACGACGACAGGTACACCCCGGCCATCGGCGCGAGCGCCGGGTCGCCGAGCACCGCCTGCGCGGCCTCCACGAGTCGTAGGTACGCCTGGGCCGCCGCGCGTTCGCGCATGTCGAAGGTGGTGCTGGTCATCTCTCGCTCCTCGTCGACCGGTTGGGAGTCCCACTCTCCCGCACGGCACTGACAATCAGCGTTCGCGCACGTACCGTTCCAGCCGCTCCAGGAACTCCCGCTGCGCCGACACCAGCCGGGGCGCCGCCTCCTCGGGCGTGAACCACGCGACGCGGTCCACCTCCGGGAACTCCCGCGTCACGCCCGAGCCGCGCGGCCACTCCATGGTGAAGGTGCCGGGCACCACCGCCTCCGGGTCGAGATCGCCCTCCACCGCCCACACCGTGACGACCTTGCCGCTCGCCTGCCGCACCTCACCCAGCGGCACCGCGTCCCCGCCCGGCACCGGCAGTCCCAGCTCCTCCACGAACTCCCGGCGCGCCGCCCCCTCGGGCGACTCGTCCGCCTCGTACTCGCCCTTCGGGACCGACCAGGCCCCGGTGTCGCGCGAGGCCCACAGCGGCCCGCCCATATGGGCGATGAGCACCTCCAGGCGCCCGCCGGAGGTACGGAACAGCAGCAGACCCGCGCTTCGCTTCACCGTCATGCCGCACAGTGTCCCCACGCGCGTCCCCGTGCGTGGGGACACGCGCCGCCGCGCTAGCGTCGAACACGGACCCCGAAAGACCGACAGGGGAGGAGCACGATGCCCTCGACGCCCGACGACGCGGACTTCCCCGCGTACGAGGCCGCCCGCGCCGCCTCCGTTCCCGGGCTCGACGAGCGCGTCACCCACTGCCGCGCCTGCCCCCGCCTGGTCGCCTGGCGCGAGCAGATCGCCCGCGAGGGCCGCCGCGCCTACGCGGGCTGGGACTACTGGGCCCGCCCCGTCCCGGGCTTCGGCCCCGACGACGCCGCGCTGCTCGTCGTCGGCCTCGCCCCCGCCGCCCATGGCGGCAACCGCACCGGCCGCATGTTCACCGGCGACCGCTCCGGCGACGTGCTCTACGCCGCGCTGCACGGTCTGGGACTCGCCAGCCAGGCGGAGGCGACCCACCGCGACGACGGGCTGCGCCTCCACGGGACGCGCGTCACCGCACCGGTCCACTGCGCCCCGCCCGCCAACAAGCCGACGCCCGGCGAGCGCGACACCTGCCGCCCCTGGCTCGCCGGCGAGCTGCGGCTGCTGCGCCCCACCCTCCGCGCGCTCGTCGTCCTCGGCGCCTTCGGCTGGCAGGCGGTCCTGCCCGCGCTGACCGCCGCCGGCTGGTCGGTGCCCCGCCCCCGCCCGGCCTTCGCGCACGGCGCGCACCTCACCCTGGAGGCCACGGACGGCGGCCCGGGCCTCGAACTCTTCGGCTGCTACCACGTCAGCCAGCGCAACACCTTCACCGGGCGCCTCACCCCGGCCATGCTGACCGACGTCCTCGGCCGCGCCGCCCAGGCGGCGGGGCTGCGCTGATCCGTACCGGTCCGCCGTCCGGGTCGACCCGGCCCGTCCAGCCGCCCGGCAGCACGACCGACCGGGACGGCGTGGCCACGCGCCACACCCTCCGCCGGTACAGCAACCGCCCGTCCTGATGGACCGACACCACCGGCCGCACCAGACGCTCCCGCGCGCGCAGCAGGAAGCCGCCGTCGTCCGGTCCGCCGACGCGGTTCGGCGTCACCCACCGCAGCGGGGCGTCCACCACCACCGGAACCGGCCGCTCCGGCCAGGGAGCACGCCCCGCCAGGTACGCCAGGACCGCCGTCGCCACCGCCCGGCCCTCGGCGGCCGCCCGCCCGGCGCCCTCCACGGCGTGCAGCACGTCGCCCACCGCGAACACGCCCGCCTCCGACGTACGGAACGCGCCGTCCACCGCCGGGCCGCGTGTGCCGGGGTCGAGCACGAGACCGCCGTACCGCGCCAGTTCGTGCTCCGGGAGCCAGTCGCCGCTGAACACCACGGTGTCGCACGCCACCGTCGCGGTCCGCCCGTCGCGGTGGCGCAGCCGCACGCCCGACAGGCGCCCGCGGCCCAGCAGTTCGGCCACCGCGGTCTCGCCGAGCACCGGGACGCGCCCGTACCCGGGCCCGAAGACCGCCGGCCGGCCTCGCGGCTCCTCCGTGACCAGCGCGGCCACCTCCACGCCCGCCCGGCGCAGCGCCCGCACCGCTTGGCGGGCGACCGGCTCGTCGGGCCCGACGAGCACCGCCCGGGTGCCGATACCGTGCCCGTGCCCGTACGCGTACACCGTCCGCAGCAGTTCGCCCGCCGTCAGCACTCCGGCCACCCGGGTCCCCGGCACCAGGCGCGCGGCGCGCGGCCGCTCCCGGGCGCCGGTCGCCAGCACCACCGCCCGCGCGGTGATCCGCTCCAGCCCGCCGGGGCCCGTCGTGTCGAGCGTGCGCGGGCCCGCCCACCCGGTGGCGGTGACGCCCGCGCGCAGTACCGCGCCCCCCGGTTCCTTCAGGCCGTCGGACGGCGCGCGCTCCAGCACCTCGACCGTGCCCGCGCCCGCGGCGGCCAGCCGGGCGGCCGCGGCGCGCCCCGCCGGTCCCGCGCCGACCACCAGTACGTCGACCGTGCGCGTACGGCGGCTCATGACCGGGCCTCCTCGAACAGCGCGCGCACCGCCGCCCCGCACGCGGAGCCCTGGCACCGCCCGCCCCGCGCCCGCGTCCGGCGCCGCAGCCCGTCCAGCGAGGCGGGCGGGATCGTCGCGGCGAGCGCGTCGCGGATCTCGCCGCGCGTCACGCGCTCGCAGTGGCAGACGATCGTCCCGTACTCCGGGTCCGCCGCGATGAGCTCCGCGTCCAGGTACGGCCGCGGGAACGCCTCGCCCACGTTCGGCATCCGCACTTCGGGCAGCTCGCGCACAGCACCCGGCTCCAGTCCCGCTTCCACGAGCAGTTCCCGCACATGCGCGGCGATCGCCATGGACGCGGACAGCCCGGTCGAGCGGATGCCGCCGACCGTTACGTACCGCTGCCCGGCGTGGCAGGCGATGCGGTAGTCGTCCTCCTCGGTGGCGGCGCGCAGCCCCGCGTAGACCGCCGTGACCTCCTCGTCGAGCAGTTCCGGCAGGATCCGGCGGCCGTGCGCGCGGAGGAACGCGAGCCCCTCGGCCGTCGAGCCGGTCGCGCCCTTGTCGTCCAGGTCCTCGGCGGTCGGCCCGAGCAGCACCTTGCCGTGCACGGTGGGGGAGACCAGCACGCCCTTGCCGAGCGCGGTCGGCACCGGCAGCAGGATGTGCCGGACCAGCCCGCGCGCGAACGCGTCGAAGACGATGAGCTGCCCGCGCCGCGGCCGTACGGTGAAGTCGTGGTGCCCCAGGTGCCGGTCGAGCTCGTCGGCGTACAGCCCGGCGGCGTTGACGAGGTAGCGGGTGCGCAGCACGCCCCGCCCGGTCACCAGTTCGTGGCTCGCGCGGCCCGGGCGGACCGACTCGACCCGGCACCCCAGATGGAGGTCGACCCCGGCGCGCACGGCCTGGGTGGCGTACGCCAGTGTCGTCGTCCACGGGCAGACGATGCTCTCGTCCGGCACGTCGAGCGCGCCGAGCGCGCCGGGGCCCAGACGCGGCTCGCGGGCGTACAGCTCGTCGGCGCCGACGATCCGCGCCCGGCGGTAGTCGTTCCGCTCGGCCTTCGCCGCGAGCGCGGGCAGTGCGGCGAGCTGCTCCTCGTCCCAGGCCACGAGCAGCGCCCCGACCCGCTCCACCGGGATGCCGGTCTCGGCGGCGTAGGAGGTGAGACGCCGGTAGCCGTCTTGGACGAGCCGCGCCTCCAGCGACCCGGGCACGGCGTCGAAACCGGTGTGCAGGATCGCGGTGTTCGCCTTCGACGTGCCCTCGCCGACATCGGCGGCGGCCTCCACGACCGCCGTGCGCAGCCGGAAACGGGCCAGTTCGCGCCCGATCGCGCAGCCCACCACCCCCGCGCCGACGACGACCACGTCGTACGGCTCCGACGGCACCGGCCCGCCCCGCGTCACGGTCCCGGCGTTGCTCCCGGCCCCGGCCCCGGCCCCCCTCATCGCGAGCCGTCCACGAGTGCCGCCACCGCCGACCGGAAGGCCCCCATCCGCTCGGCGGCCTCAGCCGCCGACACCCGCGGCTCGTAGACGGCGGACGGCTTCCACTCCGGCAGCGCCCGCTCCACGGAGAGCGAGGGATCCAGGCCCAGCCGCGCCAGCACGGCGGCGCCGAGAGCGGTGGCGTCGGGCAGCGCCGAGACCTCGACGGGGCGCTGCAGCAGATCCGCCTGCGTCTGCATCAGCAGGGCCGACCGGGTCAGCCCGCCGTCGACGCGCAGCACGTCCAGTGGCGCGCCCAGCTCTGCGCCCGTCGCGGCCGCCAGCTCCACGACCTGCGCCGCGATACCCTCGCACAGCGCCCGCACCAGGTGTCCGGCCGTCGTGTCGAGACCGAGCCCGGTCACCGACCCGCGCACGTCGTCCCGCCACCACGGCGCCGCGAGCCCCGCCAGCGCCGGTACGAAGGTGACGCCGCCCGCGTCCGGCACGGAGGACCCCACCGGGTCGAGGTCCGCCGCGCCGCCGACGACCCCGAGGTCGGTGAGCCAGCGCACCGCCGAGGCGGCCGCGTACACCTGCCCGTCCAGGCAGTAGGCGGTCCGCCCGCGCAGCCGCCACGCCACGCAGCTGACCAGGCCCGAGCCGCCGCGCCGGGGCCGGTCGCCGGTGTGCGCCAGCAGGAACGCCCCGGTGCCGTACGTGCACTTGGCCGCGCCGGGCCCGGTCGCGCCCTGCGCGAGGAGCGCCGCCTGCTGGTCGACGAGCAGGCCGGTCAGCGGCACCTCCGCGCCGCCGGGTCCGCCGAAGAGCGACGTGGTGCCCACGGGTCCCGCCGCGTCCACGAGGGCGGGCAGCCGCTCGCCGGCCAGCCCGTAGACCTCCAGCGCGTACGGCGACCAGTCGACGGTGTCCAGGTCGAGGAGCTGGGTGCGTCCGGCCGTGGCCGCGTCGGTGACGAACGCGCCACCGCCCGTGAGCCGGTGCGTCAGCCAGACGTCGCTGGTGGTCACCACGCCCTCGCGCGTGAGCCGGCGACGTATCCAGGCCATCTTCGGCGCGGCGAAGTACGGGTCGAGCGGCAGCCCGGTCGTCTCGCGCAGCGCGTCGGCGTGCGGCGCGAGCTCCGCGCAGACGTCCCGCGCCCGCTTGTCGTGCCAGACGATCGCGTCGGTGAGCGGCTCGCCCGTCCGCGGGTCCCAGGCCAGGACGGTCTCGCCCTGGTTGGCGAGGCCCACCGCCGCGACCGGTTCGCCGGCGTCGGCCAGCGCCGCGCGCCCGGCGGCGACGACCGAACCGAGCAGCTCGCGCGGATCGACCTCGGCCCGCCCGCCCGGCAGCCGGCGCGGCCGCACCGGGGCCGTACCGGAGCCGATCACGCCCCGCTCGGGGCAGACCACCAGCGCCTTGGTGCCCGACGTGCCCTGGTCGACGGCGAGGACGGGGCCCGTCATCGCTCCTCCCCTCCACTCGTCACACACGCCCTCACGGGGCCGGAAACAGGCATCGGGCTCCTCCGACTTCTCACCGGCTTCTCGCCAAGTTCCTTGTTTGGCCGAATGGTTACGACCTTTGTCGAAAGTGGATCGCAATCGTCCAGCACACTCTATAGTGATCGCCGATCAACGCCCCGTAATCGGCCGACAGTTCGGCCATCCGTTCCGTGTTCCACGCCACCCCCCGCTCAGAGGATCCATGACCACCACACCATCCCCGGCCGCTCGTCCGGCCTGTCCGCCACCGGGGACGAGGTGATGCCCGGCCACGACTTCCGGCCGGTCTACCACCCCGCGGGACACGACACCGCCCTGCGCGCGGTGGTCCAGGACCTGCGGACCGGACGCTGGCTCTCCATGGCCCAGCTCCTCGCCGGCACCACCGACTGGGCGCTGTGGACCCAGCGCACCCAGGTGCTCGCGGCCGTCGCCGCCGGCTCCGACGTCGTACAGGCCTGGCGGGCGGAGGATCCGTACAGCGTCGCCGCCACCGTGATGCACGCCCGGGTCGCGGTCGAGCGCGCCGTACGCGCCCACCGCGAGCGGCACCCGCGCACCCAGGAGCTGTGGCAGCTCGCCTGGCAGGCGTGCCACACCGCCGCCCGGGTCTCCCCGGGGGACCCGGTGCCCTGGGTGTGCCTGCTGGCCCTCGCCGTACTGGACGAGGGCCAGCGCATGGAGGAGCACCGCATGCGCCCGCCCGGCCCGATGCTGCCGCCCGGCCCGTGGGGCCTGCTGGCGGAGGCCGACAAGCGCGACCCGCACAACCGCGAGGCGTACCACCGGATGCTCCAGTTCCTCTACGCCCGCCGCCCCGAGCCCACGTCCGGGTCGCTGTCCGAGGCCGTCAACTTCGTCCAGTGGGCGGCCGGTTCCGCCCCGCCCGGCTCCGCCCTGCACGTCCTGCCGCTGTACGTGCGGGTCGAGCGCTACCGCCGCGAGCGCGGCCAGGAGAAGGCGCTCGACCTGCACTGGGTCGCCGAGGACGCCACCCGCGACGCGCTGCGCGCCCTGCTCGCCTGGTTCGACCACGCCGTGCCCGCCACCGCGTCGCTGCTCGACCTCAACCACCTGGCGCACGCCCTGTGGGGGGCGCTCCGCTTCACCGAGGCCGTCCCCGTCTTCGAGGCGCTCGGGCCGTACTACACGCCGCAGCCGTGGGCGTACCGCACGGACGACCCGGGCGACCGGGCGCTCGCCGAGGAGGTGTTCCGGCGTGCCCGCACCCGGTGCCTCGGCGCGGCCCGCGACGGCTGACCCGCCTCCCGGGACCGCCGAACCCGCGCGGCGCCCCCGCCCCTACCGCCACCCCTGAAGCCCCCCTGCCACCACCACTCGGAGGTACCGCCATGTCCCGCACCCTGTGGGCCCGCCCGGAGCGGCAGGCTCCGCCCCTGGACGACGAGCAGCGGCTCAGAGAGCTCGGCTACCAGCCGGTCCTGGCCCGCCGCATGGGCAGCTTCGGCAACTTCGCCATCAGCTTCTCCGTCATCTCCATCCTCTCCGGCTGCATGACCCTGTACGGCTTCGGCCTCGGCACCGGCGGCCCCGCCGTGATGCTCTGGGGCTGGGCGGGCGTCGGCCTGTTCGTGCTGTGCGTCGGCATGGCGCTCGCCGAGGTCACCAGCGCGTACCCCACCTCCGGGGCGCTGTACTACATGGCCGACCGGCTGGGCGGCCGCCGCTGGGGCTGGTACACCGGCTGGCTCAACCTGCTCGGACTGCTCGGCGCGATCGCCGGCATCGACTACGGCGCCGCCCTCTTCACCGGCGCGTTCCTCAACCTGCAGTTCGGCTTCGTGCCCACCCCCGGCTCCACCTTCGCGATCTTCCTCTGCATCCTGCTGCTGCACGCCGTGCTGAACCTCTTCGGCGTCCGCCTCGTCAGCGTCCTCAACTCCATCAGCGTCTGGTGGCACCTGACCGGCGTCGCCGTCATCGTCGGCGCGCTCGCGCTCGTGCCCGACCGCCACCAGTCGGTCGAGTTCGTCTTCACGGAGTTCGTCAACGACACGGGCTGGGCCAACCCCTTCTACGTGGCGGCCATCGGCCTGCTCCTCGCCCAGTACACCTTCTCCGGCTACGACGCCTCGGCCCACCTCTCCGAGGAGACCTCCAACGCGTCCGTCTCCGCCGCCAAGGGCATCGTGCGGGCCATCTGGGTTTCCTGGATCGCCGGTTTCGCGCTGCTCGCCGGGCTGACCTTCGCCATCCAGGACTACGCGGGCACGCAGAACAGCGCGACCGGCGTACCGCCCGCGCAGATCCTCATCGACGCGCTGGGCACCGCCGGCGCCACCGCCCTGCTCCTGGTGGTCATCGTGGCGCAGCTCTTCTGCGGCAACGCCGAGGTCGCCGCCGCCAGCCGCATGGTGTTCGCCTTCAGCCGGGACAACGCCCTGCCCGGCTCGGCGCTCTGGCGCAAGGTCAGCAGCCGCACGCAGACCCCGGCCAACGCGGTGTGGCTGTCGGTCGCCGTCGCGGGCGTGCTCGCCGTTCCCTCGCTGTACTCGGCGACCGCCTACGGCGCCGTCACCGCCATCAACGTCATCGGGATCACCCCCGCCTACGCCATCCCGATCTTCCTGCGGCTGCGCGCGGGAGACCGCTTCCAGCCCGGGCCCTGGTCGCTGGGCCGCTGGTCCAAGCCCATCGGCTGGACCGCCGTCGTCTGGGTCGCCGCGGTCACCGTGCTCTTCTGCCTGCCCCAGAAGGCACCGGTGACCATCGATTCGATGAACTACGCCGTGATCGCGCTCGCCGTGGTGCTGATCCTGGCGAGCGTGTGGTGGTACGTCGCCCGCCGCTCGTACGGCACGCCCTCGCCGTACGGCAACGCCCGCGAACAGGCGGAGATCGCCGAGGGCATCGTCTGACGCCGCCCCGCGTACCCGTGGCTCAGCTGGTGAACTCGTACGTCCAGGTGTACGTCCAGGAGGCGGACTCCTGCGACTCCGGGGACTCGTGCGACTCCTGGGGCTCCGGGGATCGCGGAGGTTCCGGCGCGAACCGGATGTCCGTCACCTCCAGCACGTGCCCGTGCTGGTCGCTCACCTCCCGGTGCACGGCCAGGCACGCGAAGGCGCCCGCCGCGCGGTCGACGCCGATGGACTCGCGCCGCGTCAGCCGCAGCCCGGCCCGGTGCATCCAGTGGTACAGCAGCCGCAGGTCCGGCCTGGCGGGCCGGGCCTGCGGGCGCCGGTAGCCGGCCAGTTCGGGCACCTCGGCCAGCGCGTACCGGGAGAACCGGGTCAGGGCCCACTGCCGTACGGGCGCGGAGCCTCCGGTCCCCGTCCCCAGCACCCGGTGGCGGTGGACCAGCGCCGGCTCGCCGGGCAGCAGCCCGAGCCGCTCGGCCAGCTCCGGCGGTGCGGGCTCCCAGGCGAGGCCCACCTCGGCGAGCGCGTCCGGCGCGCCCGGCCCGCAGGGGAACTGGAGCAGCCCGGGCGCGAGGACCGGCTTGGGCGCCTGTGCGCCGCCGCCGGTGGCGGCGAAGGTGCCGCGCCGCTCGGTGACGACGAGGCGCTCGTCGCGCAGCAGGCGCAGGGCGCTGCGGACGGTCTGCCGGTTCACCCGGAAGCGCTGCACCAGGGAGCGCTCGGACGGCAGCCGGGTGCCCGGCGCTATCCGGCGGTGGATGAGGTCGTCGCGCAGCGCGGCGGCGACCTGGAGGTAGAGCGGAAGTGCGGGGGCCTGAGGCTCAGCCATGTTCAACCCTCAATTTCCTTCGCTCAGCGTAGCGGAGCGTGCTGTTTGCGTGAGGAATCCTTATCATTGGTCTAAACCTTCACGGAAGGGGGGTCCGGCCCGTCCCCCGCACTCTGGCCGAAAACGGATTCACCGGCGACGCGCCCGGGTACCCGGTGCGCGCCCCCGCAGGAGCCGGTGAAGGGACACGCACGATGAGGGCCGTGACATGGCAGGGCAAGCGCGACGTACGGGTGGAGACAGTGCCGGACCCCCGGATCGAACATCCGACGGACGCGGTCATCAAGGTCACCTCCACCGGGCTGTGCGGCTCGGACCTGCACTTGTACGAGGTGCTCACGCCGTTCATGACCCCCGGCGACATCCTCGGGCACGAGCCGATGGGCATCGTGGAGGAGGTCGGCGCCGAGGTGCCGGACCTCAAGCCCGGCGACCGGGTCGTCGTCCCCTTCCAGATCGCCTGCGGCCACTGCTGGATGTGCGTCTCGGGGCTCCCGACCCAGTGCGAGACCACCCAGGTGCGGCAGGAGGGCATGGGCGCCGCCCTGTTCGGCTATTCGCGGCTGTACGGCTCTGTGCCCGGCGGCCAGGCCGAGTACCTTCGCGTGCCGCAGGCGCAGTTCGGCCCCATCAAGGTCCCCGAGGGCCCGCCCGACGACCGCTACCTCTACCTCTCCGACGTCCTGCCGACCGCCTGGCAGGCCGTGCGGTACGCCGATATCCCGCCCGGCGGCTCCGTCGCCGTCCTCGGACTCGGCCCCATCGGCGACATGTGCTGCCGCATCGCCCTCCACCAGGGCGCCGCGCAGGTCATCGGCGTCGACCTGGTGGGGGACCGCCTCCAGCGCGCGAAGGCGCGCGGGGTCGAGGTGTTCGACCTGAGCGGCCACGACAGCCAGGAGGAGCTGGTGGACGCGGTCAAGGCCCACACCCGGGGCCGCGGCCCCGACGCCGTCATCGACGCCGTCGGCACCGAGGCGCACGGCAGCCCCCTGGCCCGCACCCAGCAGCAGGCCGCCGGTCTGCTGCCCAAGTCGTGGGCGGCCAGGCTCCACCAGAAGGCCGGAACCGACCGGCTCGCCGCCCTGTACCTCGCCATCGACCTGGTGCGGCGCGGCGGCACGATCTCCCTCAGCGGCGTCTACGGCGGCGCCGCCGACCCGCTGCCGATGATGACGCTGTTCGACAAGCAGATCCAGCTGCGCATGGGCCAGGCCAACGTCCGCCGCTGGGTCGACGACATCCTGCCCCTGCTCACCGACGACGACCCGCTCGGCGTGGACGGCTTCGCCACCCACCACCTCCCGCTGGCCGACGCCCCGCACGCGTACCGGATGTTCCAGCACAAGGACGACGGCGCGGTGAAGGTGGTCATGCGCCCGTGACGCTAGGTCAGGCGCCCGCGGACTCCCGCCACATCTGCGGCTCGGTGGGCGCCTCGCGGACCGGGCCGAACAGCACCGCCCGCACGATCCGCGGCGCGAACAGCGCGGTCGGCGGCTCCACCAGTGACAGGACGGAGCGGAAGGCCGCGCCCACCTCCGGGTCGCCCACCGCCCGTGCCTGGACCCGCTGGAGGTACCAGGCGACGGCCCGGTCGGCGGCCCGCGTCCGCGCGGCGTCGCCGCGGGCGCCCGGCATGTTCCGGTCGGCGCCCGCCGAGACGTCCCACGCCTGCCGGGAGGCGTCGAACAGCGCGCGCTGCACACGCCGGGTCGTCGGCGTACGCCGCGGATGGGCGAGCGCGTCGCGCAGCGCCACCGCGGAGAGCGCGGCGACGGACATGCCCTGCCCGTAGATCGGGTTGAACGTGCACAGCGCGTCGCCGGTGGCGAGGAAGCCGGCCGGGCGGCGGCCCGGACGGTCGTAGCGCCGCCGCACGTTCGCCGTCCGGCGGAAGCCGTGGACCGGCCCCTCGGGCTCGGCCTTGGCCAGCCACTCGCTCACCAGGGGGTGGGGCAGGCGGGCCGCGTACTCCTCGAACGCCTCGGCGTCCGTGGGCGGTTCGTCGCCGCGCAGCCCGGAGAGCGTCACCAGGTGGCGCCCCTCTTCGGTGGGAAGCACCACGGCGCCGCGCGTCTGGTGCGGGTTGGGGACGATGTACTGGCCCAGCCCGTCGGTGCCGTCGCCCGCCGAGCCGTCGCGGTACACCCTCGTCGCGTAGGCGAGGCCCGTGTCCAGCGTCTCCTCGTGCGGCGGCTCCGCGCCGATCGCCGACAGCCACGCAGGCGCGCGCGAGCCGCGCCCGGACGCGTCCACGACCAGGTCCGCCGCGAGTGGCCGCGCCTCCCGTTCGGCGCCCTGGGCCGCGCCGCGCTCCCGCAGCAGCACGCCCCTCACGCGCGCGGCGTCGCCGACCAGTCCGACGGCCTCCGTGCCCTCGACGGTCCGGATCCTGGGGTCGGCCAGCACGCGGCGGCGCACGACGTGCTCCAGGTGCGGCCGGGAGCCGGTGAGCAGGTACGCGCTCGCGGGCGTGCGGCGGTACCAGTGCCCGTCCTGCCACTGTACGAGGTCCTCGGGCATGCCGACGCGGGGCGCCCCCTGGGCGCGCAGCTCGTCCACCACGCCGGGCAGCAACTCGTCCAGGGCCCGCCGGCCGCTGTCCAGCAGGACGTGGATGTGTCGTCCCTGCGGCACGCCCGCGCGGGGCTCCGGTCCCTCGGGGAAGCGGTCCCGCTCGACGATGGTCACGCGCTCCGCGTGGTCCGCCAGCACCCGGGCCGCGAGGAGTCCGGCGAGACTTCCGCCGATGACCACCGCGTGCCGCACGTCGTGCGCCGTCTCCAACTCGTCGGCCATGCCCGCCCCTTCGGGTCGTCCGTCTAGGACTGCCCAGTATCCACGGCGGATTGGGGCAGATCACGCGCGCCCAGCCGAAGGTGCTCGATGTGGTACACGGCCTCGTCCAGCAGTTGGGCCACGTGGTTGTCGTAAAGGCTGTACTCGATCCGGCGGCCCTGGCGCACGCCGGTGACCAGGCCCAGCGCCCGCAGCAGGCGCAGCTGGTGCGAGACGGCGGACTGCTCCATGGCGACCGACTCGGCGAGCTCCGTCACCCCGCAGGGGCCCTGGCGCAGCCGGGTCAGGATCATCAGCCGGGATGGCGTGGCGAGGGCCTGCAGCGTGGCGGCGATGGTGGCCGCGGACTCCGCGTCGAGGCGGGCTGCGGGGGTCGTCTCGCCATGCACTCCGTGTCCCATGCAGGTCATCGTAACCGCGTGTCCACACGTATAGATGAAGACGTCTTCATGTATTCGGGTATGGTGAGACCGTACTCCCCGTCCTCACCCCCGTGCGTCCCTTGGAGAGGTGTGCCTCCGATGGCTTCCCCGGTGCTCGACACCGACCGGTCCGCTTCCCGGTCCGCGGCTCCCTCCGCCGCCCCCGCGCCCCCCGCCCGCCGGACCCGGCTCCTCGCCCTGCCCGAAGTGCGCTGGGCGGCCCTGTCCGCCGTCGCCTTCCTGGCGGCGTTCCCGCTCGACCTGGCCGGGGCGCCGGCGTGGGCCTGGGGCCCGCTCTACGCCCTGTGCTACGCCGCCGGCGGCTGGGAGCCGGGCTGGGCCGGACTCCAGGCGCTGCGCGAGAAGTCCCTCGACGTCGACCTGCTCATGGTCGTCGCGGCCCTCGGCGCCGCCTCGATCGGCCAGTTCCTCGACGGCGGGCTGCTCATCGTCATCTTCGCCGTCTCCGGCGCGCTGGAGGCCCTCGCGACCCGTCGTACCGCCGACTCGGTGCGCGGCCTGCTCGACCTCGCCCCCGCCAAGGCCGTACGGCTGACGGACACCGGGGAGGAACCGGTGGACGTGGCCGACCTGCGGGTCGGCGACCTCGTCCTCGTACGGCCGGGGGAGCGGCTGCCCGCCGACGGCACGGTCCTCGACGGCGCGAGCGACGTCGACCAGGCCACCATCACCGGCGAACCGCTGCCCGCCGCCAAGGCCCCCGGAGACGAGGTCTTCGCGGGCACCCTGAACGGCACCGGCGCGCTGCGCGTCCGCGTCGACAAGGACGCCTCCGAGTCGGTCATCGCCCGGATCGTCGCCATGGTCGAGGAGGCCAGCGCGACGAAGGCCCCGACCCAGCTGTTCATCGAGAAGATCGAGCAGCGCTACTCGGTGGGCGTGGTCGTCGCGACCCTGGCGCTGTTCGCCGTGCCGCTCGCCCTCGGCGCGGAGTTCACCGAAACGCTGCTGCGGGCCATGACGTTCATGATCGTTGCCTCGCCGTGCGCGGTCGTCCTCGCCACCATGCCGCCGCTGCTGTCCGCCATCGCCAACGCCGGGCGCCACGGCGTCCTCGTCAAGTCGGCCGTCGTGATGGAGCGCCTCGGCCAGGTCGACCGCGTGGCCCTGGACAAGACCGGCACCCTCACCGAGGGGGCCCCGCGCGTCACCGGCATCCGGCTGCTGAACGACACCGAGACCGACACCGTCACCGAGTCGGAGGTCCTGTCCCTCGCCGCCGCGGCCGAGCTCCCCAGCGAACACCCCCTGGCCCGCGCGGTCGTCGCGGCCGCGCGGGAGCGGGACCTGCCGGTGCCCGCCGCCACCGACTTCGCCTCGACCCCGGGCGTCGGCGTCCGGGCCCTCGTCGAGGGGCGGAAGGTCACGGTCGGCCGCCCGGAGGCGCCGTCCGACACCGTGCGCGAGGTAGAGGCCGAAGGCCGCACCGCCGTCGTCGTCACCGTCGACTCCACCCCCGTCGCCGTCCTCGGCGTCGCCGACCGGCTGCGCGACGGGGCCCCGGCCGCCGTCGCCGCCCTCGCCCGGCTCAGCGGCACCGCGCCCGCCCTGCTGACCGGCGACAACGAGGCCGCCGCCCGGCGGATCGCCGCCGAGGCCGGGATCGAGGACGTCCGGGCCGGGCTGCTGCCCGAGGACAAGGTGGCGGCCGTCCGCGCGTGGGAGCGCGCGGGGCAGCGCACCCTCGTGGTGGGCGACGGCGTCAACGACGCCCCGGCCCTCGCGGCCGCGCACAGCGGTGTCGCGATGGGCCGCGCCGGCTCGGACCTGGCCCTGGAGACCGCCGACGCCGTCGTCGTACGCGACGAACTGGCCACGGTCCCCGCGGTCGTGGCCCTCTCCCGGCGCGCCCGCACCCTGGTCGTGCAGAACCTCGTCATCGCGGGCGTCTGCATCGGCGCCCTGGTCGTCTGGGACCTCGCCGGCCACCTGCCGCTCCCGCTCGGCGTCGCCGGCCACGAGGGCTCCACGGTCCTCGTCGGCCTCAACGGCCTGCGCCTGCTGCGCGAGTCGGCGTGGCGGAAGGCGCTCGCGGCGCCCTCCGGCTGAGGCCCGGGGGCCGCGCGCCGGTCCTTCGCGGCAGAATGCCGAGCCATGACCGACACCGAACCCTCCCGCTTCCTGCGCCTTGTCCTGCGCGCCGACGCCTTCACCACCTCCACTCCCGGCACGATCACGCTGATCGTGGCCCTGCTCACGCTCGTCTTCACCGACACCGCCGCGGGCTTCGGCGCCGCGGCGGTCCTCTTCGCCGCGTGGGTCGCCGTCGGCTGGACCGGCCGCAGGCATCAGCGGCCGGGCGGGCGGAACCGGGGATGAGGAAGGAGTGCCCGGCCGCGCCGACGGTAAGACGTGATGCGTGAGCCGAGCCCCAGGGAGGCCGGGATGTTCGAGGGCTTCGAGACAGCGCGGATCGACACCGGTGAGGCTTCCGTCTTCGTACGCTTCGGCGGAAGCGGTCCGCCCGTGGTGCTGCTGCACGGTCACCCCCGCACCTCGGCGACGTGGCACCGGGTCGCTCCGCTGCTCGTGCGGGCCGGCCACACGGTGGTGTGCCCGGACCTGAGGGGGTACGGGCGCTCCCGGGGGCCGCGTTTCACAGCGGATCACGCGGGCTATTCCAAGCGCGCGGTCGCCGGGGACGTGGTGGCCGTGATGCGCCGCCTCGGGCATCGCCGGTTCGCGCTCGTCGGCCACGACCGCGGAGGAGCCGTGGCCCTGCGCCTGACGCTCGACCACCCGGAGACCGTCTCCCGGGTGGTCTTCGCGGACTGCCTGCCGCTGACGGAACACCTGTCGCGGATCACCGTCGAGTTCGCCACCCAGTGGTGGCACTGGTTCTTCTTCGCGCAGCCGGGCATCCCCGAGCGGGTCATCACCGCCGATCCCACCGGTTGGTACCGCGGCGACCCCGAGGACATGGGGCAGGAGAACCACGACGAATGGCGGCGGGCCACCTCCGATCCCGACGTGGTGCGGGCGATGCTCGAGGACTATCGCGCCGGTCTTACCGTCGACCGGCGGCATGAGGAGGCCGACCGTGCCGCCGGTGCGCGCATCGCCTGCCCGACGCTCGTCCTCTGGTCACTCCGGGACGACCTGGAGGACCTGTACGGCGATCCCCGCGCGATCTGGCGCCGGTGGGCCGCCGACGTCCGGGGCCACGGCATCGACTCCGGACACCACGTCGCCGAACAAGCGCCCGAAGAACTGGCCTCGGCGCTCACCGACTTCCTGCGGCCGGACCGGGACCGCCTTGATCAGCGGGTCCGCTGAAGGCCTGCCCGCAGTGCCGCAGCAGCTCGCGTACCGCCGGGTTGTGCGTGCTCCGCCAGACGAGGACGAGCAGCGCGGGGGTGGTGATGTCGTCGAGGGGGAGGGCGGTGAGGCGGTCGCCGTAGTGCCGGGCCATCGAATCGCTGAGGACGGCGACGCCGAGCCCGCGGGCGGCGAGGTCGGCGATGGCGTCCGGGGCGCTGGCCTCCAGGGCGATCGGGGGCCGGACGCCCTGGGCCGCGCAGGCGTCGTCGAACACCGTGCGCAGGCCGGTGCCGGGCGGCATGCAGACCAGCGGGTGGGAGCACGCGTCGCGCAGGGTGACCCGCCGGCGCCGCGCCAGGGGATGCCCGGCCGGGACCGCGACGCAGAGCCGCTCGTCGATGAGGGTCAGCGCGTCCAGCCCCTCCGGGACGGCGGCCGCGGCCCCGATCAGGGCCAGATCGAGGGTGCCCGCGCGCACCGCCTCGGCGAGCCGGTCGGAGCGGTCCTCCAGCAGCGAGAGCTCCACCCCGGGATGGGCTCCACGGAACGAGGCGAGCGCGTCGAACAGCGGCGTGACGGTGCAGCCGCTGACCATCCCGACGGTCACGCGCCCGCGGATCAGGTCCGTCACCTCGCCCACCGCCTGGCCGACCGCCCGGGCGGCGGCGAGAGCGGCGCGGGCCGGTTCGAGGGCCGCCTTCCCCGCGACGGTGAGGGTGACGGTCCGCGCGGAACGGTCGAACAGCTCGGCCCCGAGCTCCCGTTCCAGCTGCCGGATCTGCGCACTGACGCCGGACTGGCTGATGTGCACCCGCTCCGCGGCCCAGGTGAAGTTCCGCTCTTCGGCGACGGCGACGAAGTACTCCAGCTGCCTCAGTTCCATGACTGAGGATTCTAGTTCTCAGAAGAACCATCTGTTCGACTTCTGATCGGGAGGTCGGGAGGATCGGAAGCGCTGAAAGACCGACACCCAGCCCGCCTCCAGGAGGAATCCATGCCGGAGTACGAGAAGGCCATGCGCCCCGAGGACATCACCCGCCTGCTCGTCGAACGCTCCAACGCCGGCGACGCGGCCGGAGTCGCCGCGCTCTACGAGGAGGACGCCGTGCTGGCCTATCCTCCCGGCCGGCAGACGGTGGGCCGTGAGGCGATCCGCGCCCTGTGGGAGAAGGTGCTCGCGGGCGGGCCGCGGTTCGAGCCGGAAGAGCCCCTCCCGACGCTGATCAGCGGCGACATCGCCCTTACCTCGACCCCGCCGAAGGACGGTGCCGGCGCTCGCGCGCAGGTGGTCAGGCGCCAGCCGGACGGAAGCTGGCTGCGCCTGCTCGACCAGCCCGAGTTCGTCCCGCTGCCCTGACACACGGGGAGGCACCCGGCCGGATGTTCCGGCCGGGCGCCCCGGCCCGGCAGGCCGCCGCGGCTACGCCCGGCCCCGGAAGACCTCGACGAGGGCGGCATAGCTCGCACCGGCGTGGCCCGCGTCGATGGCGCGCTCGGTGAGGGCCTGGATACGGGCCGGCCAGTCGGTGTCGACGCCGGCGGCCGCGCTCTCCCGCACCAGGTGCTTCATGGTGGCCAGATGGGTCTCCAGAGCTGCGTCCTCGGCCGGGTAGGCGCCGCGGTCGATCTGGCCGGCGTACGCGCTGATGAACCCGGTCACGCTGCCCACCCACTGGTTGGTGAAGGGCGCGAACGTGCCGGCGTCGACCTTCGCCGCGCCGAGCAGCGCGGCTCCGTGCAGGAACGCGTTGAGCGTGCCCCACATGACGCCGAGCAGCGCCACGTCGTACAGGGAGGCGAGCCCGGGGTCCTCGCCGAAGAAGGTCGCCTTGCCGAGCCGGCCGAGGGTCTCGCGGTGCTTCTCGAAGGCCTCCGGCGCCCCGCTGAACAACAGGAACGCGTCCGGGCTGCCGATCACCTCGGGGATGGCCATGATCGCGCCGTCCACGTAGTCGGTGGTCCACTGCGCCAGCTCGCGCGCCTCCTCGGAGGTCCCGGAGGTGAGGTTGACGAGGGTACGTCCCGCGAGGTCGTCCCGGTACGGGCCGAGCGCGTCGCGTACCGCGGTGGCGTCGCTGAGGCAGACGACGACCAGGGAGCTCGCCCGGAGGGCGTCGGCGAGGGAGGGCGTGAACACGGCCCCGCGGGCGACCAGTTCGTCCGCCTTGCCCGCGGACCGGTTCCACACGGTGGTCGGGTGACCCGCGTCGAGGAAGGTGCCGGCGAGGGCCCTGCCCATCAGGCCCAGGCCGATGACGGTGACGGCCTCGCCGCCCCGGTCGGCGTTCGACGCGGCGTCAGAAACGGTGCTGGTTACGGGATTCGGTGTGTTGGTCATGGCACGACTGTGCGCGAGCGGGGTTCCGGTCCGTCTCCGGAAACGTTCCGGTGAGGTTGCGGGTAACGTGACGGGGTGCGTTTCGGAGTGCTGGGTCCCCTGGAGGTGCGGACGTCGGACGGGCAGCCCGTACGGGTCCGTGAGGCGAGGGTCCGCGCCCTGCTGACCGCGCTCCTGGTGCACCGGGGCCGGGCCGTCTCGGTCGACCGGCTCATCGACGCCCTGTGGGGCGACGCGCCACCGGCGAACGACGTGCGCACCCTGCGGTCCAAGGTCTCGCTGCTGCGGCGCACCCTGGAGGACGCCGAGCCGGGCGGCCGCGACCTCATCGAGTCCCGGCCACCGGGCTACCTGCTGCGGGTCGACGACGGCGCGGTCGACGCCGGACGCTTCGAGGCGCTGCTGCGCCGGGCGCAGGCGTCCACCGGCGACCCGCGTGCCAGGGCCCGGCTGCTCCGCGAGGCCGCGGGGCTGTGGCGGGGCGAGGCGGCGTTCGCCGACCACGCCGACGCCGATTTCGTACGCGCCGAAGCCCGGCGGCTGGAGGAACAGCGGCTGGCCGCACTGGAGGAACTGGCCGAGGCACGGCTCGAACTGGGCGAGCACGCGCTGCTCGCCGGCGAGCTGGGCGAACTCGTCGCCGCGCACCCGCTGCGCGAGCGGCTGCGGGCCGCCCACGTCCGCGCCCTCTACCTCGCGGGCCGGCAGGACGAAGCGCTGGCGAGCCTCGCCGAGCTGCGCGACCGGCTGCGCGACGACCTCGGCCTCGACCCCGGCCCCCGGCTGGCCGCACTGCACGAGGCGATTCTGCGGCAGGACGCCGACCTCGCCCCCGCGGCCGCCGCCACGGCGTCGCACGGCGTACGGCAACACGGCAACCTGCCCGCCCCGCTGACCGACCTCGTCGGTCGCGACGAGGACGTACGACGGATCGAGGCGCTGCTGACGCGCGAGCGGCTGGTGACGCTGACCGGCGCCGGCGGGGTCGGCAAGACGCGGCTCGCACTGGAGGCGGCCGCACGCCGCGCCCTCGGACTCGCGGACGGCGCCCGGCTGGTGGAGCTCACCACGGCACGCACCGCCGCGGAGGTGCACGAGGCCGTCGCGGCGGTACTCGGCCTGCGGGACGACCCGCGCGTGCCCGCGCGGCCCGCGGCCGACCAGCTCGCCGTCGCCCTCCGGGGCCGCGACACGCTGCTGGTGCTGGACAACTGCGAGCACGTCGTCGAGCCGGTCGCCGAGCTGACCGCACAGCTCCTGCGGGCCGCGCCCGCCCTGCGGGTCCTGGCCACCAGCCAGGAGCCGCTGTCGGTCGTCGGCGAACGCCTGTGGCCCGTGGCGCCCCTGGACCTCCCGGACGCCGACGCGCACATCGACCCCGACGGACGCGACGCGTACGACGCCGACGAGCCCGACACGGACCGGCTGCTGCGCTCCAGCGCCGTACGGCTCTTCGTCTCACGCGCCACCGCCGCCGCCCCCGACTTCCGGCTCGAACCGGGCAACGCGCGGGCCGTCGCCACCATCTGCCGCCGCCTGGACGGCATCCCCCTCGCGCTCGAGATGGCCGCCGCCCGGGTGCGCCACATGCCGGTGGCCGAGCTCGCCGCCCGGCTCGACGACCGCTTCCGGGTGCTCACCGCCACCCTCCGCTCCGCCCCGACGCGGCAGCGGACGCTGCGCGCCGCCCTCGACTGGAGCTGGGGCCTGCTCGGCGAGCAGGAGCGGATCGTGCTGCGCCGCCTGGCGGTGTGCGCCGACGGATGCACGCTGGAGGCCGCCGAGGCGGTCTGCGCCGGCGGCCGGGTGCGCAGCGCCGACGTCCTCGACCTGCTGAGCCGGCTGGTCGACCGCTCGCTGGTCGCCCGGCACGACGGCCGCTACCGGCTGCTGGAGTCGGTCGCGGCCTACTGCGCGGAGCGGCTGGCCGAGGCCGGGGACGACGAGGTCCGGGGCGCGCGCGACCGCCACGTCGCCCACTACACCGCGTTCGCCGCACACGCCGACGCCCGCCTCCGGGGTCCCGAGCAGCGCCTCTGGCTGCGCCGGCTGGAAGCCGAGACCGCCAACGTCCGCGCCGCCCTCGACCACGCGGTACGCCACGGCCTCGGGGACGCGGCCCTGCGGCTGGCCAACTCCATGGCGTGGTACTGGTTCCTGCGCGGCCGGTTCGCCGAGGCGCGGCGCTCCTTCGACCTCGCGCTGTCCGGCGACGGCGCCCCCGCACGGAAGGCCGCCGCCCGCGCATGGCGGGCGGGCATGTCGCTGCTCCTGCTCGACACGCGGTACGAGACCGACGACCAGGCGGCGGTGACGTCGTACGACACCGTCGACGACCCCGCGGGCCGGGCCCGTGCGCGGTGGTTCCTCGCGTTGAGCAGGACCGGGTTCGGCGATGCGGCGGTGACCTGCCACCTCGCCGAACGGGCGCATGCCGGGTTCGAGGAGCTGGGCGACCGCTGGGGCGCCGCCGCGGCGCTGGCGGTCCGCGCCGAAGTCCTCCTCCACCAGGGCAGGCTGGACGAGGCGCGGACGGACGCCCGGCAGGCGCGGGCCGCCTTCGAGGAACTCGGCGACGGGTGGGGCCGGCTCCAGGCCGCGTACACCCTCGGGGACCTGGCCGAGATGGCGGGCGACTACGGCGCGGCGGAGGGCCTGCGCGAGGAGGGCCATCGGCTCGCGAGCGCGCTCGACCTATGGAACGACGCGTCCAGGATGCTGGCACGGCTCGGCCGCACCGCCGTGCTCACCGGTGACCTCGACCGCGCCGAGGAGCTCCACGAGCGCGCCAGGCGGCTGGCCGCCGCACACGCCTACCAGCGTGGCGAGGAGTTCGCCGAGGTGGGGCTGGGGATCGTGGCGCGCCGCCAGGGCAGGCTCGACGACGCCGCGGCGCACTTCCACGCCTGGCTCGACTGGTGCCGCCGGTGGGAAGGAGACCACGGCGTGGCGTTCATCCTCGCCGAGCTCGGGTTCATCGCCGAACAGCGCGGTGACGCCGCCGCGGCCCGGGAGCTCCACCGGGAAGGACTCGGCCACGCCCGCCGCACCGGCGACCCGCGCGCCCTCGCCCTCGCCTTCGAGGGCCTCGCCGGAGCGGAGGCCCTGGCCGGCGAGCCCGTGCGGGCCGCCCGCCTGCTCGGCGCGGCGGCCGCCGCCCGCGACGCGGTCGGCACGCCGCTGCCCAAGGCGGAACGCGGCGACGTCGACCGCATCACCGATCGCGTCCGCGCGACCCTGGCGCCGGAGGCGTACGACCACGCCTTCGCGCAGGGCGCGGCGGACTTCCCCGCCTGCGCGGGCCCCGACATCCCCTAAGCGGAAATCCCCTGAACGCCGACGCCCCCACCCACACCCACGTGTGAGTGGTCGTGCCGGTGCACGGGTCCTTCGTCGAGGTCGCAGGCGTCGTCCGCCCCGTGGACGTCCCACGCGGGGAACGGGTCCTCCCACGGGCCGCTCTCGCGCTCCGTCATCAGGCAGGCATCCAAGGCGGTGTGCAGCGCGTCGGCGCGCAGCTCCGTCCCGATGAAGACCAGCTCCTGGCCGCCCTGGTCGCCGTCCTCGCGGGCGCCGGACGGCTCGAAGCGGGCGACGGCGCCGGCCTGGGACCACAGCCCGGTCACGTGGTCGCGGCCGGCGAGCCGGAAGAAGCCCTTGGAGCGCAGGATGTGCCCGTAGGCTCCGCTGTCCATGCCCTCGGTGACGAACCGCCACAGCCGCTCGGGGTGGAAGGCGCGGTCCGCCCGGAAGACGGTGGAGGAGATGCCGTACTCCTCGGTCTCGGGGACGTGGTCGCCGTTGAGCTCCATGACCCAGCCGGGCGCCTGCTGGGCGCGCTCCAGGTCGAACAGGCCGGTGCCCAGGATGTCCTTGGGCTCCACCCGGCCGCGCTCGGCGGTCAAAATCCGGGCGGCCGGGTTGAGCCGGGTGAGCGCGGCCGCCAGCCGGGCCGCGTCCGCCTCCCCGACGAGGTCCAGCTTGTTGAGGACGATGACGTCCGCGAACTCGATCTGGTCCATCAGCAGATCGCTGACCGTGCGCTCGTCGTCCTCGTACTGGTCGAGGCCCCGCTCGGCGAGCCCGTCGCCGCCCGCCAGCTCGGGCAGGAAGTTCGCCGCGTCGACGACCGTGACCATGGTGTCGAGCCGGGCCAGGTCGCCCAGGGTGGCGCCGTCGTCGCGGGGGAAGGCGAAGGTCGCGGCGACGGGCATCGGCTCCGAGATGCCGCTGGACTCGATGAGGAGGTAGTCGAAGCGGCCCTCGCGGGCCAGCCGGTCCACCTCCTCCAGGAGGTCGTCGCGCAGGGTGCAGCAGATGCACCCGTTGGTCATCTCGACCAGCCGCTCCTCGGTGCGGGAGAGGGCCGCCTCGCCGCCGCGCACCAGGGCGGCGTCGATGTTGACCTCGCTCATGTCGTTGACGATCACGGCGACCCGCAGGCCCTCCCGGTTGCCCAGGACGTGGTTGAGCAGCGTCGTCTTGCCCGCGCCGAGGAAGCCGGAGAGGACCGTGACCGGGAGGCGGGCGTCGGACGCGGTCGCCGTGGCCGTCGTCATCGTGCTCAGCCCTCCGGCTGGATCAGGCCGCGCTCGTACGCCTTCACCAGGCGCTGCGGCACCTGGTAGACGGAACCGTCGACCGTCACGGGCACCAGCTGGGGCGTGGACGCCTTCCACTGGGCGCGGCGGTGGCGGGTGTTGGAGCGGGACATCTTCCGCTTGGGTACGGCCATGACTGCGAGACCTCCATCGTCGGTACGGTGGCGGTCACGCTACATGGAAATGATTACCGTTAACAAACTTGGTGGAGTCCCGTCAGTGGTCGCGGTCGAACTCGGCCAGCGCCTCCGTCAGCCACGCCGTCCAGAACCGCTCCAGCTCGATGCCCCCGCGCAGCACCAGATGGCGCAGCCGGTCCGCCTCGGCGGCGCGGCGCTCCGGCGGGAACTGCCGCTCCTCCATGCCGAGGTACTCCTCCAACTGCGCCTGGTGCAGCACGAGATGGCGGCGCAGCTCGTCGGCGAAGCCCTCCGTCCCCACCACCGCCGCGGCGCGCAGCCGCAGCAGCAGGGCGTCCCGGATGGGCTTGGGGTCCTCGCTCCTGCGCACCCACGCGGTCAGCGCCTCGCGGCCCGCGGGCAGGACCTCGTACTCCTTCTTCTGCCCACGGGCCGGAGCCTGCGAGGGCAGGGCCCGGATGTGCCCCGCCTGCTCCAGTTTTCCCAGCTCGCGATAGATCTGCTGATGCGTGGCCGACCAGAAGTAGCCGATCGACCGGTCGAACCGGCGGGTCAGCTCCAGACCCGAGGACGGCTTCTCGAGCAGAGCGGTGAGGATCGCGTGCGGGAGTGACATGACCGCATCCTAGGGACGCGCGGACAGCGGGATCAGCACGGTCGGCGCGGTCAGCGGGGTCCGCGCGGTCACAGCTCCGCCGCCAGCCGCGTCCCCTGGTCGATCGCGCGCTTGGCGTCCAGCTCGGCGGCCACGTCGGCGCCGCCGATCAGGTGCGCGGACACCCCGGCCGCCACGAGCTCCTCGTACAGCTCGCGCCGCGGCTCCTGCCCCGTGCACAGCACGACCGTGTCGACCGGCACGGTACGGGCCTCGCCGTCCACGGTGATGTGCAGGCCCTCGTCGTCGATCCGCTCGTACGTGGCGCCCGCGACCATGGTCACGCCCCGGTGCTTGAGCTCGGTGCGGTGGATCCAGCCGGTCGTCTTGCCCAGCCCCGCGCCGACCTTGGACGTCTTGCGCTGCAGGAGGTGCACGGTGCGCGGCGGCTTCGGACGCTCGGGGGCGCGCAGCCCGCCGCGCCCGGCGTACGACGTGTCGACGCCCCACTGCCGGAAGTACGTCTCCGGGTCCCGGCTCGCGCCCTCGCCGCCGTCCGTCAGGAACTCCGCCACGTCGAAGCCGATGCCGCCCGCGCCGATGACCGCCACCCGCTCGCCGACCGGCGCGCCGTCGCGCAGCACGTCCAGGTAGCTGACCACGGACGCGTGGTCGACACCGTCGATGGCGGGCGTGCGGGGGGTCACGCCGGTCGCGACGACGACGTCGTCGTAGCCGGCGAGCGACTCGGCGGTGGCGTACGTGCCCAGGCGTACGTCCACGCCCTGCTCGGCCAGCCGCGTACGGAAGTAGCGGAGCGTCTCGTCGAACTCCTCCTTGCCCGGCACCCGCTTGGCGATGTTGAGCTGTCCGCCGATCTCGTCCGCGGCGTCGAACAGCGTGACGTCGTGGCCGCGTTCGGCGGCGCTCACCGCGCACGCGAGCCCGGCCGGGCCGGCGCCGACCACCGCGACGCGCTTGCGCAGCCGGGTGGGGGAGAGGACCAGCTCGGTCTCGTGGCAGGCGCGCGGGTTGACCAGGCAGGAGGTGATCTTCCCGCTGAAGGTGTGGTCCAGGCAGGCCTGGTTGCAGCCGATGCACGTGTTGATGGCCTCCGGCCGGCCCTCCGCCGCCTTGGCGACGAAGTCCGGGTCGGCGAGGAAGGGCCGGGCCATCGACACCATGTCCGCGCGCCCCTCCGCCAGGATGCGCTCGGCGACCTCCGGGGTGTTGACGCGGTTGCTGGTGATCAGCGGCACGGAGACCGAGCCCATCAGCCTCTGCGTCACCCAGGTGTACGCGCCGCGCGGCACGGAGGTGGCGATGGTCGGTATCCGGGCCTCGTGCCAGCCGATGCCCGTGTTGATCATCGTCGCGCCGGCCGCCTCGATCTCCTTGGCGAGCGCCACGACCTCCTCCAGGGACGAGCCCCCGGGCACGAGGTCCAGCATCGAGAGCCGGTAGATGACGATGAAGTCCTCGCCGAGCCGCTCGCGCGTCCGCCGGACGATCTCCAGCGGGAAGCGCACCCGGTTCTCGTACGAGCCTCCCCACCGGTCGGTGCGGTGGTTGGTCGCGGCGGCGATGAACTCGTTGATCAGGTAGCCCTCGGAGCCCATGATCTCCACACCGTCGTACCCCGCCGACTTCGCCAGCTCGGCGGCGCGTACGTAGTCCTCGATCGTCTGCTCGACCTCGGCGTCGGTCAGCTCGTTCGGTACGAAGGGGCTGATCGGCGCCTGGAGGGCGCTGGGCGCGACGAGGTCGCGGTGGTAGGCGTACCGCCCGAAGTGCAGGATCTGCATCGCGATGCGCCCGCCGGCCGCGTGCACCGCGTCCGTCACGACCCGGTGCTGCGCCGCCTCCTGCTCGGTGGTGATCTTGGCCCCGCCCTCGTACGGCCGCCCCGCGTCGTTCGGCGCGATCCCGCCCGTCACGATCAGCCCGACGCCCCCGCGTGCCCGGGCCGCGTAGAAGGCGGCCATGCGCGCGAAGCCGTTCTCCGCCTCCTCCAGGCCGACGTGCATCGACCCCATGAGCACGCGGTTGGGCAGGGTGGTGAACCCCAGGTCCAGCGGGCTGAGCAGATGCGGGTACGGGCTCGGGGTCATGGGGCCTCCTCGGCGGGTGTCGTCGCACCAGTTGTAGACGACGCCGGACGTCTTGTGCAACAAGTTGCATAAGGCTCCCGGCGTGACCTGCGCTACGTACGGCGCGCCCCCGCATTGAGGAGCTCGAAGACGGAGGAGAAGCTTTCCGCCCCCTTCCCCTCGGCCGCCCGCCCGTCCAGCAGCGCCTTCAGCGGCTCGTGCACGGCGGCGCCGACGCCGTGGGTCCGGCCGAGCCGGACGAGACGGCCGACCGCGACCCGGTTCAGGTCGACGGTGGAGACCCCGTTCGGGTACGCGCCCGAGGCGGCCTCGCCCGCGACCTCCGGCAGGAACTCCGCCATCCCGCGCAGCCCCCGCCGCCGGCGGCGCGAAGTCCCCCGGCGGCAGGCCGCCGACGGCGTCGAGCAGCGCGGCCGCGGGCGGCCCTGGGCGCGGCGCGGTTCGCCGCCGCGTACGCCACCGGCCTCCGGCAGGGGGCGTGACGGGCGCGAGCTGCGGTACGCGCCCCCGCGGTACCACCATGGAAGGGAGGACGCCCCATACCCCAGGAGCATCGGAGCTCCGCCATGACCAATCTGAAAGCCGGCCGCGATGTCACCGTCCTCGCGGACTGCCTCGAAGTACCCGGGATCGGCTTCCTGCCGGTCAACGCGTTCGTGCTGCACGCCGAGGAGCCGGTCGTCGTGGACACCGGCCTCGGCCTGCCGGACCGCGATTTCCTGGAGCGGCTCGGTTCGGCCGTCGACCCCGCCGACGTGCGGTGGATCTGGCTGACGCACCCCGACCGCGACCACACCGGAGGACTGTTCGCCCTGCTGGAGGCCGCCCCGCGGGCACGGGTCGTCACCACCTTCGTCGGTGCGGGGATCATGTCCACCGAGCGCCCGCTGCCCCTCGACCGGGTCTTCCTGCTGAACCCCGGGCAGTCCCTGGACGTCGGCGACCGCACGCTCGCGGCGTTCCGGCCGCCGCTCTACGACAGCCCCGTGACGGTGGGCTTCTACGACGACCGCTCGCGCACCTGCTTCACGTCCGACTGCTTCGGCGCGCCGATGCCGGACGCGGACCTCGCCGACGGCGGCACCGCCGAGGCGGTCGCCCCCGAGGACCTGCGCGCCGGGCAGCTGCTGTGGGCGACCGCCGACAGCCCCTGGGTGCACAACCTGGACGTCGACAAGTACCTCGCGACGATCCCGGCCGGTGCGGGAGATGGACCCGGAGGTGGTGCTCAGCACGCACCTGCCGCCGGCGACCGGACTCACCCCCCTGATGATCGACACGATCAGCGGCGCACCGGGCGCGGACCCGTTCATCGGGCCGGACCAGCAGGCGCTGGAGCGGATGCTCGCGGGCTTCGAGCCGTCCGGAGCGGCGGCCCGGGGGGATCCCGCCGAGGCCGCCGCCGCGACCCCCGTGCCGGGCCCGCCCACCTGAGCACGCGGCCCCCGACCCCTACGCCTCCCGGGGGCCTACGCGCCCCGTACCGCCTACGCGCCCCGTACCGCGGCCGCCCACTCCTCCAGCTCCTCCGGCGTGCGCGGCCCCGGCGCGTCCGCGCCCAGCAGGCCCCTGTCCCGGAGCACCCGGGCCACCGCCATGCCCCACGGGCGGCGCAGCCGGGCCGCGTCCAGCAGGGCGGCGTCCGCGAGGAGCTCGGCCACCGGGCCGGTGCGCAGGCCGTCCGGGGTGAGCACCGCCGCGTCGTCCGCCCAGCGCAGGGCCAGGTCCACGTCGTGCGTGGCCATCACGACCGTCGTCCCGGACGCCCGCAGCCGGTCCAGCACCTCCAGCAGCCGCTCCTGGCCGTGCGGGTCCAGGCCCGCCGTCGGCTCGTCGAGGATCAGTACCCGGGGGCGCATCGCGACCGCGCCCGCGATCGCCGCCCGCTTGCGCTGCCCGTACGACAGCAGGTGCGTCGGCCGGTCCTCCAGCGCCGTGATGTCCAGCGCCTCCAGGGCCTCGCGCACGCGGGCGCGTACCTCCGCCTCCGCCAGGCCCAGGTTCATCGGCCCGAACGACACGTCCTGCCCCACCGACGCCGCGAACAGCTGGTCGTCCGGGTCCTGCACCACCAGCTGCACGGTCGTCCGCAGCCGGGTCAGCCCCGCCCTGTCGTACGACACGTCCTCGCCCGCCAGCAGCAGCCGCCCGCTCGCACACCGCAGGCCGCCGCTCAGCAGCCGCAGCATCGTGGTCTTGCCGCTGCCGTTGCGGCCGAGCAGCGCGATCGCGCGCCGCTCCGGCACGGCGAAGTCGATGCCCGACAGCACGGCGGGCCCGTCGTCGTAGGCGAATCCCGCACCGACCAGTTCCACGACGGCGTCACGATTCATGGCAGGAACCTTTCGAGTACGAGGGTGGCGGCGACGAGCCCCGCCAGCAGGGCGCCCGTCGCGGCCAGGAACCGCCGGGAGACCGCCGCCTCCGGCACCAGCACGCGCAGCGTGCCGTCGTAACCGCGCCCGGCCAGCCCGGTCTGGAGCCGCGCCGCCCGGTCGAAGGCGCGGACGAACGCCGTCGCGCCGAGCCCCGCCAAGGACCGCCAGGCGGCCGCCCGGCTGGTCAGCCCGAGTCGCGCCGCCTGCGCTTCCCGGATCCGCCGCACGGCGTCCAGCAGCAGGAAACTGATCCGGTACATCACCAGCGCCACATCCACCACCGGCGCCGGCACTCCTGCCCGCACCAGCCGGGGCAGCACGTCCGAGACCGGCGTCGTGAACGCGAACAGCAGCACCCCGAGCGACGCCGCCGACGTCCGCAGCAGCAGCTGCCCGGCGTGCACCGGACCGTCCGGCGCGAGCGCCACCCACCCTTCCGGACCGCCGACCTGGAACAGCAGCGGCACCGCGCCCGTGACGCAGAAGCCCAGCGGCACGCGGAACGCCCGCCACAGCTGCCGGCGCCCGACACCGGCCGGGCCCAGCAGCACGGCGAGGGTGGCGGCGGCCACCAGCACGGCCCCCGGCCACGGCGGCAGACAGATCGCGAGGACCGTCAGACCGAAGCCGAGCACGGCCTTCTCGCACGGGTGACGGCGGCGCCAGCGACTGCTGTGCGCCGCCGCGTCGATCGGCAGCACCGGCGGCTACTCGGCCGTCGTCTCGGCGACTTCGGCCGTGCGGGCGGTGTCGGCGGTACGGCTGGTGCCGGCAGTAGCGGGAACGGCCCCGGTACGGTCCAGTGCCCGCGCCTCACCCTGCCTGCGGCCGCGCCGCAGCCCGAAGTAGTACGCCAGCACGCCCGCGCCGATCGCGGCCTGGAGCGCGAAGAGCGCCGACTCGATCTCACCGGACGGCGGCTCGTACAGCGGGCTGAACCACGGCTCGTAGTCCGGATCCAGCTCGGTGATGGCGGTCTCGGCCTGCGCGTCCGCGCCCGTGAACGGCTCCTCCTTGTGGTCGCCCATGCCCAGCGCGAGCGGAAGCACGGCGAGGGCCACGACGACGAGGAGCAGCAGCGTGTTGATCCTGGCGTTACGGCTCATCGCGCCACGGCCTCCTTCTTCACGGGGTGCGCCGGCAGCACACCGAGGCGGGCCAGATCGCCCTTGCTGGACTGCGTCAGCAGCCGCATCACCAGCACGGTGAGCAGGCCCTCGCTCACGGCCAGCGGAAGCTGCGTGACGGCGAAGATCCCGCCGAACTTCGCCAGCGCCCCGGCGAAGCCGCTCGCCGGGTCGGGGAACGCCAGCGCCAGCTGCACGCTGGTGACGCAGTACGTGGACAGGTCGGCGACGAACGCCCCGAAGAACACGCTCACCATCAGCGGCACGTCGAAGCGGCGCAGCAGCCAGTACGTCCCGAAACCGGCCCACGGCCCGAC
This sequence comes from Streptomyces sp. NPDC003036, assembly GCF_040611175.1. Classification (NCBI taxonomy): domain Bacteria; kingdom Bacillati; phylum Actinomycetota; class Actinomycetes; order Kitasatosporales; family Streptomycetaceae; genus Streptomyces; species Streptomyces sp. NPDC003036. Next base: position 35,242 of record NZ_JBEXNO010000017.1, on the reverse strand, counting down.
GACCGCCATCGAGAAGGCGTTGGCGCCCAGCGTGGTGAGCCCGCCGTGCGCCAGCAGCAGCGCCTGGAAGAGGAGCGTGATGGTACCGAGCACCGCCATGATCGGCGGCCGGAACAGGATCGCGCCCAGCCCCGTCCCGGTCGGATGGGAGCAACTGCCCGTCACGGAGGGCAGCTTCAGAGCGGACAGGACGAAGGTGAAGGCACCGGACGCGCCGAGCAGGAGAGTCGATTCGGGATGGGCCTTGACCTCGCGGGTCAGGGCCCGGACGCCATGGGCGACGAAAGGGGCGGCGGCGACGGTCCAGGCGACCGCGTGCACAGGGGGCAGGTACCCCTCGGCGATATGCATGATGTGGGAGACCCTCTCCAGCACCTCGTGGATGGACAACGCGCCCTGGCCGGTCTCCTGGCTGACGGGTCATGCAACGCCGCGGCTCCGCCTTCCCGGACACCACGGTCTCCCGTGGGGTTCCAGTGGCTTCCCGGGGTGGTTTCCCCGGAAGTGGAGCCGGACTTCCCGATCACAGTGGCGAGGGCCGCACCGGTACCGCACCGGTTTCCCGTACACCAAGGCCCTGCGACACTAGTGCGTTGACCAGGTACATCACAACCCGTCCCGCACGCGGTCACTCCTTGCGATAGCCGTACGCCTCCGACGCGGCCGCCACCACGGCCTCCAGGTCGCCGCCCGCCGAGGCGGTGACCACGGCCGCCACCGCGCCCTCCACGAACGGCGCGTCGACCAGCCGTGTGCCCTCGGGAAGCTCGTCGCCCTCCGCCAGCAGCGCCTTCACCGTCAGTACGGCGCTGCCGAGGTCGACCAGGACGGCCACGCCCGCCCCGGCGTCGACCGACGCCGCCGCCCCGGCGATCAGCTCGGCGCTGGTGCCGAGCCCGCCGTCCGCGGTGCCGCCCGCGGCGGCCACGGGCGCGGTCCCGCCGCCGCCCGCCAGGCCCCTGGCCAGCTCGGCCACGGACGACGCGACCGCCGCGCTGTGCGACACGAGGACGATGCCCACGCGCCCGCCCGCGCCCGCGCCCCCGCTCACCGGGCGGCCTCCGCTTCCCGCAGCGCCGCGATCAGCAGCGCCGAGGACGCCGCGCCCGGGTCCTGGTGCCCGATGCTGCGCTCTCCGAGATAGCTGGCCCTGCCCTTGCGGGCCTGCATCGGTACGGTCCCGAGGGCGCCCTCCTCGGCCGCCCGCGCCGCCGCGGCGAACGCCTCTCCCGGCGGGGCGGTGCCGAGCGCCTCGACGGCCGGCTCCAGTGCGTCGAGCATCGTCTTGTCCCCGGCCTTCGCCCCGCCGAGCTGCGCCACCGCGGCCGCGCCCGCGCGCAGCGCCTCGGCCAGCGCGGCGGGAGTCACCTCGGCGGCGTCGCCCAGCTCCTTGCCGGCGCGCCGTAGCAGCGTCCCGTACAGCGGCCCCGACGCCCCACCCACGGTCGAGATCAGCTGCCGCCCGGCGAGCACGAGCACCGCGCCGGGAGTCGCGGGCGGCTCCTTGTCCAGCACCTCGGCCACCGCCGCGAACCCGCGCCGCAGGTTGGCCCCGTGGTCGGCGTCGCCGATGGCCGAGTCCAGCTCGGTGAGCCGGTCCGCCTCGCGCTCCACGGCCGCCGCGGCGGCCGCCATCCAGCGCCGGAAGAACTCCGTGTCGAGCGTCACGGGCATCACGGTCCTCACATCCCCCATCGCAGAGCGGCCGTCCGCACCGGCGCGTCCCACAGCCGCAGCATCTCCTCGTCGGCCTCGCACAGCGTGACCGAGCAGCCCGCCATGTCCAGCGACGTCACGTAGTTCCCGACGAGCGTACGAGCCACCGGCACGCCGCGCTCGCGCAGCACCCGGTGCACCTCGGCGTTGAACCCGTACAACTCCAGCAACGGCGTCGCCCCCATGCCGTTGACCAGCAGCAGCACCGGCCCGCCGGGCCGCAGGTCCTCCAGGACGGCGTCGACGGCGAAGTCGGCGATCTCCCGCGAGGTCATCATGGCCCGCCGCTCGCGCCCCGGCTCGCCGTGGATGCCGACGCCCAGCTCCAGCTCGCCCGGCGGCAGATCGAACGTGGGCCCGCCCTTCGCCGGCGTACTGCACGCGCTGAGCGCCACCCCGAAGCTGCGCGACGCGGCGTTCACCCGGCGCGCGATCGCCTCCACACGCTCCAGCGGCGCCCCCTCCTCGGCGGCCGCGCCCGCGATCTTCTCCACGAACAGGGTGGCCCCGGTCCCGCGCCGCCCGGCCGTGTACGTACTGTCGGCCACCGCCACGTCGTCGTCGACCAGCACCTTGGCGACCTGCACGCCCTCGTCCTCGGCGAGCTCGGACGCCATCTCGAAGTTCAGCACGTCACCGGTGTAGTTCTTGACGACGAACAGCACGCCGCGCCCGCTGTCCACGGCCGCCGCGGCCCGCACCATCTGCTCGGGCACGGGACTCGTGAACACCTCGCCGGCCGCGGCCGCCGCCAGCATCCCCGCCCCGACGAACCCGGCATGCAACGGCTCATGCCCCGACCCGCCCCCCGACACCAGCGCCACCTTCCCCTCGACCGGGGCGTCACGCCGTACGACGATCCGGTTCTCCACGTCCACGGTCAGCTCGGGATGCGCGGTCGCGATCCCGCGCAGCGCGTCGGCGACGACGGTCTCGGGCACATTGATCAGCATTCTCAACGGTGTCTCCCAGACGGGTTGTCAGGACGGCCCCTCTCGGCGCCCCATGGCGCCCTGCGGTGCCCTCCGGCGGGGCTGGTGCCGACTCGATGCCGACTTTACTGATGATGTGTCACTTGCCGGTGTGAGCGGCGCAAGCCAGTCGGGCCCAGACAGTGTGCCCTCGTGCGTGGAGCCTGTCGCCCCAGGAGCCGGCCAGGGACAGCGGCTTCACCCCGGCTTCGGCCGGCACGTCGGCCAGGCGTACGCCGATCCAGCGGCATGGCCGGCGTAGGGGCCGCCGACCTCGTTGGACACGCACGCGAGCGCGATGTCCCGCTCGACGAGCTCCCGGTCGAGGAGGTCCTGAAAGGTGAGCGTCAAGGCCTGCGCGCCCCCTGGGCACCGGTACGGCGGGCGAGTCCCGGCCGCGGCCGAACGAGGGCTGCCCTGGGGGACACAGCGTCACGCGCACGCGACGGGCCCAGTGTCCGGCCCAGGACGCCGGCGCCGGTGGAAGCGACAGCGGGGCCGCTCTTGCGCGCTGTGAGAGTCCACGAGGGAGGGGGCGTGGCCCCGGAATCCGCCCTTGTCCCGGCACGGGAAAAATCGTCGAAGTCCCGCGCGAAGAAGGCGGCGTGGTGGAAACTGGGCGCTGACTGCGTCAGGGGGGTCTGATGACCGAGGTGGATCTCGTGGTGGCGGCGCTTGCCGCCGGTGCGTCGGCGGGGCTTGTGGACACGGCGAGCACCGCCGTGCGGGACGCGTACGGCGCGCTCCGTGAGGCGGTGCGCCGTCGGATGTCCGCACGTGGCGAGGAGGTGCTGGACGCCGAGCAGGTGGAGCCGGAAGTCTGGGAGGCGCGGCTGCGTGAGGAGCTGATCGCCTCCGGTGCCGACCGGGACCGGGAACTCCTGGCGGCGGCTCAGAACCTCTGGGCGCTGGTCCGCCCGGAAGGCAAGTACCACGTCGACACGCGCGGGGCCAAGGGCGTGCAGATCGGCGACCACTCCACCCAGAACAACACCTTCAACTGAGGGCCGTAGCCGGTGGACAGCCACGACGGCCAACCCCCGTGGGTCGACGCCCGAGGGGCGTCCGGGTTCCAGGTCGGGGAGGGGAACCTGCAGATCAATGTGCGGGCCGGCGAACCAGTCCCGGCCCGGTCGGCCTACCTCTACCAGGTGCGGTCGATCGCACCGGAAAGGCTCCACGGCCGGGAGGCGGAGCTGGCCGAATTGGCCGAGTTCTGCACCCGCCCCGGCGGGAGCGCCTACCGGTGGTGGCGGGCGAAGGCGTGGGCGGGCAAGTCGGCCCTGCTGTCCTGGTTCGTGCTTCACCCGCCGGAAGACGTGCACGTCGTCTCGTTCTTCGTCACCGCGCGATTCGCCGGGCAGAGCGACCGCGAGGCGTTCATCGACGTCGTCATGGAGCAGCTCGCGGCGCTACTGGGCAGGCCCGTGCCCGCGCACCTGACCGGGGCCACCCGTGCCGCGCACCTCCTCGCGCTGCTCGACGACGCGGCCACTGTCTGCCAGGAGAAGGGGTCGCGGCTCGTCCTGGTCGTGGACGGGCTCGACGAGGACCTGGGGGTGACCACCGGCCCCGACGCGTACAGCATCGCCGCACTGCTCCCGGCCCACCCTCCCGCCGGGATGCGCATCATCGTGGCCGGACGCCTCGCACCGCCGCTGCCCAGCGACGTGCCCGACCATCACCCGCTGCGCGAGCCCGGGGTCGTACGGCTCCTGGAGCCGTCCGGGTTTGCCGAGGTCATCCGGCACGCTGCCGAGCAGGAACTCAAACGGTTACTGACCGGCACACCCACCGAGCAGGACCTGTTGGGCCTGCTGACGGCGGCGGGCGGCGGCCTGTCCGTCCAGGACCTGATGGAACTCACCGGTACCCGCGACCCGTGGAAGATCGCTGAGACCCTGGACACGGTGTCCGGCCGAACTTTCGAGCAGCGCCCGGCATTGGTCCGGCACGGACCGGAGCGGCCTGAGCACGTCTACCTGCTGGCCCACGAGGAGCTCCAGCAGGCGGCGGTGACCCGCCTCGCCGGAGATCGGCTCACCGCCTACCGTCAACGCCTGCACAACTGGGTGGACGGGCACCGGGAACGCGGCTGGGACGCGCACACCCCCGACTACCTGCTGCTCGGCTACTTCCGCAGTCTGCGCGCGGACGGCGACACCTGCAGGATGCTCGACCTGGCGCTCGACCCGGGCCGCCACGCCTGGCTGCTCGACACCACCGGCGGCGACGCCACCGCCCTCGCCGAACTCACCGTGACCCAGGACGCGATCCTCGCCGCCGCGAGCCCGGACCTGCCCAAGCTGACCAGGATCGTCCTGTGCCGGGGGAGTCTGTCGGAGCGTAACGCCTCGCTGCCTGTGGCGGTGCCCGTCGTCTGGGCGCTGCTCGGCCGCGTCGACCGGGCCCGGGCGCTGGCCGAGTCCATGGGGCGGGGGAGCTCGGCGAGGGCGCTCGCCGGGGTGGCGAGGGAGGTGGCCGAAACCGGCAACCGGGCGCTCGCCGAGTCCATCGCACGGAGCATCACCGAACCGGACGAGCGGGCCAAGGCGCTTTCGGCGGTTGCCGCAGCAGCCGCCAGGGACGGCGACCGGCATCGGGCGGCCGAGCTGGCCGACGCCGCCGAGCAGGCGGCCCGCCGGATCGACAACTACCTTACCCGGGCCTCCTGCTGGGCCACGCTGGCAAGGGACGCAGCTGCGGCAGGTGACCAGCGGCGCGCCGCCGAGCTGGTTTGCGAGATCAGGGCGCTCGCCGACGATCCGAAGATCGCTGCCGGGAGATGGTGGCTCGACGCCGATTTGGCCGCGGCGCTGGCCGCGGCCGGCGAGCACGGCGACGCCCTGGCGGTGGCCCGCGCCATGGATGACCCTGATCGGCGGGCGAAGGCCCTTGCCACTGTGGCGCGGGCGGTGGCCCGCAGCGGCGACCTGACCTCGGCATACCGGGCGGCTGCCGAGGCAGAGGCCGCAGCCCGCGCGGTCAGCGGAGTCTGGCTACAGCATCCGATGGCAGTGGTGATCGAGGCGATGGCCGCCGCTGGGGCCCCGGATCGTGCGGCGGAGCTCACGGCCGAAGCTGTCATCGGACTCATCGACGGCTCCGACGACCGCCCGGTCTTCCAGCTGGGGGGCGATCTCGCCGTCCTCACCGGTGCCGCAGCCCGGGCCGGCGACCACCACCGTGCCGAGACACTGGCCCGGGCCAACCCCGATCCGGAGTCCAAGGCGCGGGCGCTGGCCGCAGTGGCCGAAGCGGTCGTGCGGTCCGGAGACCACCGACGCGGGCTCGATCTGGTGTCGGAGGCCCAGGAAGTGGCCCGGGCGGTCCGGTCCCCCGTGCATCAACAGGCGGAACTCGCTGCCTTGGCCGGAGTTGCGGCCCGATCGGGAGACCTCGACTGGGCCCTGGCCATCGCCGGGACGGTGCACGACCCCGCCCGTGCAGTGGCCGCGCGGAAAGCTGTGGCCCGGGTCGCGGCGAACGCGGGGCACTTCGATCGTGCCGAGGCCATCGCCCGCGCCATCGACAACGTGAGCGGCCAGCGCGACGCTGTACTGGCCGTCGTCGCCGAGGCCGTCCTCGAAGCGGGGGCCGTGGAGCGGGCCGTGGAGATCATTCTCACGATCGAGACAATGCGCCCGTGGATGCTGGCCTTGGCCGCGATGGCCGGCATGAGAGAGGCATCTGGCAACCGCGATGATGCGATCAAACTGATGGACTGGCTCCTGGCCGGCATCCCCGAAGCGGGCGAGGACCTGGACGAGTCGAACGTGCTCACTCTGGCCGAGGCTGTCGCCGACACCGGTGGCGTCGAGCAGTCCGAGCGCGTCGCCCGCGTGATCGAGGACTTCGCACTACGGGCCCGGGCACTGGCGGCGGTGGCGCGGGCAGCCGCCCGCAGCGGCCAGGTGAGCCGAGCCACCGCGCTCGTCGACGAGGCCGAGGCGGTGGCCCGCAGCATCGGCGGACCTCACGATCGGGGACGTACCCTGGCATCTCTCGTCGAGACGATCACCAGGACCGGAGACCAGGAGCACGTCATCCTGGTCGTCGGCGGGGCCGGGGCGCTGGCCCGCACCGTCGATGCAACGTCGGAGCGGGCACGCACCCTGGCGGTGGTTACCGAGGCGATCGCCTGGACCGGGGACCACGAACGGGCCGCCACACTCGCCACTGAGATCGAGGACGCGCTCGAGGCGGCGGGCTCGCACGGGAACTGGGAGCTGTTCGCCGACCTCGCCCGGGCAGCGGCCGAGACCGGACACCCCGAGCGAGCGGAAGGGATCGCGGACCGGATCGCTCTTCCGGCGATCCGAGCCCGAACCCTGGCCCACCTGGCCAACGCGGCCGAGCCCGCAGCGGCCCAGCGCCTTACGGCGCGGGCTTTCGCCATCGACTTGTGGACGGCCGTGGACGTGCTGCACCGGCTGGAACCGGAGGTGCTGCTTCTCCTCGCGGAGGACCTGGGCGTCGCCGGCTTGCGCACCGTACCGCCGAACCCCGTCGACGCTCCGCCCCTCAGGCCGGCGTCGGCCCGCCGCCATCGGATGCACCTCGCCCTACGCTGGCTCCGCCGCACCGGTCAAGGAACGTGATCAGTGTGCTCAGGCTCCCCTGAGGAGGCTGCGCCGCCCAGGCGCTCGCGCGGCGCCCAGGGCTTCAGCGGACGCAGCGCCGTCTGCGGCCAGGCGGTCGACCCTCGCCACCCCTCGCCGGCTCCGGTCGGCAGGCGGTGGGCCGGGGAGCCCCGGTCGGGCCGGACGAAGTCGGTGATGAGCCACCCGGCCGGCAGGCTCGTCTTCCCCGGCCCCGTAGCCCGCGTACGCCGCGGCGGTGGTCCCGGCGTGGACCTGGTGGCGTTCAACTCCTAGCGGCAAGAGGTGAATTGGTCCGAGACTGGGTCCACAGCCGGCCCTACCACCGAAAGGTAACCGAGTTGACGGACGCGGGTACGGAACAGTGGCGCGTGGTGGCGCTGGCCTATGCCGGTCTTGGTGTCGGCTTCGTGGCCTTGAGCTTGGTGTGCGTCTTCTGGGGCGGGCTGTTCAGTGTCGTCTTCACCCTGATCGCCGGGGTGAGCGCTGTCCTTGCGTTGATGGCGGCGGCCGGATTCCGGGGGCTTGTTCCTGGGAGCGGGACCAGGGTGCATGCGGACCTCGCCCAGTTCGGCTGGGGGTTTCTGAACCTCGTATGGACGGCGCTATCGGTGCTGATGCCCTTCGCTGTGTGCGCTTGGCTGTTCTTCCTGGACGAGCGGTTCCCGGGGGAGACGCTGAGGGCGGGCGTCGCTCTGCCGGGGTTCCTGGTGCTGAGTGCGCTCGTGCGGCACGCCCACCGCCTGGCAGCCAGGACATTCGACCGCGGTGTCGGATGAGATGCGGGGTGCTGAGGATGAGGCTGCGGCCCTGTGATCCGGCGACGCCAGCGGTCAGCAGCGCAACCGGAGGATGCCCCTGACCCACGGCCCGGGATCCGGGCTCGGTTGCGGAGGCCCGTATGGTGGGCCTGGGCGCGGCGCGATGACGAGGAGAACGAGTGACTGCGCCGAGCCTTGAGCATGCCACTGTCCCCGCCGACGCCGGTGAGGTGACGCTGCTGATAGCCCGCCAGGTCGAGCCGGGCCACGAGGCCGTTTTCGAGGAGTGGGCGAGAGGCATTCTGGACAGCGCGTCCCGCTTTCCGGGCCATCTCGGCTACGGGCTGTTCCGGTCCTCCGGGGACGGGGCACCCTGGTTCCTCGTGCACCGCTTCCGCGACGCGGAGGCGTGCAGGGCATGGCAGGAGTCCCCGGAACGGGCGGCATGGTTCGCGAACTGCGAAGGGCACCATCACACGGAGATCGCCCGGCGCACGCTGACCGGCATGGAGACCTGGTTCGCCAAGCCCGGATCGACACGCCCCGCGCCTCCACGGTGGAAGATGGCGATCAGCGCCACCCTGGCGATCTATCCGATCACGCTCCTCGGCAGCTACCTGCTGGTGCCGCACCTGACCACGCTGCCGGTGATCCTCTCCAGCGCCGTCATCGCCGGCGTGTACAACGTCCTGATGACGTATGCGGCGATGCCGGCGGTGAGCCGGCTGCTGCGCGGGTGGCTCGGCGGTCAGCGGGGCAAGGGCGGACGGTGGACCGGCCGGGCCCGCGGCGGCCCGCGCCCCTGACCGCTCGGTCCGGGCGTCGGTTCACCCCTCGACAGGTGCGAGGACCACGAAGTCCGCGCCGGACGGGTCGACGCAGACGGCGAGCCGGCCGACGCCCTCCGCGTCCTCGGGGCCCATCTGGACGGTGCCGCCCTTCTCCCTCACCTTGGCGACCGTCGCGTCGCAGTCGGTGGAACCGAAGACCGGATGCCAGTAGGCGCGGCCGCCGGTCAGCGTGAGCGCGCCGGCCGGGAGCTGCATCAGACCGCCGTGCATACGCTCCGGAGGCTGGCCGGACGGGGTGATCAGCGCATACGTCCCGCCCCCGCCCGGAAGGTCCACGTCCTGCGTCTGCCAGCCGAACAGGTTCCCGTAGAACTCCTTGGCGGCGGCCGCGTCCGTCGTGTACAGCTCGGTCCAGCCCAGACTTCCCGGACCGTCCACCGCCTCCACCCCCTTGTACGACCCCGGCTGCCACACGGCGAACTGGCCCCCCTGCGGGTCGGTGTACTGAGCCATCCGGCCCTCGCCGTCGGCGTCCATCGGGGCGACCCGGACCGTGCCGCCCGACCGCTGCACGGCTTCGGTGGTGGCATCGGCGTCCGGTGTACTGAAGTAGATCATCCAGGCCGAACGGGCGCCCTCCTCGGTGAGCTTCCCGAGCCCGGCGACCGTCTTGCCGTCCAGCTTGAACGAGCCGTAGTCCCCCTCCTCCGGGCTGAACGGCTGGAACTGCCAGCCGAACACCGCGCCGTAGAAATCGACCGCCGCCGGGATGTCCGGTGCGCCGAGGTCGAGCCAGCAGGGGGAACCGGGGACGAAGTCAGTGGTGATCACGGCACATGCCTCGCTTCGCGGGTGTCACGGCGATCGCGTACGGCAGAAGCGTGACACCCACCACTGACATCCGCCCTCCGGAAGGGACGAACCGGTGACGGCGCCCGGGCCTCAGAAGGTCTGCGCGTGGCGGAAGAGCCGGCCGGGATCGTATGCCGCCTTCACTTTCACCAGCCGGTCGATGTTCACGCCGTAGTAGGCGCGACGCCAGTCCCGCAGGGCCGGATCGGTGTAGTTCTGGTACGCCTGGCCGCTCGCCCACGGCCGCATCACGTCGTACGTGGCATCCAGCCAGGCCCGGTGCCGTGCCACCGTGGCGGCGGGGGCCCGGTCGGGCCAGGAGACGATGTACTGGGCGAGGAAGAGCGCGTCACGGTGGACGAACGCGGTGTCGGCGGCCCGTACCCGGTTGGCCGCGCCGCCCATCGCGTCCAGCGCGATGCTGCCCGCCCCGCCGCCGCTGAGACGCGCCAGCTGCTCCACCCGGGCGATCAGCGCCTTGATGCCCGCGGCCGGGATGGGGCGCGTGTAGAAGTCGGAGCGCGCGGTGTACGACTCGCGCGCCACCCGGCCCTGCGGGTTACGGCCCGGCAGGGATCCCTTCTGGTGGGCCTGCGCGATGGTCCAGCCGGACACCCCGCCCATCACCTTCATCGCGTCCATGAACGGACGGGTACGGATCGACGCGGACTTCGGCGCCGCGCCGATGGCGTCGGCCAGCCGGTCCAGCCGGTTCTCCAGGTCCGCCCGGCCCGAGAGGGCGAGCCCGCCGACCCGGACCGACCCCGGCCGCCCGCCCACCGGAGCCGCCAGGTGCAGGTTCGCCCAGATCTCGTCCGGCGCGGTCGGAGCCCAGCGCTGCCACTGGCGCACCACGGCGGCGGCACGCGACCAGGGCCAGCTCAGGAAGAACGTCGTGCACTCCGGAGCCGCGTGCGTCCGCATGCGCAGCTCCGTGACGACACCGAACTGCGCGTTGCCGCCACCGCGCAGCGCCCAGAACAGGTCGGCGTCGCGCTTGGCGTCGACGTCGCGTATCCGGCCGTCGGCCGTCACGATCCTGGCTCCCGTCACGCTGTCGCTGGTCAGCCCGTAGGCACGGGTGACGACGCCGATGCCCCCACCGAGCGCCAGACCCGCCACGCCCACGGTCGGGCAGGACCCGGCCGGCACCGTCCGGCCGCGGGCGGTCAACCGGTCGTAGACGTCGATGAGTTTCGCCCCCGCCCCGATCGTCGCGGTGCCGCCGCTCAGCGAGACGGACGCCATCCTCTGTACGTCGACGATCAGCCCCGGCCCGGACGACCAGCCCGCGTACGAGTGCCCACCGCTGCGCACCGCCACCGGCACCCCGTGGCGGCGGGCGAACGCCAGGCAGCCGCGGACGTCCTCGGGCCGCGCGCAGTACGCGATCCCGGCCGGGCGCACGGCGTCGAAGCGAGGGTTGAACAGGGTACGGGCCGTGTCGTAGTCGCGATCGCCCGGCCGGACCAGCGTTCCATCCAGCCCCTTGGCCAGCGCCGCCCAGTCCGCCGCGCGCGGTGCCTTCGGTGCCTTCCCCGCCCCGCCCGCTCCCGCCCCGGACGCGCGGGTGCCGGCGACGCCGGTCAGGAACGCCCCGGAAACGGCAGCGGCGGCGCCCGCGCCCAACAGGCGGCGCCGGCTCGGCCCACGGCCCGCTTCCGCTCGCGTGCCGCTTCCGGGTGTCGTCGTCTGGTTCATCGTCCGTTCCCCACTGCTGTGTCGACCTGTCGCAGGAGGGATGATGAAAGGAAGCGGAACGGGGTTGCCCGTAATCGTCCGGGTGTTGAGGGGGCTTCAAGTGACAGGCAGTTCCGAACGCGCCGAGCGCACCGAACCGAGCGAACGCACCGAACCGACCGAGCGCACCGAACCGAGCGAACGCACCGAACCGACCGGCCGCGCCGGCACCCCGCTGGACCGGCTCCTCCGGCTGGGCACCCTGCCCGGCGCGGCGGCCGCGCTGACGGGGACCGTCGCGCTGTCCATGGTCCTGGTGGCCTTCGGCAACATCACCGACTTCGGGACCAACCAGCAGTTCGTCCAGCACGTCCTGGCCATGGACACCACCTTCAAGGACCCGCAGTTGATGTGGCGGGCGATCACCTCGCCCGCCCTCCAGAACGCGGCGTACCTCGCCATCATCGTCTGGGAGGTCCTCACCGCGGGTGCCCTGGTGCTCGCCACCTGGCTCTGGGCGGTGGGGCTGCGCCGCAAGACCTACGACACCTACGACCGTGCCCGCCGGGCGAGTACCGTCGGCCTGGTGATGGTGCTGCTGCTGTTCGGGGGCGGTTTCTTCGGGATCGGCGGAGAGTGGTTCGCCATGTGGCAGTCCTCCGACTGGAACGGCCTGGACTCGGCCCTGCGTTACGTCGTCCTGGCGGCCTTCGCCCTCGTCGTGGTCCACCTCCCGGCAGCACGCGACAGGCGGTAGCGTTCCGGTTGCCCCGTCCAGGACTACCCGACGCGGAGGGCCATACGCTCGAGGCGCTGCCGCTGCGAGTCGGTGAGCCGGAGGTCCGCCGCGGCGAGGTTCTCCTCGAGATGGGCGAGCGAGCCGGTTCCGGGGATCGGCAGGACGACCGGGGAACGGGCGAGCAGCCAGGCGAGCAGCACCTGGGGGACGGTGGCCCCGAGTTCGGTGGCGACGGTGGCGAGCACGGCCGCCTGACCCGGGTCGGTTTCCGCCCCGATGGGACGCCAGGGAAGGAAGGCGATGCCGTCGGCCTCACATGCCTCCAGAACCGGCTCGTGCTCCCGGTCGAGAAGGCTGTAGCGATTCTGCACGCTCGCGATCTCGGCGGTCTGCCGGGCCTCGGCGAGCTGCGCGGTGGTGACTTCGGACAACCCGATGTGCCCGATCTTTCCTTCGAGCTGGAGCTCGCGGAGCGTGCCGACCTGGTCGGCGACGGAAACCTCCGGGTCCATCCGGTGCAGCTGCAGGAGGCCGACGCGCTCGGTCCGCAGCCGGCGCAGGCTCTGCTCCACCTGCTCGCGCAGGCTCTCCGGCCGTGCGTCGTACGCCCATCCCTCCGGACCGGACCGAGTGACACCGACCTTGGTGGTGATCAGCAGGTCACTCGGGTACGGATGGAGCGCTTCGGCCAGGAGTTCCTCGTTGGCCCCCCATCCGTACAGGTGGGCGGTGTCTATCAAAGTGACGCCCAGTTCGACGGCGCGCCGGACCACCGCGATGGCGCCATCCCGCTCGGAGCCCGGCCCGGTCGGCAGGCGCATGGCGCCGAACCCGAGTCGGCGTACCGGGAATTCCGCTCCTATGGAGAACGTGCCTGCCGCGTCCGGAGCGTTCGAGGTGCTTGAAGTCATCGGTTCCCCCCTTGGCGCCCGACGATACCCGGGCGTGCCATCGCCGGCGCCGGCTCGGACCCGCTGGGAAGCACACCGTTGCCGTTCACGGTGCGGTGGCGTTGACAGGAGGCGTGTTGATGGTGGACGGCGGGAGAGGACGGCATGCTGCAGGTCTCGGTGAAGGACACGAAGATCCGGCCCGGGAAGGCGCACCGGTGGCATCTCGTGCCGGTGTCCGGTGACGGACCGCCGGCCGTGCCGCGGATGGCGGGCTACAACCAGGCGAAACACTTCGCAGTCGCCCGGCACGCACGGACCGTGAACGAGCCGGTCCGCTCCTATGTCGCCGCGACGTTCGAGATCACCGGTCCGGTGGACCTGGACGCTCTCGGGGAGTCCCTGCTGCATCTGGTACGCCGCCATGAGGTGCTGCGCGCGTTCTACGAGCCGCTCGGCGAGGACCTCTCCTGCAAGGTCCTCGCTCCTGGCGAGGTCGCCCTCAAGCATGTCGAGTCGGACCAGTTGGACACGTCGGAGCAGGCCGGTGCCTACCTCCACCAGGCGGTCAGGGAGGTCGAGACCCTCTCCTGGCCGCTCATCGCCATGGGCGCGGTGGTCCGGGACGACTCGGCCACGGTGTGGTTCTCATGCGACCATCTGGTCACCGACGGACTGTCCACGGCCATCGCCGTCAACGACATCGCCGGAGCGTACCGGGCCCTCACAGCAGGCGAGGCCCTCCCGGTGGCGGAGGCGGGCAGCTACCTCGAGTTCAGCCGGAGCCAGCGCCGCAGAAACCAGGACCTGCACTCCGACGACCCGCGACTGGACTACTGGCGGGACTTCACCCGGCGCAACGGCGGCCTGTTCCCCCGCTTCCCCCTCGATCTCGGCACCTTGCCCGGCCGGTTGTACGCGCCGGTCACCACCACCGAGCGACTCCTGGACGCACAGGGCGTCGAAGCCTTCGAGGCGGCGTGCAGGGACCTCGGCGGGAGGCTGTCGATGGGGCTGCTCGCCGCGCTGGCCACCGCCGTGCGGGAAGAGGGAGGGCCTGCGGTGTACCGAGGTCTCATGCCGGTCAACGAACGAGGCAAGGGCGTCTACGCGCAGTCCATGGGCTGGTTCATCAACACCCTCCCCATCGAGTTCGCCGTGGGCGGAGCAGAGAGGTTTGCCGGCACTCTGGCCGCCGCCCACACCGCGTACGCGCACATGCAGGCCCACCGGGAGGTGCACTTCGTACAAGCGTGGCGCCTGCTTGCCCCGGCCGAATACGCCAGGCTGCATTACTGGCCGCACGCGGTGAACTTCTACTCCTACATCGACTTCCGGCGGATGCCCGGCGCCGCGTACCACACCGGCCTACAGGCCCGGATGCACGTGTGGGTGTCCGGGTGCAACGGAATCCTGCACTGGTTCCACCGGGCCGACGACGGCCTCCACGTCAACACCATCCATGTCGACACCCCTCAGGCCCGTACCACTCACGCGGGTCTTCTCCGGGCCCTCACCCACACCGTGACCACGGCCCTTCAGTGACACCTGTGGTTCTTGGCGAGCTTCGACGCGCGAGGAGGCGGCGTCGCTGGGCAGGAGAGCCACAGCGTCCACTGGAGCTCCAGCGCGGGAAACGCGGGCATCGCTCAACGGGCGAGCCGGCCGCCTGCGGCGGAGTCGGCACACACCGAAGTCTCGTACCGTGTCGGCCAGAGCGCGGATGAGGTCTTCTCGCATTCCGTCCGCCGGATCAGGCGGCCGGCGCAGGGAACCGGGCCGTACCTCGGAAATGGCCGGCCCGGCCGCGCATCAACGGACATGGGAGATCGACGAAGTGCGTGTGTTGTTGTCGACGTATGGGTCGCGTGGGGACGTCGAACCGCTGGTCGGGCTCGCGGTGCGGCTGCGGGAACTCGGCGCGGAGGTGCGGGTGTGCGCGCCGCCGGACGAGGACTTCGCGGAGCGGCTGGCCGGGGTCGGTGTGCCCATGGTGGGGGTCGGGCAGTCGGCGCGCGCGCTGACGACTGCGGCGCCACCGCCGTCGAAGACCAATCTGCCGCAGCGCGCGGCCGATTTGATCGCCGGTCAGTTCGAGGTGATACCCGCGGCGGCCGAGGGGTGCGACGTGCTGGTGGCGACGGGCGCCATGCCGGCCATCGCGGGGGCGCGGTCGGTGGCCGAGAAACTGGGCATCCGCTACGTGTCGGCGATCTTCCAGCAGCTGACCCTGCCCTCGCCGCAGCGCCCGCCGCTGGCGTACCCGGGGCGGCCGTTCCCGCCGGAGGTGACCGACAACCGGGCGCTGTGGGACCTGGATGCCCAGAGCATCAACGCGCTGTTCGGTGAGGCGCTCAACACCAACCGGGCGTCGATCGGCCTGCCGCCGGTGGACAACGTCCGCGACTACGCCTTCGGTGACCGGCCGTGGCTGGCGACGGACCCGGTACTGGACCCGTGGCTGGAGACGCCGGACCTCGACGTCGTACAGACCGGCGCGTGGGTGCTGCCCGATGAGCGGCCGCTCCCGGCGGAGCTCGTCGCCTTCCTGGACGCCGGCGCGCCACCCGTGTACGTGGGCTTCGGCAGCATGGCCGTACGCGCGGGGGAGGACGCGGCCCGGGTGGCCATCGAGGCGGTTCGCGGATTCGGCCGCCGGGTGCTCGTCGGGCGCGGCTGGGCGGATCTGGGCCTCATCGACGACCGGGACGACTGCTTCGCCGTTGGCGAGGTCAACCACCAGGAGTTGTTCGGACGGGTGGCTGCCGTCGTGCACCACGGCGGCGCGGGTACGACGACGACGGCCGCTCGGGCCGGCGCTCCTCAGGTGGTGGTGCCCCAGTTGGCGGACCAGCCGTACTGGGCCGGCCGGGTGGCCGAGCTGGGCATCGGCGTAGCCCACGACGGTCCGGCGCCGACCGTCGAGTCCCTGTCGGCCGCGCTCAAGACGGCGCTGGATCCGGAAACCGGCGCCCGGGCGAAGGCCGTGGCCGGCGCGGTCGGCACCGACGGGGCGATGGTGGCCGCGAAGCTGCTGGTCGACGCCGCCGGCTGAGAAAGGTCGAGAGACGAGTCCGCGCGAACCGCGCGGACTCGTCCCGCCAGGGACAGTGCGGTGCTTAGGGGGGGTCGGTTACCGCCCGGCCGCTTCGAGGAGGACCCGCGCCAGTTCGCCCGGCTGGGAGAACATCGGCCAGTGGCCGGTGTCCATCTCGACCAGCCGCCACCGCTCGCCGGTCAACAGCGCGGCCACGTCGTCGGTCGGCTCGGCGCCGTCGAGCAGGCACTTGACGTACGTCGCCGGAAGCTCGCCGAGCGGCCGGGCCAGTACCGCCGGGTCGGCCAGAGAGGCACCCGGATGTGGCGTCGCTCCGGCCACGAGCCGGGCGATCTGCTCATCCGTGAGGCCCTGACCGGCGAAGTCCGCCGCGGCCGGCGGCGCCCAGAAGCCGCCGTTCTCGGCGATGGCGGCCTCCAGCTTCGCCGGGCCCTCCCACCAGGTGGAGACGAACGACTCGCCGGCGGCGGGAACGCTGGAGTCGACGAAGACCACATGCGCCAGCCGATCCCCGATCCGGCCGGCGGCCTGACCGACCGGGATGCCCGAGTAACTGTGCCCGACCAGCACGACATCGCGCAGATCGAGGCGCTCCACCTCCTCGACGATGTCCCGCACGTGACTCTGCCGCCCCGCGGGCACGGACTGCTTGTCGGCGAGGCCTGACAGCGTCAACGGGCGAGCGCCGTGGCCCGCCTCCCGCAGTGCGGGCACCACCTCGTCCCACGCCCACGACCCGAGCCACGCCCCTGCGACCAGTACGAAGTTCGACATGGCCGCACAGTAGAGGAGGGGTCTGACAACGACCCGAAAGAGTTTTCGATAAGAGCAGAAGGTGCTGGACCAGGTCGTGGACACGGTGCAGGCGGTCCAGGTCGAAGGCCTCCAACAGCCCGGCCGAGCAGGCCGGCGGACGGCCCGCCCAGGGCTGAACCAAGCCCCCCGCCGCGATGGTCTAACCTCGAGCGGCTGACCGGAGGCAAGCGCGGACGCGCTCGACGGGGTGGGGGACAGGGTGAGGCTCGTACCGGACGACGATCCGCTGGACGGGATGCGTGTCCGGCTGGAACAGGACGAGGCTCTCCTGGGGTACGAGCCCCAGGAGGGCTTCGCCGACCGCTGCTGGGTGCTCCACACGATCCACGAGGGAGTGGTACGACTCCGGTGGAACGCCGTGCTCGCCCGCGCCGGAAGGCGCCTGGAGGACTGGGAGTACACCCCGTCCTGGAGGGTCTTCGACGGGATCGGCCTGGCCGACGACGCCGACGGGCCTTCCGGGGGCGAGATCGACCGGGAGTGCCTGGTCCGCCTGGTCGGGCTCCTGGCGCGCCACAGTCCCGACGGCCTGGCCGCAGAGTGCTACTGGGCGCAGGCGGCGATCCACGAAGCCGGCCGCCCGGTCACCGTGTGGCGCGGCCGCCTCGGCGAGGCGCCGGCGTTCCACGACACGGCTTGCTCGGAGGAGGGGAGCGCGGCAGCGCACTTCCCGGCGCAGTGGTGGCCCCTGGACCGCTCCTGGTACGTCCTCACCGACTGGGACCTGAGCGCCACCGAGGTCTTCGGCAGCCCGGACCTCGTCGCCGCCCTGCTCGTGGACGACGAACTCGACGCCGTACGCCACCCCGGGATCGCCGAGGTCCTGAACGACGAGGGAAGAGACGCCCGCTGGCGCAGCCGGTGAGGCTCACGGGCCCGGCCGTGCCGCCCGTCCGACGGACCGCGGCGCCGACGCGCTGGCCGAAATGATCTGTTCCGTCGCCCTCCCGAGGGACCCCGTACCGAAACTGGTACCGAGAACGCGTCCATTCACTTCAGCGGACAGGACTGTCACCATGGCGCAGCAGGTACAGGGGGTCGTCGCCCCGGGGCGGAACGAGCCCGTGCGGGTCGAGACCATCACCATCCCCGACCCCGGCCCCGGCGAGGCGGTCGTCAGGATCCAGGCGTGCGGGGTCTGCCACACCGACCTGCACTACAAGCAGGGCGGGATCAACGACGACTTCCCCTTCCTCCTCGGCCATGAGGCGGCGGGCGTCGTCGAATCGGTGGGCGACGGCGTCACCGAGGTGGCCGCCGGAGACTTCGTGATCCTCAACTGGCGGGCGGTGTGCGGGAAGTGCCGGGCGTGTCTGCGCGGCCGGCCCTGGTACTGCTTCGACACCCACAACGCCCGGCAGAAGATGACCCTGGCCGACGGCAGAGAGCTGGCACCGGCGCTCGGCATCGGCGCCTTCGCCGAGAAGACCCTGGTGGCGGCGGGCCAGTGCACCAAGGTCGACCCGGCCGTCGCCCCTGCCGTCGCCGGGCTGCTGGGCTGCGGGGTGATGGCCGGCATCGGAGCGGCGATCAATACCGGACAGGTCTCACGGGGTGACTCGGTCGCCGTCATCGGCTGCGGCGGCGTCGGTGACGCGGCGATCGTCGGCGCACGGCTGGCCGGCGCGGCGAAGATCATCGCCGTCGACATCGACGACCGCAAGCTGGAGACGGCGACGTCGATGGGAGCCACGCACACCGTCAACTCCCGCTCCACCGACCCGGTCGAGGCGATCCGGGAGCTGACCGGCGGCTTCGGCGCGGACGTCGTCATCGAGGCGGTCGGCCGCCCCGAGACGTACCGCCAGGCGTTCTACGCCCGCGACCTGGCCGGCACGGTGGTCCTCGTCGGCGTGCCCACCCCGGAGATGAAGCTGGAGCTGCCGCTGCTCGACGTCTTCGGGCGCGGCGGCGCGCTCAAGTCGTCCTGGTACGGCGACTGCCTGCCCTCGCGGGACTTCCCCATGCTCATCGACCTGCACCAGCAGGGCCGTATCGACCTCGGCGCGTTCGTCACCGAGACCATCGGCCTGGGCGACGTCGAGAAGGCCTTCGCCCGGATGCACGAGGGCGACGTGCTGCGCTCGGTGGTGGTCCTGTGAGCGCCGCGCGCGTCGACCGCCTCGTCACCTCCGGCACCTTCTCGCTCGACGGCGGTACGTGGGACGTCGACAACAACGTGTGGATCGTGGGTGACGGCTCGGAGGCGATCGTCATCGACGCCGCCCACGACGCCGACGCCATCCTGACCGCCCTCGACGGCCGCACCCTGCGGGCCGTGGTGTGCACCCACGCCCACGACGACCACATCGGCGCCGCCCCCGCGCTCGCCGCCGCCACCGGCGCGCCGGTCCTGCTCCACCCCGACGACCTGCCGCTGTGGAAGCGGACCCACCCCGACCTCGAGCCGGACGGCGAACTGCGCGACGGCCAGGTCCTGACCGTCGCGGGCACGGACCTGACCGTCCTGCACACGCCGGGCCACGCCCCCGGCGCCGTCTGCCTGTACGCGCCCGGCCTGGGCACCGTCTTCACCGGCGACACGCTGTTCGCGGGCGGCCCCGGGGCCACGGGCCGGTCCTTCTCCCACTTCCCGACGATCATCGAGTCGATCCGTGGCCGGCTGCTCACCCTGCCGCCCGGCACCGTCGTGCGCACCGGCCACGGCGAGCAGACCACCATCGGCGCCGAGGCGCCCCACCTGGAGGAGTGGATCAGGCGGGGCCACTGAGCAGCCTCCACCGGCGGCGGCCGTGCGCCCGCCGTGCACGTCCGGCCCCCGTCAGCCGCCGCCGCGCCGTGTTCATGCAGCACAGTGGAGGTACGGGGGACGACGACCGGACGCCGGAGGAGGCGAGATGGCGCGCACCGTCACCGTCGGTGTCGACGAAACGCGCGAGAGCATGGTGGCGGCCGACTGGGCCGCCGGTGAGGCGCTGACCCGGGGGCGCCCCCTGCGGCTCGTGCACGTGTGGAGCCCCGCCACCGACGCCGTCACGCCGGTGGCGGACCGGGGGAGCGGGCGCCGCGGTGCCGAGCGGCTGCTGCACGCCGTGGCCGGACACGTCCACCGCCGCCATCCGGAGGTGGCGGTGGAAACCGCGCCGTTCAGCGGCAGCCCCGTCGACCGGCTGTGCGACGCGAGCGAGGACGCGGAGCTGCTGGTGCTGGGCTCGCGTCGCCTCGGGACCGTGACCGGCTTCGTCGCCGGGTCGGTGTCGCAGGCCGTGCTCGTCCGCGTACGCCGCCCGGTGGTCCTGGTGCGCGCCGAGGGGCGGCCGGCGCGGTGGGCGGGGGACCCGGCCGGTGACGTGGTGCTCGGGCTGGGCCTCGACCGGCCGCGCGACGACGTGGCGGCCTTCGCCTTCGACTGCGCCGTCCGGTACGGCTGCGGGCTGCGGCTCGTCACCGACGTCGCGGATCTCGAGGAACGGGAGCACGTGCTCGACGACGTACTCGCGGCGTGGACGCGGACGTACCCGGCCGTGCCGGTCGCGTGGGAACACGGGCCGGGGCGGCCCGGCCGGACCCTCGCCGAGGCGTCGCGGGGCGCCCGGCTGGTCGTGCTGGGCCTGCGCAGGCGCCGGCTGCGGTGGCGCGCGCACCTCGGCCCCGCCCTCCACGCGCTGCTGCACGACGCGGCGGCCCCCGTCGCCGTCGTACCGCACCGCTGACCGAGGGAGGCGGCGGATGACGACCAGGTACGTGTACGACTTCACCGAAGACGGCCGGCAGGGGTCCGGGCTTCTCGGGGAGAAGGGCGCCGAGCTCGCCGAGCTGACCCGGATGGGCCTGCCCGTCCCGCCCGGCTTCACCGTCACCACGGAGGCCTGCCGCGTCGTCCTCGCCACGGGCGAGCCGCCGCCCGGCCTGGACCGGGAGATCGGCGAGCACCTCGCCGCCCTGGAGCGGACCACCGGGAAGAGGCTCGGACGGGTCGACGACCCGCTGCTGCTCTCGGTCCGGGCCGGCGCCGAGCGTCCCGCGGCGGGCCTTATGGAGACCGTCCTCGACCTCGGGCTGAACGACTACGCCGTCCTGGGCCTGGGCAAGACCGCCGACCGCGAACGCTTCGCCTGGGACTCCTACCGCCGCCTCGTGCAGATGTTCGGTACGACCGTGATGGGCGTGGACCCCGCCCGCTTCGGGCGCGTCCTCACCGGCATCGAGCGGCAGCACCAGGCGGCCGACGACAGCCGGCTGGACGCTTGCGACCTCATCCGGACCGTCGAGACCTTCAAGGACGTCATCGCCGAGACCACGGGGCGGGAGTTCCCCCAGGACCCCGCCGAACAGCTCCGCCGCGCCGTCCGCGCCGCCTTCGCGCGCCTCCCGGAAAGCCCCGGCAGCCCCGGCAGCCCCGGCAACTCCGGCAACTCCGGCAGCCCCGGCAGCCCCGGTGTCGCCGTCACCGTCCAGACCATGGTGTTCGGCAACCTCGGCCCCGACTCCGGCAGCGGCCTCGCGGCCGTTCGCCGGGAGGCGGGCGCCGAGTTCGAGGGCCGCTACCTGCCCAACGCCCAGGGCCGGGACGTCGTCTCGGGCGCCCGCCGGGCCCTGCCGCTGCGCGAGCTCGCGGAGCTTGACCCGCCGTCGTACGCCCGGCTGACCGCCTGCCTGCACCGGCTGGCGGCGCACCACGGGGGACCGTGCGAGGTGCAGTTCACCATCGAGCACGGCACGCTGTGGCTGCTCGGCGCGCGCCCCCTGCCGTAGCGGGTGCTCAGACCCCGTCCGGCTCAGACCCCGTCCGGCTCAGACCCCGTCCGGCTCGGGGTCCGGCCGGCGGACCGGGTGCGCCTGCGCCCGGGTGTGGATGAACAGATCCTGGCGCCCGGGCGGCGCCGTCCGGCGCTGGGGGAGCGGCAGCTCGAACTCCACCGGGCGCCGGTGGTCGGCGAGCTGGCGGCCGGCGTTGTAGACCCGGCCGAACTTCCACAGCATGCGGGCGAAGTTGGTCTGGCCGCGCGCCAGGTTCCGGCCGAGCACCCCCATGGCCCCGATGGCGTTGCTCAGCCCCAGGTGCTTGCGGTTGATGACCGCCTGGGTGCGGACGAGCTCGCGGTAGAACTCCTCCAGGGGCAGCTTCGTGGGCACGACCGCGTGCTGGATGTCGAAGAGGCGGTAGTCGCGTGTCGTGAGCTGGCGGGCCTCGGTGTGCCAGATCTCGGTGCCGGGGTACGGCGTCATCACCGTCAGGTGCACGATCTCCGGCACCGCCAGGGCGAATTCCCGGACGACGCGGAATCTCTCCTTGTCCCAGGCGGGGTCGACGATCAGGTTGATCGCCACCATGATCCCCATCTCGCGGGCCACTTCCAGCGCCCGGAAATTGTCGTCCGGGCTCACGCGTTTCCGGTAGAGGTCCAGCCCCTCGGCGTCGATCGCCTCCATACCCAGGAACATGTAGCGCAGCCCGAGCCGGGTCCACCGCTCGAATACCTCCCGGTTGCGCAGCAGGACGTCACTGCGCGTTTCGAGGTAATAGCGCTTGCGGATTTTCCGCCGCTCCAGCTCGGCGGCGATTCCGTCGCCGTGTTCCGGCCGGATGAACGCCACGTCGTCGACGATGAACACATTCGGTTCCCGGATCGACGCCATTTCCTCGGCCGCCCCTTCCGGGGTCGCCTTGCGGTAACTGCGTCCGTAGAACGTCCACGCGGAACAGAACGAGCAGTCCCACGGACAGCCGCGGGTGAACTCGATCGACGCGCACGGATCGAGCTCGCCGATGAAGTAGCGGTGGCGCTTGCGCATGAGATCGCGGGCCGGGCGCGGCTGGTCCAGGCTGTCCAGCAGCCGCGGGGCCGGTCCGCGGCCGTCCGCGGACACCACGCCGGGGACCGTGCCGAGCCCGCCGTCGCGGGCGGCCGCGAGCAGTGGCGCGACGGCCGGCTCGCCCTCGCCGCGGACGACCGCGTCCACCGCGCCGCCGGCCTGCTCCAGCACGTGCTCGGCGATGAACGAGACGCTGTGGCCGCCGAGGAAGACGAAACATCCCGGAGAGGCGGCCTTCGCCTGCCGGGCGATCTCGATGGCCTCGGGAATGTTGGCCAGGTAATTCAGCGAGATTCCCAGCGCCTCCGGTGCGAACGAGGACATCTCGCGGTCGAGCAGCGCACGGGAAAGGACCTGGAGATCCACCACGCGCACCTCGTGACCGGCGTCCCGGGCCGCCGCCGCCACCCGCTCCAGCCCCAACGGCTCCAGTCGCAGGAAGATCTCGGAGTACATGAGGGCACTCGGATGGACAAGCATGACGCGCATCTGGGTCTCCGGCCGCCGGCAATAGAAGGTTTCCGCTGGTTCCGCTGGTTTCCGCTGGAACATTTCTGCCTTGTCGGCCCGCCTTCTCCCGGGAGGCACGCCGCAGGCACGCGGCCCGGGGCCCGGAGAGGGATCCTGAAATCAGGAGGTTGCCATGGCACGAACACTGGAGTGGCGGGTCCGCCTGGAACTCGCCGAGGACGACGGCACCACGCGGGCGCGGGCGACCGTGGAGACGGGGACGGAGACGCTCACGGGGCACGGGACGGCCCGGCGCAACCCCGACGACCCGGACGTCCCCGAGATCGGCGACGAACTGGCGGCGAGCCGCGCCATGAGCGATCTGGCGCGGCAGCTTCTGCGGACGGCGTACCGGGACATCGGCAAGGTGGGCGCGGGGCTGCCGGAGGCCGAGCGGTACGAGGACGCCGGCGGCTACGGGTGGTCGGCGGTCAGCGGGTAGGGCGGGGCGCACGACGCCGCTCCGCCGAATGGGCGAGCCCTCGCGCTCGGGTGCACGCTGGAGGAGTGACCCAGGAGGGGAGTGACCCAGGAGGTGAGTGTGATGCAGACGATCGTCGGATGGCACGTCGACCTGGAGTTCTCCGAGGACGAGGACACGGGCAAGACCAAGGCCTCTTGCCTCGTCAGGCTCCCGGACGGCACGGAGCTGCGCGGCCACGGCAGGGCCAAGCGGCACCCGGACGACATGGAGCAGCAGCGGGTCGGCGAGGAGATCGCGGCGGCGCGCGCGCTCAATGAACTGTGCAGGAATCTCATGAAAAAGGCCGGACACGAGATCGAGGAGGTGACGCACATCCCGGCGCACATCGCGATGTGAGCCGCCGAGCCGGACACCTCTGAGAGCCCCGGACCCGCCTCGGGCGGCCCGGGGCTCCCGTCGCTCGCCTCCGCGGGCGAAGCGGCGAGGCGCGCCTCTTCGTCGCGCGTCCTCCGCCGTGCGCCCTCAGTCGCGCGCCTTGCGCGTCTCGGACCTGTTCGCCTTGCGGATGGCCTCCACGAGCTCGGGCTTCGACATGCGCGAGCGGCCCTCGACGCCGAGCTTCTTCGCCAGCTCGTACAGGTGCTCCTTGGAGGCGTGCTCGTCGACGCCCTCGCCGCTGCGGCCGCCCTGGCCGCGCGGGCGCGCCGCCAGCGAGTCCGAAGGCCCCTTGCGGCCGCCCTCCTTGCGCTCCCAGTGGTCGCCGACCTTCTCGTGCGTGTGCTTCAGCGCGCTGAACGCCACCCGGTGCGCGCGCTCACCCTCGCCGTACTGCTCGACGGCCGAGTCGTGCGCCTCCGCCCACGTGCGCTGCGCGCTCTCCGGAGAGCGCTTCAGTGTCGACGGCATGACCTCTCGTCCCGGCATGACCGCCGCCTCCCTCCCTCGGGTGGATGTCGGACGAGGGACGAGTGTCCGAGGAGTTCCCGGACAAACGGCACGGCCGGCGGCCGGCTGGCGTGCGCGCCGGTAGTTCCGGAATGCGGAAATGCGCCCGCGTACGTCCATCGATAATACGATCAATTCTTTTCGTGCTTTCGGCACAAAGCGGCCCGGACATCACTGAGGAGGAATCCCCCCCCACCAGCGAGGAGGCCGCATGCTGCAAGTCGAGCGTCTGCTGGCCGATTGCCTGGACGACGCACGTTCCCAGCCGCTGGGCACCGTGCCGCTCGTCCCCGACGGCCCCGCCTACGCGGCGGCCCGCCGCGCGTTCCTCACGGCCGGGCTGCGGGCATTGCGCGAGGACCTGCCGGAGACCGGCTGGGTGCAGGTCAGCGTGGCGCCCGGGGCGTCCGCCTGGCCGCTGCTGTACGCACGCCTCGCCGAGGCCGCCGACGAGCTCCTCTCCACCGGCCTGGCACGCGACTTCTTCTTCATGCACAAACCACCGGGCCTCCGCGTCCGCTTCCGCGCCTCCGATGCGTCCCGGGCCGCCGAGCTGCGCGCCGCGCTGGCCCGCCACTTCGAACGGCGGGACGGCGCCTGGTCGCGGCCGTACGCCGGCGTGTACGAGCCGGAGACGTACCTCTTCGGCGGCCCGCGCTCGATGCCGTACCTGCACGGGCTGTTCACCGCCGACTCCCGGGCCTGGCTGGACCTCCACACGGCCGCGGCCGGGGAGCCCGCCCCGCCCGACTGGCGCGTGTCCCTGATCCTGCTGCGCACCGTGCTGGACTCCCTCGGCATCGTCGGCTGGGAGCATCGCGGGGTCTGGCAGGTCGTCCGGGAGGAGACCGGGCGCCGCCTCGCCGACGGCCTGCGCGGCGAGGCCCGGCAGCGCGCCGCCGACGGCATCCGCGCGTACTGGAACGAGACGCCCGACGCGCAGCTCGACGCGCTCCCCAAGGCGTGGCGCGACGTCCTGCGGTCCCACCGGGAAGCGGCGCGGCGGGCGGCGGACAGCTGGCGCGCCGGCTACTTCGAGTCCGGCGAGGCGACGGTCGGCCCGCGCCGGGCAGCCGCCCACCACGTCATCTTCCACTGGAACCGAGGCCGCTTCTCCGTGGCCCGGCAGTGCCTGCTCACCGAGGCGCTCGCCGACGCCGACGAGGGGACGGCCTGAGGTGGCGGCCGCACGCGAAGCGGCCGACGCGCGGGACGCGGCGCAGGCACCGCGCGTACGCGAAGCGCCCGGCGTCGCACCGGGCGCGGCCGGCGCACCGGACTCCGGGGGCGTACGCGACCGGGCCCTCGGCGCCACGGCGCTGCTGCGCGTCGCGGGCATGCCCTGCGGCGCCTGGACCGCGGCCGCGAACCCCGAGCTGTTCGAACGGGTCGTCCGCCGGACCGAGGCCGAGGACCGGCGCGCCGAACGCGCCCGGCTGCTCGCCGACCGGCTCGGCACCGACGTGGTACCGCACGTCCGGTTGGCGGGCGCGGACCGCCGCGCCGTGCTGGCCCTGCGGCGGCGGCTGCACTCCGGCGCGGCGCCGGGCGCGGCGGACTGCCGCCTCCTGGAGGACTCCCCGGCCGTCCCCGCCCGCCTGGCGGCCGAGGCCCGGGCCCTGCTGCACGAGACCGGCACCGCGGCCGCCGACCTCACGGCCCTGGAACACGCGGTCGCCGCCGAGCAGGAACGCATCGCCGTCCAGGCCTGGGACACCGCCCGCTCCAGCCCCGTCCTGCGCGCCTTCCTGGCGGCCGCCGCCCCCGGCCTCACCGAGGACGTCGAACGGCGCCTGGCCGAGGGCCAGCCCTGGACCGGCAGGCAACTGCGCAAGCGCACCGCGTACATCTGGCGCGTCCTGGGCCGGGCCGCGGCGAAGACCACGCCCCGCGGCTGGGCGGGCCAGATCGCCGCCCTGCCCGTCACCGCCGCACCGGACGGCAGCTCCCTCCTCGCCCCTGCCGCCGAGCTCGGCGCGCTCGCGGCCACCGCCATGGAGAACATCCACCTCGTACGGGCCCGGATCGCGCCCCTGGACCTGCGCACCGCCGACCCCGGCACTCTGCTCGTGCCCGCACCCCTCCACTTCACCGAGCCGGCCACCGCACCGGAGGACCCCGCGGGACGGCTGCGCGCTTACGTCGTCGACCCGCGCGAACCCGGCCGGCTCCGCCAGGTCGTGCTGCGCCGCACCCGCGCCCTGGAGGCCGTCCTGGGCCTCCTCGCCGACGGGCCGTGTCCGCTGGGCGAGCTGGAGAAGACGGTGCTGGGCGCCGCCGCGCCGCCCGGCGGTGCGCCGGCCGCCGACCCGGGCGTGCTGCGCGGGTTCCTCCAGCACCTGCTCTCCATGGGCGTCCTCCAGGTCTGCGCGGCGCCCCGGCATCGGTACAGCCCTTGGACCCGCGTCGACGCCGTCACCACGAGCGGCACGCTGCCGCACCCCGACACGCCCGAGGCCACCGACCCGGGCGGCTGGTTCCTCGACGCGTACCGGGCCCTGGGGCCCGGCGTCACCGTGCCCGTACCGGCGGCCGAGCGCGTGCTGCGGGGCCTGCGGGTCGCCGCCCGGATCGCCGCCCTGCGCGAGGCCGAGGGCCACCCGGACATCCCGGCCCAGGCCCGCCCCGAGATCGCCGCCCTCACCGAACGGCCGCGCCCCGTCAGCGAGATCCTCGCCGACCGGCTCTCCGCGGCCGATGGCTCGCCGCCCACCCTCCGCCGGTACGGCGGCTGGGCCCCCGCCCGCGACCCCGGGTCCGGCTACGCCCGGCTCCTGGACCACCTGGACGCCGCCGCCCGCTCCGGCGCTGAACGGGTCGACGTGGACGACGCGCTGCTCGACGCCCTGGGCGCGCCGCGGGGCCGCGACGCCGTGCCGCCCTGGCCCGTCGACTGCCTGCTGCGCCCCCTGCGCCCGCACACCGGCCAGGGACCGGTGGCCGTCCTGGAGACCGCCTCGGCCGCCGGGGTGCTCGACGCCCGCTTCGCCGACGGACTGCGCACCCTGTACGGCGGTTATGGCAACGCCGACGCCTACCGCGACTTCCTCGCCGCCGTCGAACGGCGCACCGGCGTCCGGTTCGTCGAGCTCCTCGTACCACCGCTCGCCGAACGGGCCGCCAACGCCGTCCGCCGCCCCGCGACGACCACGTGGTGGACCGGCGACCCGGACCCCACGCCGTACTACGGGCCGCTCGGGGCGCACGCGCGCTACCTGCCGCTGGACCGCATCACCGTGCGCCGCAGCGGCCGCCGGATCATCGCCGAGGCCGACGGGCAGCGCATCATCCCCGTCCACCACGCCACCCGCTCCCCGGTCCCGCCCTACGACGTGCTCGTCCGGATCCTGCTCGCCGCGAGCCACCCGGCCGCCTCCTGGCTCGTCCGCCTGGACGGCCTGGACGCGGCGCTGCCGGACCGGCGCAGGCTGCCGCGCCTCACTGCGGGCGGCGAGCTCGTCCTCTCCCCGGCCACCTGGCGGCTCGACCGCACGCGCCTGTGGCACCCCGGCGACGACCTGCTCGCCAAGGTCCGCACCCTCGCCCTGCTGCGCCGCGACACCGCGCTGCCCCGCCACGCCTTCGTCCGTTCGGCCCCCGGCGCGAAGCCCGTGCCCGTGGACTTCGACTCGCTCACCGCCCTCCACCTCGTCGAGCGGCTCTGCGCCCAACAGGCGGGCGGCGAACTCCTCGTGGAGGAGATGCTCCCGGCACCGGGAGAGCTGCTGCTGCGCGATCCCCTGCACCACGGCGCGGCCGTCGCCGCGCAGGCACTGCTGCGGCTTCCGCACGACCGGAGCGCCGAACAGCTCGCCGTCACCGCCGCCGACGCACTGCTGCGCGGCGACGGACAAGACCTCCCCGGCCCGCCCGCCAGGCGGTCCGCCGGGGCGGACACCATCCAGTGAGGAAGAAAGGGAACGTCCCATGCCCAACATCGAACTGGCCGACCTCGACCTGCTGATCAACGACCTCGACGAGCGCATCACCGACAGCGAGCTGCCGTCGGCTGCGCCTTCGACCGCCGGGTGCAGCGGTCTGTGCACGATCGTCATCTGCGCCACCGTCGTCATCTGCTGACGGCCTCTACAGGAGCCGCCCGGCCCGTCCGGGCGGCTCCGCCCACGTGACACCGCGCCCCGCCCGGGAGGAGCCCGATGGCGCACACCACCCACGACACCGCTCACGACCTCGCGGTCCGGTACCTGGAGAAGTGGTCCACCGCACCCCACGAGGCCACGCACCCCTCCGACCCCGGCATCCCCGTCCTCGCGCACCTGGTCGCGGACAGGGATACGGCGGCCGCCGCCGTGGCCGTCTGGGCCAAGTCGGCCGGACGCGGCCCGTCCCACCCCGCGCTGTACGACGGCGGCCTCGCGGGCACGCTCGTCGGCCTGCGCCTCGGCGCGCGCCTCCACCCCGCGCTGCACCGGGCCGCCGACCGGCTCCGCGACCACCTCGGCACCCGCACCGCGGAGTACCGGACACGGGACGTGGCCTTTCCCGACTACGACCTGATCTCAGGACCCTCCGGCACGCTCCTCGCCCTGTGCGCGGGCGCCGACCCGACACCCGGTCAACTGCGCCCGCTCGCCGCCCACCTGGCGCTCCTGTGCGACGGCGACGAACTGCCCCGCCTGAGGGCCGGACAGTACGAAGGACACCCGTACCTCGCGTGGACGCAGGGCCGCGTCAACACCGGCATGGGCCACGGCGTCGCCGGACTCGCCACCGCCCTCACCGCCGCCCGCCGCCGCCTCGGGCCCGACCCGGAGCTCACGGCCGCGCTGACCCGGGCCACGCGCTGGCTGGCGCGCCAGGCGTACGACGACGCCCGCGCCATCCGCAGCTGGCCCGGTGCCGGACTCGACGGCGACCCGCCACCGGACGGCGCGAACCGCCGCCAGGCCTGGTGCTACGGCAACCCGGGCGTCGCCTGGGCGCTGTGGGACGCGGCCGACGCGCTCGGCAACAAGGAGGCGGCCGAGAAGGCCGCCGGGGCGTTCACCACCCTCGCCGAGCACTACGACGAGGAGTTCCACCTCTTCGGCGACACGCCCGGTGACCTGCTGGGCCTCTGCCACGGAGCGGCGGGCGTCCTGGCCGTCGCCGACGCCTTCGACCGCCACGCCCGCGTGCCCGCCGCGGCCGCGCTCAAGGAACGGCTCGTCCGCCACCTGGTGGCGCGGCTGCCCGACACGTGGGACGACCTCGACGCCTGGCCACCGGGCCTGCTCTGCGGCGTACCCGGCGCGCTCGGCGCCCTGCTCACCGCCGCCCACGGCGCCTCACGCGCATGGCTGCCCTGCCTCGGGCTCCGCTGACGGGTCGCCGGCCGGCGGAGCGCCGAGCCCCGCCACCAGCCGCGCCGCGTCGTCCCGGAACACCGCGGCGCCGCGCTCCACACGCCCCTCCCGCTCCGGCCCCGGGCGTACCAGTCGCTCCGCCAGCTCCAGCAGCTCCGCGACACCGGACGCGTACACGGTCAGGCCCTCGGCCGCCATCCGCCGTACGCCGACGGCGCCGTGCCCCGGGATGGGCCGGTAGCCGATCACGGGCACGCGCGCGGCGAGCGCCTGGACCGAGGTCTGGCCCGCCGCGTTGTCCACCAGCAGCCGCGCGGCCGACATCAGCCCGGGCATGTCGTCCACCCACCCCAGCGCCAGCACCCCCGCCGCCCGGGCCGCGCGCCGCCGCAACCGTGCGTCGCGCCCGCACAGCAGCACCGGCAGAAACCCGCGACCGGCCAGCGCCCCGGCGGTCGCCTGGAGCCCGTTCCCGACGCCCCACGCCCCGGCCGACAGCAGCACCGGCGGCCGCCCGCCGCCCGCCCGCGCCAGGCGCTCCGCCCACGCCTCCGACCGGGGCGGGCGGTCGAACCCCGGCGGCACCACCGGCCCCGGCGCGGCGGCCGGGCGCCCGGTGAGCGCCCGGGCCGTCCGCGCCCCGGCCTCCGACACGCACAGGAACGCGTCGTTCCCCGGCTCCAGCCACGCCCGGTGCAGCGCGAAGTCCGTGACGAACACCGCGCTCGGCACCCGCAGCGTGCCGCGCCGCCGCATCCGCCCCGTCACCTGGCCCGCCAGATGGAACGTCGACACGACGACGTCCGGCCGCCAGCTCCGCACCAGCGCGGCCAGCCGCTTCTCGGCCAGTGCGGCCATCGGCGACACGTCGAGCCGGCCGCGCGCCGGCGCCGCGCCCCGCGACGCCTCCGCCGGGCCTGCCTCCGCCGGCCCCGGCGCCAGGAAGACCGCGTAGATCAGCTCGTACAGCCAGGGCGCATGACGCACCGTGAACCGGTAGAACGACCGCACCGCCGGCCCGGCCCCCGGCGGCAGGAGCGCCAGCACATCGCGGACCAGGACGTCGTGGCCCGCCGCCCGAAGCCGGCGCGCCAGCTCGGCGGCCACCGTGTCGTGGCCCGCGCCCATGCTCGCGCTGAGCACCATGCACCGCCGCCCCATGGACGCCTCCCGACCTCGACGCCGGTCTCGGTTTCCGGCGAATTCCATGCTCGTCCGTCCGGGTGCGGGGCGCGGCCCGGGAAGGCACCGAATCGGCCTGTTCGGGTGGATCTGCGCCGGAACGTGGTGGGCGCGCCCGCTCCTGGGAGGCGAACCGGCCGGAAACAGGGACGCTGGAAGGGCACGTTCCCCACACCCCGGAGGATCCAGATGCCCCCGACACCCGCAGGGCAGGCGCCCGCAGGGCCGGTCGTGCTCGTCACGGGAGCCTCCTCCGGGATCGGCGAGGCCGTGGCCGAGCGCATCGCCGCGGCCGACCGGGGCTGGCGCCTGCTGCTCGGCGGGCGGGACGAGGAGCGGCTGGACGCGGTGGCCCGGCGCACCGGCGGCACGCCGCTCGCGGTCGACCTGGGCGACCGGGAGGGCGTGGAACGGCTCGCAGCCGAGGCCCTGAAGCGGGAGGGCCGCGTCGACGCGCTGGTCGCCGCCGCCGGGGTGGGCTGGGCGGGGCCGTTCGTCGGCATGCCGGGCGACGACATCGACCGGCTGCTGACCGTCAACCTCACCGGGGTGGTGCACCTGGTGCGGCTGGTGCTGCCCGGGATGGTGGAGCGCGGAGCGGGACGCATCGTCGTCATCGGGTCGATGGCCGGCCGGGTCGGCGTCGCCAACGAAGCCGTGTACGCGACCACGAAAGGCGGCCTGCTCGCCTTCGCCGAGAGCCTGCGCTACGAACTCGCCGGTACGCGCGTGCGCGTGACGGTCGTCCTGCCGGGCGCGGTCGACACGCCGTTCTTCGACCGCCGGGGCGTCCCGTACCACCGTGACCACCCGCGGCCGGTGCCCGCCGAACGGGTGGCGGAACTGGTGTGGCGGGCCCTCGCACGCGGCACCGACCACGACCTCTACGTACCCGGATGGCTGGCGATGCCCGCCCGGCTGCAGGGCGCCGTGCCGGGCTTCTTCCGCGCCATGGCGAAGCGGTTCGGCTGATCCCGTGCTCGCCCTGTCGATCCTCCTGGCGCTGCTCGCGGCGCTCGGCAACGCCGGCGCCTCGGTGCTCCAGCGGCGTGCCGCGGCCGACGTCGGCCCCGGCCCCAGGCCGTCCCGGTCCCGGGGCGGGTGGATGGCGGTCCTGGTGCACCGGCGGGTGTGGGTGTGGGGCGCCGGGCTCCTCGCCGTCTCGGGCATCCTCCAGGCGCTGGCCCTGGCCACGGGGCCGCTCTCCATCGTGCAGCCCGTCATGAGCACCGAGCTGATGTTCACGCTCGTCCTCGGCAGCGTGGTCTTCCGCCGCAGCCCCGACACCGCCACCCGCTGGGCGTTCGCCGCCATGGCGGTCGGCCTCGCCGCCTTCCTCGCCCTTGCGGACCCCTCGGGCGGCCGGGACACCGTCCCCCCGGCCGACTGGTTGTGGACCGCCATCGCCGTCGGCGCGTTCGTGGCCGTGATGATCGCCGTGTCGGTACGGCTGCCGTCCGCCCCGCGCGCCGCCGCCCTCGGCACGGCCACCGCGACCGGCTTCTCCTGCACCGCCGCGCTGCTCAAGGACGCCCTGGGGCGGCTGCCGGACGGGCTCGACGCGGTCCTCACCACCTGGCAGCCGTACGCTGCCATGGGCGTGGGCCTCGCCAGCTTCCTGCTCCTCCAGGTGACCCTGCGGGCGGGCACCCTGGTGGCGTCCCAGCCCGCGATGACCCTCGGCGACGCGCTGCTGAGCGTGGTCCTCGGGGTGACGCTCTTCGCCGAGAAGGTCCACCTCGGCTGGCGCGTCGGCTTCGAGGTGCTGGCTCTCGCGATCCTCACCGCCGGCTGCGTCCACCTGGCCCGCTCCCCGCTGGTCGCGGAGGGACCGGAGGCCAACGGGCGGTCGAAATGGTGAGCCGCCTGAGCCCCCTGAGCGCCCCGAGCACCCCGAGCACCCTGAGCACCCTGAGCCCCCCGAGCCCCCTGCGCCCGCTGATCCCCCGCACGGCCGCGTGGGCGGCCCTGACCGCCGCCGCCGGGCACATCGGCCCCGCCGCGACCTGGCTGCCCGGGCCGCGCGCGCTGCTGTGGCCGGGGCTCGACGGACGCGGCGACCCCTCGCGCGTCGCGCTCACCTTCGACGACGGCCCCGACCCCGCCAGCACCCCCCGCTTCCTGCGCGCCCTGGACGAACTGTCCGTCCGCGCCACCTTCTTCGTCCTGGGGGAGCGGCTGGCACGCCACCCGGACCTCGGGCGCCGGATTGCCGCCGAGGGCCATGAACTGGCCGTCCACGGCTGGCGACACGACCGCCCCTGGTGCCCCCGTCCGCTGCGCGACCCCCGCGACCTGGCGCGCGCCACGGAGCTCGTCGCCGAAGCGGCCGGGCAGCGGCCCCTGTGGTACCGGCCCCCGTACGGCATCCTCACCGGCGGGCGCTGGGCCGCGGCCCGCGCCGCCGGGCTGCGCCCGGTGCTGTGGTCGGCGTGGGGCCGCGACTGGACCGCCGACGCCACCCCCTGCAGCGTCCTGGCCGAGGTGACGAGGACCCTGCGCGGCGGGGGCACGGTCCTGCTCCACGACTCCGACGTGACGAGCGCGCCCGGCGCGTGGCGGGCCGCCCTGGGCGCCCTGCCCGGCCTCCTCGCCGCGTGCCGGGCGCGCGGCCTGACGGTCGGACGGCTCGCCGACCACGGCCTGGGCGGCCGGCCGGCGCGGGGACGGCGGACCTCCGGAGCCGGGGCCGAACGTGCTGCCTCCGGGCCGGACGGGTGACCCGGCCGCGCGGCCGGCCCGGGCGGACGCCGCGCCCCTGGCAGGGTGGGAGCCGTTAACTCCCAAGCGCCCCCGCCACAGAGGGCTGCTGGGCCGGGTCCCCCGGGGCGGTCACCACCGCGCCGGGGGACCCTGCCTTGGCCGAGGAGGGCGTGACACGAGTGACGCGAGCGGAAACGGAAGTGGAAGCGGAGGAGTTCGCCGCCCGGGTGGCCGGCATCCTCAACGACGCGTGCCTGGCCCTGCTCACCAGCGTCGGCCACCAGACCGGCCTCTTCGACGCCATGAGCACCCTGCCGCCCGCCACCAGCCGGGCCATCGCCGACGCGGCGGGGCTGCACGAGCGGTACGTACGCGAGTGGCTGGGCGGCATGGTCGTGGGCGGCTTCGTCACGTACGACCCCGAGGACCGGACCTACCGCCTGCCGCCCGAACACGCCGCCTGCGTCACCACGGCGGCGGGCCCCGACAACCTCGCCGGCATGATGCAGTACATCGCGCTGCTGGGCGAGGTCGAGCAGCGGGTCGTCCACTGCTTCCGCGCCGGCGGCGGCGTACCGTACTCCGCCTACCCGCGCTTCCAGGCGCTGCAGGCGGAGGAGAGCGCCCGCGTCTACGACCGCGCGCTGGTGGACACGATCCTCCCGCTCGCCCCCGGCGTCGTGGAGCGGCTCCGGGACGGCATCGACGTCCTCGACGTGGGCACGGGCCAGGGCCACGTACCCGTGATCCTCGCCCGCGCCTTCCCGCGCAGCCGCTTCCACGGCGTGGACCGGGCGGAGGAGGGCATCGCCGCGGGCCGCGCCGAGGCCGAGCGCCTCGGCCTGGACAACGTCCGCCTCACCGTCGGCGACGCGACGGACCTCCCCGGTACGTACGACCTCGTCACCGCCTTCGACGTCATCCACGACCTGGCCGAACCCGGCCCCGCGCTGGCGGCGATCGCCGGCGCGCTGCGCGAGGGCGGTACGTTCCTGATGGGCGACATCGCCGCCTCCAGCAGCCTGGAGGAGAACATCGGCCACCCCTTCGGGCCGGCCCTCTTCGGCTTCAGCCTCTTCTACTGCATGACCACCTCGCTCTCCACCGGCGGCGCCGGCCTCGGCACGGTGTGGGGTGAGCAGACCGCCCGCCGCATGCTGCACGAGGCGGGCTTCCCCGAGGTGGAGGCCCGGTCGGTCGAGGGCGACCCGCTGAACGTCTACTACGTCGCCCGCCCGGGTGACCGGCCCCGGTGACCACCCCGACGCCCGGGGGCGCCGCCCGGCCGCCTACGATGGACGGCGTGATCGCCGCGCAGCACCGCCGCCCCGTACGCCCGTCGGCGTACCGGCGCGTGCTGCTCGTCCTGGCCGTGCTCGCCGGGGTGTTCGCGATGCACGGGCTGGCCGCCGGTACGGCGGCGCCGCAGCACGGTCCTCGTGGGCGCCCTGCGCGGCGCCCGCCGGGCGGGCGCCGACCTCGCCGAACAGGCCCACCTCGCCGACCAGGCACTCATCGC
>NZ_JBEXNO010000016.1:0-147423 GCF_040611175.1 Streptomyces sp. NPDC003036 | reverse complement strand
CGGGCCGGGGGGTGGGCCCCGCGCGGGGGGGGGCGGGGGGGCCCACACGCGTTCACGCCTTCTTCGGCGCGGTCAGCGCCGCCGCCATCTCCGCCAGCCGCTCGTACGACGCCGTGCCCGTCACCACCGTCGTGACACCCTTGTCGCGCCACACCAGGGCGTCGTACTTCGGCCCTTCCCAGCGCTGCCACGTCTGCCCGCCGACCTGCTGCGTACGGCCCGTGTCCCGCGCGTCGTGACTCACCTCGGCGATGTACTTCTCCGGCCTCGCCGTCGACTGCTCCACCGCCACGTACTGCCGGTCCGGCGACAGGAAACCGAGGTGCCAGGCGTCGCCCTCCGCGCGCTCGTACGAGACCGAGGTCGGCGTCCACCCCTTGGCGAGGCCCTGCGGCGCCAGCACGGTGTACGGGGCGGCGCGCTGGGCCGTCACCAGCTCGACGCGGTAGTCCACCGGCTTGATCGGGTCCGCGTGCTCGTCGTGCGGGATGAAGAAATAGATCACGCCGGCGGCAGCACAGATGACCGCCATCGACTGGAACATTCCGCGTACTGTCCGATTGCCTCGCATACCTGCCACGCCCCCTATGGTCGCATCAGCGTGGCCTGCTCATACGTGGGCCCCTCTGCTCAATATGTCGACCTACCGATAGAGTCGCAGCACCCTCTTCACCACTTGCGGCCGTCGCCGTACAGAAAGGTGCGTACCGATGACCGACAATCATCTGCCGTCCGAGCTCGAGGTCTCCCCCGAGGCTCCCGACCGCAACCTCGCCCTTGAGCTGGTCCGGGTCACCGAGGCCGCCGCGATGGCCGCCGGCCGCTGGGTCGGCCGCGGGGACAAGAACGGCGCCGACGGCGCGGCGGTGCGGGCCATGCGCACCCTCGTCTCCACCGTGTCGATGAACGGCGTGGTCGTCATCGGCGAGGGCGAGAAGGACGAAGCCCCGATGCTGTTCAACGGCGAGCGCATCGGCGACGGGACCGGCGCCGAGTGCGACATCGCCGTGGACCCGATCGACGGGACCACGCTCACCGCGAAGGGCATGCCCAACGCCATCGCCGTCCTGGCGGCCGCCGACCGCGGCACCATGTTCGACCCCTCCGCGGTCTTCTACATGGACAAGCTCGTCACCGGCCCGGAGGCGGCCGACTACGTCGACATCAACGCCCCGGTGTCCGTGAACATCCGCCGCGTCGCCAAGGCCAAGCACTCCTCCCCCGAGGACGTCACGGTCGTCATCCTGGACCGCCCCCGCCACGAGGGCATCATCAAGGAGATCCGCGAGACGGGCGCGCGCATCAAGTTCATCTCGGACGGCGACGTGGCCGGCTCGATCATGGCCGTACGCGAAGGCACCGGCGTCGACATGCTCATGGGCATCGGCGGCACCCCCGAGGGCATCATCAGCGCCTGCGCGATCAAGTGCCTCGGCGGTGTGATCCAGGGCAAGCTGTGGCCGAAGGACGACGAGGAGCGGCAGCGCGCGCTCGACGCCGGCCACGACCTGGACCGCGTCCTGTCCACCAACGACCTGGTCAGCGGCGACAACGTCTTCTTCGTCGCCACCGGCATCACCGACGGCGAGCTGCTGCGCGGCGTGCGCTACCGCGCCGAGACAGCGACGACCTCGTCGCTCGTCATGCGCTCGAAGTCGGGCACGATCCGCCAGATCGACTCGACGCACCGGCTGTCCAAGCTGCGCGCATACAGCCAGATCGACTTCGACCGGGCCAAGTAGGACCCAAAGGCACGAAAAGGGGCGCCCCCATGTGCGGTGGGAGCGCCCCTTCCCGTACGGGCCGGGCGGTGGCCGTCAGGACGGTGGCTGCCAGGAGAGTGGCTGCCAGGACAGTGGCTGTCAGCCCGCGGCGGCGATCTGCCGGCCCGTCGAGGCCGCCGCCTTCTTGAGTTCCACCTCGCGGCGCCGGCGCCGGGCCAGGACGACGCGGCGCTCGGCCGCGGTCAGGCCGCCCCACACGCCGTACGGCTCGGGCTGGAGCAGCGCGTGCTCCCGGCATTCGACCATCACCGGGCAGCGCGCGCAGACCCGCTTGGCGGCCTCCTCGCGGGCCAGCCGGGCGGCCGTGGGCTCTTTGGACGGGGCGAAGAACAGTCCTGCTTCGTCCCGGCGGCACACCGCCTCGGTGTGCCACGGCCCGGCCTGGTCCTCTCGCGCGGGAAGGCGCGGGGCAGGGACGGCGGCGACCTGGAGGGGCTGATGCGGCAGTTGCAGCACGGTCTACTCCTGACGACGGCTTCGCGAGCGAGAGACGATGCAGCAAGGCTTACCCGTTGTACGCGCGCCTATGCCGTGCGTGGCGCTCCGGTCCGGCAGGTGGGATTCCGGTCGGCCGAAAGCCGCCCCAGGGGCGGCTCGGAGCGGTCCGTCAGGTGCCGGAGTACCGGCGCGAGCGGTCGCGCAGGTCGGCGATCCGCTTGCCGCGCCGGGGGCGGGCCTCGACGGTGCCGAAGACCGCGGAGCCGTCGACGACGACGACCGGGGCTTCGGGGTCGACGGCTTCCAGGGCGGTCACGTCGAAGGTGCCGAAGACGCCCGTGCCGCTGCCGCGCAGGGTGATGTTCTCGGGGACGCGGATCTCGACGGTGCCGAAGACGGCGGTGACGTGGAGGGTGGTGAGCCGCTGGGTGAAGAGCGCCTCGGTGAGGTCGATCTCGAGAGTGCCGAACAGCGAGAAGGCATGGGTCCGGCCCCCCACGCGCCGGCGGCCCGTGCGGGTCGGGCCGGTGAAGACCGCGACCAGCTTCTCGGCGGGCTCGGCGGCGTCGGGGCCGTTGGCGTACGCGTACTGCTTCTCGGGGTCCACGGAACCAGCCTAGCCAGTCGCGATACATCGCGACTAGAGGTCGACGCGCCGAACCGGCGCAATCGACTCCGGCAACTGAGCCTTACCTCACAGGTTCGGGCGGCTCGGGGCGTTCTACGCTTGTGGGCGCGCTGCCAATGGGGGCGGCGCCGCTGTCCGCCGAGTGAGGAATGGCCTCCGTCATGCCAGAGTTTGCGTACTCCGATCTGCTCCCCCTGGGAGAGGACACCACGCCGTACCGCCTGGTGACCTCCGAGGGTGTCTCCACCTTCGAGGCCGACGGCCGTACGTTCCTCAAGGTGGAGCCGGAGGCGCTGCGCAAGCTCGCCGAAGAGGCGATCCACGACATCCAGCACTACCTGCGCCCCGCGCACCTTGCGCAGCTGCGCAAGATCATCGACGACCCGGAGGCGTCGAGCAACGACAAGTTCGTCGCGCTCGACCTCCTCAAGAACGCGAACATCGCGGCCGCCGGCGTCCTGCCCATGTGCCAGGACACGGGCACGGCGATCGTCATGGGCAAGCGCGGGCAGAACGTCCTCACCGAAGGTGAGGACGAGAAGGCCCTGTCGCGCGGCATCTACGACGCGTACAAGAACCTGAACCTGCGCTACTCGCAGATGGCTCCGCTCACCATGTGGGAGGAGAAGAACACCGGCTCCAACCTCCCCGCCCAGATCGAGCTGTACGCGACGGACGGCGGCGCGTACAAGTTCCTGTTCATGGCGAAGGGCGGCGGCTCGGCCAACAAGTCGTTCCTCTACCAGGAGACCAAGGCGGTCCTCAACGAGGCCTCCATGATGAAGTTCCTGGAGGAGAAGATCCGCTCCCTGGGCACCGCCGCGTGCCCGCCGTACCACCTCGCGATCGTCGTCGGCGGCACCTCCGCCGAGTACGCCCTGAAGACCGCGAAGTACGCCTCCGCGCACTACCTCGACGAGCTGCCGGAGGAGGGCTCGATCCTCGGGCACGGCTTCCGTGACAAGGAGCTGGAGGAGAAGGTCTTCGAGCTGACGCAGAAGATCGGCATCGGCGCGCAGTTCGGCGGCAAGTACTTCTGCCACGACGTGCGCGTGGTCCGCCTGCCCCGGCACGGCGCGTCCTGCCCGGTCGCCATCGCCGTCTCCTGCTCGGCCGACCGCCAGGCCGTCGCCAAGATCACGGCGGAGGGCGTCTTCCTGGAGCAGCTGGAGACCGACCCGGCGCGCTTCCTGCCGGACACGACGGACGAGCAGCTCGCCGAAGAGGGCGACGTCGTGAAGATCGACCTCAACCAGCCGATGGACGACATCCTCGCCGAGCTGACCAAGTACCCGGTCAAGACCCGGCTCTCGCTGACCGGCCCGCTGGTCGTGGCGCGCGACATCGCGCACGCCAAGATCAAGGAGCGGCTGGACGCGGGCGAGGAGATGCCGCAGTACCTGAAGGACCACCCGGTGTACTACGCCGGTCCGGCGAAGACGCCCGAGGGGTACGCCTCCGGTTCCTTCGGCCCGACCACGGCCGGCCGCATGGACTCCTACGTGGAGCAGTTCCAGGCGGCGGGCGGCTCCAAGGTCATGCTGGCCAAGGGCAACCGCTCGAAGCAGGTCACGGACGCCTGCCACGCGCACGGCGGCTTCTACCTGGGCTCCATCGGCGGCCCGGCCGCGCGCCTCGCGCAGGACTGCATCAAGAAGGTCGAGGTCGTCGAGTACGAGGAGCTCGGCATGGAGGCGGTCTGGAAGATCGAGGTCGAGGACTTCCCGGCGTTCATCGTGGTGGACGACAAGGGCAACGACTTCTTCCAGGACCCGGCGCCGGCCCCGACGTTCACGTCGATTCCGGTGCGCGGCCCGGGCCTGGCGTAGCACGCGCCCCCCGTGCGGGCCCGGCCACCGTCGCGGTGGCCGGGCCCGTCCGCGTGCGTAACGGTTGCGACGGTTACGCGAACCGCTGCTTCGCCGAGCCGTCGCACGGCTGGAGCTTCAGCGGGTCCTTCGCCGCGCCCAGCGTCACGCACAGGGACGGCGCCGCCTCCGGGCGCAAGGTCCCGGCCTGGCGGACGAAGCGCTGGTTGGCCGCGCCGGAGCAGTTCCACAGGATCAGGGCCTTGCCGGCGGTGTACGCGGCGCCGGGGACGTCCAGGCAGCGGTCGTGCGTCAGCTCCGTACGCAGCGACTTGTGCGTGGCGTCGTACCACCAGTTCTGGTTGCGGCCGCCGTGGCAGTCCCAGCCGCCGACCGCGGTGCCGTTGCGGGTGACGGAGGCGCTGACGTCCACACAGGTGCCGGTCGCCTCACCCCGCAGTGGCGCGAACTTGTCGTCCCAGGCGCCCGGCACCAGCTCCGGCTTGCCCGTGGAGGCCGGGTCCGCGCAGCTCGCCTCCCGTACGCCCGCGCCCGCCTGGTAGAGCTGCGTCAGGCAGGAGGCGAAGGCGGCGTGGCCGGCGGCGTTGGGGTGGAAGGACTGGCGGACGGAGTTCTCGTCCGGCAGGCCGGGCTTGGAGAGGTCGATGTAGAGCCCGCGCGCCCAGGCGCTGTCCATGCAGACCTCGTGGCCGTGGAAGAGCCGCGAGTTGTCGAGGTAGACGGCTCCGGTGTTCGCCGCGGCGCGCCGCATGCCGCGTTCGAAGGCGGGGACGGCGGTGTTGCGGCCCCAGACGGTGTCGGAGTCGTAGCCGAGGCCGCCGCAGGCGATCTTGGTGCTGAAGTGGGGGTTGTCGTAGAAGTCGGGGCCGATCGGGCTCGGGTAGCCCATCGCCACGAGCTTGTAGTCGCCGTCGGCGTACCCGGCGTCGCGCATCACGGTGCGCAGGTCGCGGAGGGTCTGCTCGACCTTGGGGACCAGGCCGTCCACGCGGGCCTGCCAGCCGGGCGCGTACTTGGGCTCGCAGGGGCCCTGGAGGGTGAGGTAGCGGACGACGCAGTCGGTCATCACGGGGCCGAACTGGAGGTCGTCGTTGGCGCCGGCCACCAGCAGCACCATCTTGATGCGGGTGTTGCGGGCCTTGATGGCGAGGTTGTCGCTCTGGACCAGCTCGTCGGCGTACTGCTTGCTGCCGCCGATGCGGATATTGGCGGTGGACGCGCCGGAGCACGAGACGTTGTACGTGACGTCGGCGGGGATGCCGGTGCGGTGGATGGCCGCCTCGGGCGAGCGGTGGCACCAGTTGTCGGGGCCGTTGGTGGGCGGTTCGTACGTACCGACGCCCTCGCCGGATATCTCGCTGTCGCCAAGCGAGATCAGGCCGGTCTTGCGCTCGGCGAGCGGGCGCTCCTCGGGGCTTCCGTACAGTGCGGTGGCCTCGGCCGCGCGGATCCGTTCCAGTTCGGGCGGAAGGGGTACGGATGCGGTGGTACGTGGGGCTTGTGCCGCCGCGTTGGCGGGTGACGTGGCGGCCGTCATCCCGGCGAGTGCGGCGGCGAGCGCGGCCACGGCCGCGACGGGCCCTCGCACCCGGTGACTGGTGCGCGTCATTGCGCCTCCTGGAAGTGGGGTTACCCACGGTTTTTACTGGCCGGTACGCACGTTGGGAATACGCGGAACCAGACAAGTGCTCAACTTTTTCAGGAGGGTGATGGAATGTCGGACTACCGGATCGAGCACGACTCCATGGGAGAGGTGCGGGTCCCCGCCCACGCCAAGTGGCGGGCCCAGACGCAGCGGGCGGTGGAGAACTTCCCCGTCTCCGGCCAGCGCCTGGAGCGCGCCCACATCGAGGCCCTGGCCCGGATCAAGGCCGCCGCCGCCAAGGTCAACGCCGAGCTCGGGGTGCTGGACAAGGAGATCGCGGACGCCATCCAGGAGGCGGCCGCCGAGGTCGCCGAGGGCCGCTGGGACGAGCACTTCCCGGTCGACGTCTTCCAGACCGGCTCCGGGACCTCCTCGAACATGAACATGAACGAGGTGCTCGCCACCCTGGCCGGGGAGAGGCTCGGCGAGGGACTCGGCCGCCCGGACCCAGTCCACCCCAACGACCACGTCAACGCCTCCCAGTCGTCCAACGACGTCTTCCCCTCCTCCATCCACATCGCGGCCACCGCCGCCGTCACCAAGGACCTCGTCCCAGCCCTGGAGCACCTGGCCGCCGCCCTGGAGCGGAAATCGGCCGAATTCGCCGACGTCGTCAAATCCGGTCGTACGCACCTGATGGACGCGACACCGGTGACGCTCGGTCAGGAGTTCGGCGGATACGCGGCCCAGGTGCGGTACGGCGTGGAGCGGCTGCGCGCCTCGCTCCCCCGCCTCGCCGAGCTGCCGCTGGGCGGCACGGCGGTCGGCACCGGCATCAACACCCCGCCCGGCTTCTCCGCCGCCGTCATCGCCGAGGTCGCCCGCACCACCGGGCTGCCGCTGACCGAGGCCCGCGACCACTTCGAGGCGCAGGGCGCCCGCGACGGGCTGGTGGAGACGTCCGGTCAGCTCCGTACCATCGCCGTCTCCCTCACGAAGATCGCCAACGACCTGCGGTGGATGGCGTCCGGGCCGCGCACGGGCCTGGCCGAGATCAACCTCCCCGACCTCCAGCCCGGCTCGTCGATCATGCCGGGCAAGGTCAACCCGGTCATCCCCGAGGCCGTCCTGATGGTCGCCGCGCAGGTGACCGGGAACGACGCGACGGTCGCGGTGGCCGGCGCCGCCGGGAACTTCGAGCTGAACGTGATGCTCCCGGTCATCGCCAAGAACCTCCTGGAGTCCGTCCGGCTGCTCGCCAACGCCTCACGCCTCCTCGCCGACCGCACGGTCGACGGCATCACCGCCAACCGCGAGCGGGCGCGCGAGTACGCCGAGTCCTCGCCGTCCGTGGTCACCCCGCTCAACAAGTACATCGGGTACGAGGAGGCCGCGAAGGTCGCCAAGAGGTCGCTGGCCGAGCGGAAGACCATCCGCGAGGTCGTCCTCGAGGCGGGGTACGTGGAGCGCGGGGACCTGACGCTCCAGCAGCTCGACGAAGCCCTCGACGTACTGCGCATGACCCGGCCCTGACCTGCTGGTTCGTACGCCGCCGGGCCCGCTTGCGGTGATCCGCGCCGCAGCGCGGCCCGGGGGTCGGGTCCTAATATCTGCACATGACAGCCGAGACGACGGGACGACGCGGGGCGGGAGCGGGTGCGGACGGGCGCTGGGCGCCCGGTACACGGATCTTGTGGCGGTACCGGGACAACGGCGGCGACGGCGTCCACATCTGCCGGCCCGTGACCGTCGTCCAGGACACCGACGACCTGCTCGCCGTCTGGATGGCGCCCGGCACCGAGTGCGTCAAACCCGTCCTCGCCGACGGGACTCCGGTGCACGAGGAGCCGCTCGCCACCCGGTACACGGCGCCGCGCACCACCATGCGCACCCGGTGGGAGGGCAGCGGCGTGCTCAAGCTGGCGCGGCCGGACGAGCCGTGGTCGGTGTGGCTGTTCTGGGAGCGCGGCTGGCAGTTCCGCAGCTGGTACGTCAACTTGGAGGAGCCGCGCCTGCGGTGGTCCGGCGGCGTCGACTCCGAGGACCACTTCCTGGACATCTCGGTCTTCCCGGACCGTACGTGGCTGTGGCGCGACGAGGACGAGTTCGCGCAGGCGCAGCGGAGCGGCCTGATGGGGCCCGCGCAGGCGCGGCGGGTGCGGGAGGCGGGCCGGGCGGCGGTCGAGGTGATCCGGGCCTGGGGCACGCCGTTCGCTGACGGCTGGGAGGAGTGGCGGCCCGATCCGCGCTGGACGGTTCCGGAGCTGCCGGCGGACTGGGACCGCAGCCCGGCGCGGACGGCTCCGTGAGACCCTTGATGCGCCCCTGGGGGTCAAACGTAGGATCGTCCTCCGCAAGGCCGCGTGTCCGTAACGACTGAGCACCGAGCAGGACCTGACCGTAAGTCATCCATGAGGGGGTGGAACCGTGCCTGATCTGCGCAC
Organism: Streptomyces sp. NPDC003036; assembly: GCF_040611175.1. Taxonomy (NCBI): domain Bacteria; kingdom Bacillati; phylum Actinomycetota; class Actinomycetes; order Kitasatosporales; family Streptomycetaceae; genus Streptomyces; species Streptomyces sp. NPDC003036. The sequence continues at coordinate 138,715 of NZ_JBEXNO010000016.1, read as the reverse complement.
GGATCCCCCGCCCCTTGTCAACGCCGCCCTCAGAGCGGGTATAGCGCCTGACAGAGCGATTGCATCGCCCAACCGGCCCGGATGGACGGAATCCCACGCGTGACGGAGCATCCCACGTCCCATGACGGCAGGCAGCCGCTCGCTGCCCGCCCGCAGGAGCGCACCCGGACGCGGCAGGAGGCGCCCCCCGCGGCGCCCGCCGCGCCCTCCGCAGGCGCGGGCGCCGGTGCGGATGCCGGTCCGGATGCCGGTGCGCGGCACGAGCACGCGCCGGTGACCGGGGCGTCCGGCGCCGCGGTGCCCGGGTGCCGGTGCGGGCACGGCTCCGACGACGTACAGGCGGCGAGAGCGGCGTCCGCGGCCCCGTCCGGGCCGGGGCGCGACGGCGGTGACGGCGGCGGGAACGGCCGACGGGCGGGCACGGCGCCCGCCGGCGGGCGTGGGGACGGAGGCGGCGGCGTGGTCGCGGCGGCAGGAGGGCTCGGCGGGTTCGGCGGCGTACCCGCGCAGACGGGGCGGGGACCGGTCGGTCGGGACGCGGCGGGGCGCGAGCCGGCCGCCGGTCGGGAACCGGCCGGGAGCGTGCGCGAGCCCGTCGCCCACGAGCCCGTGGCGCACGAGCCCGTCGGGACCGCGCGGCGCGAGGGCGACCGGCTGCGGTTCGTGGGGGCCGCCACGCGGCGCATCGCGCGCGGCATAGACCTCGACGAGATCGTGCTGGGCCTCTGCCGGGCGACCGTGCCCACCTTCTCGGACGCGATCCTCGTCTACCTCCGCGACCCGCTGCCCGTCGGCGACGAGCGGCCCGTCGACCCGTTCGTGCTGCGGCTGCGCCGCACCGACCGGCTGCGTTTAACGGACGACGACTCCGAGTTCGCGCTGTCGATCGCCCCGGACACCGACCTCGACCTGGGGCCGGCCGCCGAGCTGTGCGAGGTGCGCCCCGGCGGCGCGCTCGCCGAGGTGCTGCGCGGCGTGCGGCCCGTGTTCGGGGACTCCGCCGCCGCGCGCGCCGCGCTGCCCGAGCTGCTCGGCGACGGCCGCTCGGTGCCGTCGGGCCACCGGGCGATCCTCGCGCCCCTGCGCGGGCGGCGCCGCGTCATCGGCGCGGCGGTCTTCCTGCGCCGCCCGGACCGGCACGCCTTCGAGCCGAACGACCTGCTCGTGGCGGCCCAGCTGGCCACGCACACCGCGCTCGGCATCGACAAGGCGGTGCTGTACGGGCGCGAGGCGTACATCGCGGACGAGCTCCAGCGCACCATGCTGCCGGAGAACCTGCCGCAGCCGACGGGCGTGAAGCTCGCCTCCCGCTACCTGCCGGCCGCCGAGACGGCCCGGGTGGGCGGCGACTGGTACGACGCGATCCCGCTGCCCGGCAGCCGGGTCGCCCTGGTCGTCGGCGACGTGATGGGCCACTCCATGACGTCCGCGGCGATCATGGGCCAGCTGCGGACGACCGCGCAGACCCTCGCCGGGCTCGACCTGCCGCCGCAGGAGGTGCTGCACCACCTCGACGAGCAGGCCCAGCGGCTCGGCGAGAACCGCATGGCGACCTGCCTGTACGCGGTGTACGACCCGGTCGCGCACCGCATCACCATCGCCAACGCGGGCCACCCGCCGCCGGTCCTGCTGCACCTCGGCGGGCGGGCGGAGGTGCTGCGGGTCCCGCCGGGCGCGCCCATCGGCGTCGGCGGCGTGGACTTCGAGGCGGTGGAGCTCGACGCCCCGGCCGGGGCGACGCTGCTGCTGTACACCGACGGCCTGGTGGAGTCGCGGCTGCGTGACGTGTGGACGGGGATAGAGCAGCTGCGCGAGCGGCTCGCCGCCACCGCCCAGCTGACCGGCCCGGACCACTCGCCGCCGCTGGAGGCGCTCTGCGACGACGTGCTCGACATGCTCGGGCCCGGCGACCGGGACGACGACATCGCACTGCTCGCGGCCCGCTTCGACGGGATCGCGCCGAGCGACGTCGCCTACTGGTTCCTGGAGCCGGAGGACGCGGCGCCGGGGCGGGCGCGGCGCCTGGCGCGGCGGGCGCTGGCCCGCTGGGACCTGGAGGAGCTGTCGGACAGCGTGGAGCTGCTGGTCAGCGAGGTGGTCACCAACGCGGTGCGATACGCGGAGCGGCCGGTGACGCTGCGGCTGCTGCGGACGGACGTGCTGCGCTGCGAGGTCGGTGACGACTCGCCGCAGCTGCCGCGCCAGCGGCGGGCCCGCGACACCGACGAGGGCGGGCGCGGCCTGTTCCTGGTGAACCGGCTGGCCCGGCGGTGGGGTGCGACGCGGCTGTCGACGGGCAAGGTGGTGTGGTTCGAGCTGCCGACGCGGATCTGACGCGCGTACGGCTGCGGGGAAGGCCGGGTCCCGATCACGGGACCCGGCCTTCGGCACGTCACGGCTTGGGCGGCTTCACATCGCCCGGCTTCGCCGGTTCGTCGACGTCCCCGCCCGGGTCGCCGGTGTCGCCGCCGGACGCGCCGTCGGTCGGCTCGCCGGTCGGCAGGCCGGGCGTCGTCGGTGTGCGCGTCGGCGTCGGCTCGCCCGCCGGTTCGGTGGGCTCCTCGGTCGGGGTCGAGGTCTCGGTCGGCTTCTCCGCGGGCTCGGAGGCGTCGTCGGTGGGCGTCCCGCTCGGCGTGGCGCTCTGCGTCGGCGTGCTCGTCGGCTGCGGCTCGGACACGACGGTGTCGGCGGCCTCCAGGTCGAAGCGGGCGTCGGAGCCGCCGCCGAGGGCGCCGGTGGTGTACTCGCGCCAGATCCTGGCGGGGACGCCACCGCCGTTGGCGCGGCCCGGGTTGATGGTGTCGGTCAGCGTGACCTGGCCCGTGCCGTCGGGCTTCTCGCCGAAGAGGCCGACGGCCGTGACCAGTTCGGGCGTGTAGCCGACGAACCACGCCGAGCGGTTGTTCTCCGACGTACCGGTCTTGCCGGCCGCCTGGTAGTTGCCGGCCGCGTTCACGCCGGAGCCGCTGGAGACGACGCCCATCATGGCCTTGGTGACGGTGTCGGCGGCCTCGCGGCTCAGCACCCGCTCGCCGGTCGACGCGACGGGCTCGACCGTGCGGTCCTTGTGCTCGGCGGACTTCACGATCGCCGGGGTGACCTTCTCGCCGTGGTTGGCGAGGGTGGCGTACACCCCCGCCATGTCCCAGGGGGAGGCGCCCATGGTGCCCAGCGACATCGCCGGCTGCTCCACGAACGCGTCGCCGTCCTTCATACCGAGGTCCAGCGCGGTCTTCTTCACCTTCTTGGGTCCCACGTCCACGATCATCTGGGCGTAGACGGAGTTGATCGAGCTGTTGGTGGCCTTCTGCACGGTGACGGGGCCGTAGCTGCGGTCGTCCTCGTTCTCGGGCGCGAAGGGCGTGTCGCTGCCTTCCACGGGCCGCTTGCTGGTGCCGTCGTAGACGGTGCCGAGGCCGATCTTCCGGCCGTCCTGGGTCGTCGAGCCGTTCTCCAGGGCGGAGGCGAGGACGATCGGCTTGAAGGTCGAGGCGGGCTGGTAGTCGCGGCGGGTGGCGTTCGACAGCCAGTGCTCGGTGGCGCCGATGCCGCCGTAGAGGGCCACGACCTTGCCGGTCTTCGGGTCGACGGAGGTGGCGCCCGCCTGGACGGTGGCGTCGGCCTTGTCGGCCTTGCGGTCGAGCTTCGCCTCCAGCTGGTGGTCGACCGCGGCGACGAGCTCCTTCTGGCGCTTCTCGTCGATGTTGAGCGTGATGCTCCAGCCGCCGGCCTTGAGCTGCGCCTCGGGGATGCCCTGGCGCATGAGCTCCTGGTTGGCGGCCTCGACGAGGTAGCCGTTCGTGCCCTCCGCGCCGGGCGCGGCCTTCGGCTTGCGCGGCTCGGGGAAGCTCTGCTTCGTCCGCTCGGACGGGGAGAGCCAGCCCTCCTCGACCATGTTGTCCAGGACGTAGTTCCAGCGGTCGGTGACGAGCTTGCGGCCGGTGGCGTTCGCCGAGGTCCAGTCGTACTGGCTGGGCGCCTGGAGGACGGCGGCGAGGTACGCGCCCTGGGCGACGTTCAGCTCGCTCGCGTCGACGCCGTAGTACGCCTGGGCGGCGGCCTGGATGCCGTACGCGTTGCGGCCGTAGTAGCTGGTGTTCAGGTACCCGGCCAGGATCGCGTTCTTGTCGAGCCGCTGGTCGACCTTGAGGGAGATCACCAGCTCCTTGAGCTTGCGGCTGACCGTCGGGTCCTGGGTGAGGTAGTAGTTCTTGACGTACTGCTGGGTGATGGTGGAGCCGCCCTGCTTGCCCTTGCCCGTGAGGGTGTTGAGCACGCCGCGGGCGGTGCCCTTGATGTCGACGCCGGAGTCCTCGAAGAAGGTCTTGTTCTCGGCGGCGACGAAGGCGTACTGGACGTCCTTGGGGATCTTGTCGAGGCCGACGATCTCGCGGTTGACCTCGCCGGTGCGGGCGAAGATCTTGCCGTTGCTGAACTTGTAGACGTTGCTCTGCTTGGTCGCCATGGCGTTGGCGTCGGGGACGGGCACCAGCAGGTAGAGGACGTAGAAGGCGCCCATCACGAGCAGGCACAAGCCGAAGAAGGTGCCCAGCAGCTTCTTCCAGGTGAAGAAGCGGCGTATACCCCCGCCCTCGCTCTTCGTCCCGCGGGCTTTCGCTTGGCCCATCGCTTCGTCGCTCCGCTCTTCGTCGACCAGATCAGCAGCTCAGCAAACTAACACCGGGAGAACCGGCAAACGTCAACGGATCACGCCTTTTCCGGACGTGAGAATCAGCACCCGTGTCAATGGAACCGACTCCTCAGGCTGCCGAACGGTTGCGAGAACGGTTAAAGTGATATCACTTTGCTAGACCGCCAGACCGCCAGACCGTACGAACGGGGGACACCCATGTCCGACACCACACCGGCGCCCGACACCACACCGGCGCCCGGCACCGCACCGGCGCCCGACGCACCCGAGATGCCCGAACCGCGCGTCCGGGAGTTCGCCGCGCACAGCATCGGCGGCGGCCTCGCGCTGCTGCTCGGCCTGGTGGGCCTGGCGGCGGGCATCTGCCTGGTGGTCGCGGGCGCGGCGACCGGCGCGACCGGCGCGAAGGTGGCGCTGATCATCACCGGCGTCGCGGTCGGGATCGCGGCCTTCCTCGCCATGTGCGGGCTCAACATGGTGGCGCCCGGCGAGGCCCGGGTGGTGCAGCTCTTCGGCCGCTACCGGGGCACGATCCGCGACGACGGGCTGCGCTGGGTCAACCCGTTCACCTCGCGCCAGAAGGTCTCCACCCGGGTGCGCAACCACGAGACCGCCGTCCTGAAGGTCAACGACGCGTACGGCAACCCGATCGAGCTCGCCGCCGTGGTGGTGTGGAAGGTCGAGGACACGGCGCAGGCGACCTTCGAGGTGGACGACTTCCTGGAGTTCGTCTCCACGCAGACCGAGGCGGCGGTACGGCACATCGCGATCGAGTACCCGTACGACGCCCACGACGAGGACGGCCTGTCGCTGCGCGGCAACGCGGAGGAGATCACCGAGAAGCTCGCCGCCGAGCTGCAGGCGCGGGTGCAGGCGGCGGGCGTGCACATCATCGAGTCGCGCTTCACCCATCTGGCGTACGCTCCGGAGATCGCCTCCGCGATGCTCCAGCGCCAGCAGGCGGGCGCCGTCGTGGCGGCGCGCCGGCAGATCGTGGACGGCGCGGTCGGGATGGTGGAGGCGGCGCTGGACCGCCTGGAGGAGCGGGACATCGTGGAGCTCGACCCGGAACGGAAGGCGGCGATGGTGTCGAACCTGATGGTGGTGCTGTGCGGTGACCGCGCGGCCCAGCCGGTGCTGAACACGGGCACGCTCTACCAGTGACCGAGCGCTCGCCGCGCAAGCAGGTGCTGCTCCGCCTGGACCCGGCGGTGCACGAGGCGCTGGCGCGCTGGGCGGCGGACGAGCTGCGCAGCGCCAACGCCCAGATCGAGTTCCTGCTCCGCAAGGCCCTCGCGGACGCGGGCCGCCTGCCCACCGCTCCCGGCCCGCTCCCCAGCCGGGGCCGGCCCCCGAAGGCGGCGAGGCCCGAGCGGCCTCAGCCCGAGTAGCTCACGAGTAGCTCACGGCCGGTCGCCGTCGGGGACGTACACCGGAGCGCCGGTGGCCGCGAGAACCTCCTCGGCGGTGACGCCGGGGGCGGTCTCGGCGAGCACGAGGCCCCGGCCGGTGACGTCGAGGACGGCGAGGTCGGTGATGACGCGGTGGACGCACGCCGCGCCGGTCAGGGGCAGCGTGCACGCGCGCACGATCTTGGGGCTGCCGTCCTTGGCGGTGTGCTCGGTCAGGGCGATGACCCGGCGGGCGCCGTGGACGAGGTCCATCGCACCGCCCATGCCCTTGACCATCTTGCCCGGGATCATCCAGTTGGCGAGGTCGCCCGCCGCGGACACCTGCATGGCACCGAGCACCGCGGTGTCGATGTGACCGCCGCGGATCATGCCGAAGGAGAGCGCGGAGTCGAAGAAGCTCGCCCCAGGAAGGACGGTGACGGTCTCCTTTCCGGCGTTGATCAGGTCGGGGTCCACCTCGGCTTCCGTCGGGTACGGGCCGGTGCCGAGGATGCCGTTCTCGGAGTGGAGGACCACATGGACACCGGGCGGCAGGTGGCCGGGGACGAGGGTCGGCAGTCCGATGCCGAGGTTGACGTAGGCGCCGTCGTGGAGTTCGGCCGCGGCGCGGGCGGCCATCTGGTCGCGGTTCCAGGCCATCAGACGCGTACCGTCCTCTTCTCGACCGGCTTGTCCGCCGCCTGCTCCCGGGTGAGCACGACGACGCGCTGGACGAAGACGCCCGGGACGTGGAGGGCTGATGGGGCACGGGATCGCCGTCGCTCTGGCCCGGGCGGGCTTCGGTGTGGTCGTGCACGACGCGGATCCGGCGACGCTGGCCGGTCTGGGTGAACGGGTCGGGCAGGCTCTCGAGCGCTGCGGCACGCCGCCGGAGGAGCTGCGGGCCGTGGCGGAACGGATCACCGCGGCCTCGTCGCCGGCGGAGCTCGCGCGGAGCGCGGACATCGTGGTGGAAGCCGTCCCCGAGCGCCTGGAGACCAAGCACCACGTGCTGGCCGCGGTGGAGGACCTCGTCTCCCCCGCGACGCCGATCTGGTCCAACACGTCCGTGCTGTCGCTCACCGAGGTCGCCAAGGGGATGCGGCATCCGCAGCGGCTGGTCGGCGTCCACTGGTGGAACCCGCCCTACGTCATCCCGCTCGTGGAGGTCGCGCCGGGCACGGAAACGGACCACCGTTTCGTGGAGGAAGCCTGTGAGCTCCTCGACGGGCTGGGCAAGACGACGGTACGCCTCCACCGGGACGTGCCCGGATTCATCGGCAACCGGCTGCAGTTCGCGCTCGTGCGCGAGGCGCTGCACCTCCTGGAACAGGGCGTGTGCGACGCGGTCACCATCGACACCGTCATGCGGTCGAGCCTCGCCCTGCGCTGGCCGGCCGTGGGGCCCATGGAGAACGCGGACTTCATCGGGCTGGAACTGACCCGGGACATCCTGAACAGTCTCAGCCCCCATCTGTCGGCGGCGACCGGCGACTTCACCGTCCTCGACGCGCTCCTCCGGGCGGGCCACCGGGGCCGCGCCTCCGGAGCGGGCCTGCTGCCCTGGCCGGAGGGGCGGGACGAGGAGGTCGCCCGGCGGCTGGACGCCGGGATCCGCTCCCACCTCGCGTCACCGCGGACCGCTCCGGGCGGGGTCGGGCGGGCGCACGAGGGGTGATACTCCCAGCGGGCCGGCACACCCGCGCACGACCGAGGGGCCTGACGGGCACGTCCGACGGAGGGGCCATGGCAGGGACGTACAGCGGTGTCTTCCTGGAACTGCTGCTGAAGGAGGCCGACATCGGCGCCTTCGACGACGTGCTGGCGGCGGCCCGGGCCGCCGGGGAGCCGCCCGGCAGGCTCGCGGAACTGGAGGAGGAGCGCGCGATCGCGCTGCGGCTGCGCGAGAGGCACCTGCGGCACCGCCGCAACGAGGCGGAACTCCAGTTGCTCAACGACACCGCCAACGACCTGGCGTCGCTGCGGGACCTCGACTCCATCCTCCAGGCGATCTCCGATCGCGCACGGCGTCTGCTGGAGTGCGACCTCGCCTACATCAGCCTCAGCGACCGGGGCCGCGGCGACAGTTACATCAAGGCGGCGGCGGGCAACATCTCCGGCTGGCTGCGTGAGCTGCGGCTGCCGGTCGGCAGCGGGGTCGGGGGCATCGTCGCGCGGACCGGCGAGCCCTACGCCGTCACCTCGTACCTCTCCGACGACTCCTTCGCCCATACCGCCGAGATCGACCGCACGGTCGCGGCGGAGGGGATCGAGTCCCTGCTGGGCGTGCCGGTGAAGCTCGACCAGGAGGTGATCGGGGTCCTGCTCGCCGCACACCGGAGCCGGCGGGGATTCGGCAACCGTGACATCAGCGTGCTGATGATGCTCGCCGCGCACGCGGCGGTAGCCATCGAGAACGCCCGGCTGCTGAGCGCCGCCCAGGCGGCCGTCGCCGAGCTGCGCGTCGCGAACGACACGATCAGCGCGCACATGTCCGACCTGGAGCGCACCGCCGAGGTGCACGAACGCCTGACACGGCTGGTCATCCAGGGCAAGGGCGTGGACGACGTGGCCCAGGCGACGGCGACCTCGCTGTCCGGCACGGTGGTCGTCCTCGACGAGGACGGCGACATCGCGGCCCGGTCCCGGGGCCCGGGTTCCTTCCCGGTCGAGGAGCTGCGGGCCCTCGGCGCGGCCGCCCGGCAGGCCGGCGGCACCGTGGTGCGGGGCGCCCGGTGCGCCGTCCCGCTGATCACCGAGTCCGAGCCCCTGGGCGCCATCGTCCTCGCCGGGACGGCGCCGGAGATCGGCCCCACCGACCGCCGCATCCTGGAGCGGGCCGCGCTGGTCGCCTCCCTCGTCCTGGTCACCCGCAGGCGCATGGCGGAGGCGGAGGCGCGGGTGCGCGGCGAGCTGCTGGACGACCTGCTGGCGGCGCACCCCAAGGACGGTGACCTGCTACGGCATCGCGCCGCCCTGATCGACGTCGACCTCGACGCCTGCCGGACCGTGGTGGTGGCCCGCCTGGACGGCGGGCCGCGCGAACGGATCTACGCCTCCACCGCGGCCTTCGCCCGGCGCTCGCGCGGACTGGCGGCGCTCCGGCGCGACACCGTGATCCTGCTGCTGCCCGGGGACGACCCCCTGGAGGTGGCGCGCACCGCCGCGCGCGAGCTGTCGCGCACCGCGCGGCGCACCGTCACCGCCGGTACGGCGCGGGCCGGGGACACCGCCGGCACCGCGGCGGCGTACCAGGAGGCGGAGGCGTGCCTGCGGGCGCTGATCGCCCCGGGCGCCTGTCCGCCCACCGCGTCCGCCACGCACCATCCGACGGCGTGCGGGGATCTGCTGGGCCTGCGGATCCCCGCCTCTGCGATCGGTCTGCCCACCACGGGCGCCGAGGTGACCGCCGCGCGAGCGGTCCCGGCGGCCGGCGCCGGCGCCGGCGGGACCGTGGCTCACTCCCGCGTGGACGCCGCCATCCACCCGGTGGACCCGAAAGCCCCCGACATCAGGATGCGCCTCGCGCTGCCCGAGCGGTGGAACGGGAAGTCGATGATGTTCGGCGGCGGGGGGCTACAACAGCACCATCCCGGATGTCATCGGCAACGTCCCGTTCGACCCGACCGACGGGCTCCGCCCGCTGAGCCGTGGTTACGCCACATTCGCCGGCGACTCGGGGCACCAGGCCGCACCCGACTTCAAGCCCACCACCTCCCTCGACGGGTCCTTCGGCGTCGACAACGAGGCGGTGCGCAACTTCGCGGGCGACGCCCTGAAGAAGGCCCGCGACACCGGGCACTTCCTCATCGAGGCGCACTACAGGAGAGGTGCTCCGCCGCGCGGCTACTTCGCCGGCGGATTGACCGGCGGACGGGAGGCGCTCGCCGTGGCCCAGCGCTGGCGCACCGACTTCGACGGCGTCTTCGCCGTCTACCCCGCCTGGAACGCCGCGAGCCTCGATCTGTTCTTCGGCCACGAGGCACGGGTCCTGTCGCGCCCCGGCGCCTTCCTGAACCCCGCCGAGCAGCGGCTGCTGCACCGCGCCGTCCTCGCGGCCTGCGACGGTGGCGACGGCCTGCGCGACGGCGTCGTCTCCGATGAGCGCGGCTGCCGTTTCGACCCGCGCCGCGCGCTGCGCTGCCCGCACGGCGCCGACACCGCCGACACCTGTCTGTCCGATGCCCCTATCCGTGCCGTACGGGAGCTGTCCTCGCCCCTGCGGTGGAGCCACCGCCTCGCCAGTGGCGAGAAGGGCTACCCCGGCTTCCCCTTTCCTCTCCGGTGCCGACATGTCGACGCCCCTGCTGGGCATGGGCACCGAGCCCCCGCCCACCCGACGCCGAAGAGCAGCGGCTACGGCGTGCAGTTCTGGGACCAGTGGGTGCGCCACTTCGTCACCCGCGACCCCGCGTACGACTCCCTGGCCCTGGGCCCCCGCCGCCCCGGTGCCTGGCAACGGCGCATCAGCGAGCTCTCGGCGCTCCAGGACGTCAACAACCCCGACCTGCGCCCCTTCGCCGAGGCCGGCGGCAAGCTGCTCATGCTGCACGGCACGGCGGACGAGCTCGTCAGCCACCGCTCCACGGTCGACTACTTCCACCGCGTTCAGAAGCGCATGGGCAAGCACGCCACCGACGACTTCGCCCAGCTCTACCTCGTGCCCGGCGCCAACCACGTCAACATCGACACCTCCTTCGCGGCGAGCTGGGACTCCCTGAGCGCCCTGGAGCAGTGGGTGGAGAAGGACGCCGCTCCCCTGCGGCCGGTCGTCAGGGACGCCAACCCCCGCGGCGAACGGCCGGACCCGGCCGCTGTGCGCCTACCCGTCCTGGCCGAAATACCCCGGCAGCGGCAGCCCGGACTCGGCGGACAGCTTCACCTGCTCCGCCCCGCGCTGACCCAGGGGGCGATTGGCTGGGGCGAGGACATCGCGGCGCGAACGAGCGACCGGCTCTAGATGAATGAGTGCGATGTCCTCAATAATCGTCGACGATCAGTGATCGTTTGACCTGCGCGCCGGTGGTCCAGTTGTGCCAGATGCCGGCGGCGAGGGCGAGGAGTCGTTGTCCGGTGCGGGAGAAGACTCCGGCAGGTGTTCTACCGCCGTGTTGTTCCAGGCTGAGCAGTCCCGCCCGATCCGGCAACGAGGAGCCACATGGTCGTCGATGAACACGTACAGTGCCCCAGAAGGGCGTCCAGGCCAGGAGTCACACCCAAGCCAACGGGCGTCCTTCGCCATGGTCGCGGCCAGCACAAACATCGGACTGATTCATCCAGCCGTGCTGCCGGGGGCCACCGTGCTCAACCTGGACCGCCCGGCTGCTCTGGCCGTGGCCCGGCACGACACCTGGGTGGCGGCGCATTGCCAGTACGCAGCCCAGCCGACTCCGGACCGCCCCGATGGGGCGATCATCGCCACCACCGCCCCCGACCGGTGGATCGGTGAGCCGATCCGCGTCCTGAACCCAACCCCCTGACTCCCTGACTCCGGGACCGGGTTACCCGTCGGCGCGGAGATGAACTCGGCGGTTCTGGACGAGGTGATGCCAACGGGCGCGGACCGCTTCTGGTCCGTCGAGCCAGCGCGCGGGGGAGGGCGCCGGGAGGAGCACGCCGCCCATGTAGTGGACGATGTCGGCGTAGTAGGCGTCGTCGCCGATCCGGGCGAGCTCGCGGAGCCGGTCGATGACGGCGCGGACCATGTCGTACTCACCGAGGATGGAGTGGTGGAAGGCTCGCGTCGGCCGCCTTCGCGGACGGTCGCCACGAAGTCACGCGTCACCGCTTCGTAAACGGCAAGCGTGAGGCCCGGCTTTCCCTCGAAGTAGCAAGACAGCATCGGCGGAGCTCCCCTACCTGCCGCGCCACCGCCGACAGGCTGAGGGCCTCGACGCCTTGCATGGCAATGAGCTGGCGTGCGCTTTGGGCGCCTCATGTTCCAGCCCGGCGCGCAGGCGCTCGCGACGCGGACCGACTGACGCCTTCCATAGGGGGCGCATACTCACGGTCTCAATGATGCCGGAGGTCTTACAGCATGCCGAGCGAGAGCGCGTAGAGGGACGAGGCCCGCCCCGGATCGCCCTGCTGCTGCACCAGGACGCCCATGAGCTTGAGAGCCAGTGCCTCCCCATGCTCCCAGCCGGCGTCCCGCGCGAGGTCCCGCGCACGCCGGCACGCCGGCACCGCCGCCTCCAGGCTGCCGCCCCTCCACAGAGCATGCGCCTGGGAGAGTTGCATGGCCGCCCGGCCGGCCGGATCGTTCTCCTGCTCCGCGGCGCGCAGCGCGGTCTCTGCCACGCGCAGCCAGTCCGACAGAGGCCGACGGTGCTGCAGGAAGTCCTGCACGGTCGCGACCAGCCGCCAGGCATACGGGCGCGGACCGTGCTCGGCCACATGTGTGATGGCCGACGCAATGTCCTTCCACTCGGCGTCGAACCACGCCAAAGCTTCGTCACGGCCGTCGAACCGTACGGGGTCGGCACCCGGTACGGGCGCAACGAGGTCGAGGCTGGCGTGCATACCCGCCGCCTGCGCGGCGTTCGCGGCACTGTGCAGATAGTGGTCAAGGACTCTCAGCAGCGCTGCCCGAGCCTGCTCGCCATCTTCTTCCAGGGCACGTTGACGCGCGTAGTCGTGTATGAGGTCGTGCCAGACGATCCTGTCGGGACCCGACCTCCGCACCAGGTGGATCCGGGCGGCGACGCCGAGTGCGTCGCGCACGTGGTCCACGTCCGCACCGACCGCTGCCGCAGCAGCGGCGAGCGAACGCTCGGTTCCCGATAGCACGCCGAGGAGCCGGAACGCCTCGCGGCTCCCGGCGGGGAGTGCCTCGTATGAGACGTCGAGCGCCAACTGCACCGACACACTGCTGTCCCCGTCCGCCCGCAGGTGGGAAAGCCGGCCGAGGCGGTCGAGATCGCGTACGTACTGGGCGATGCTGCCCGTCGGTTCGTCGGCCATGCAGGAGGCTGCGATACACAGGGCCAGGGGGAGGTGCCCGCACAGTGCCGCCAGCTCCGTCGCCGCACCGGCCTCCGCGTCCACCCGCTCCGCCCCCGCGGCATTGCGGAGCAGTTCGAAGGACTCACGGGCGTCGAGGACGCCGCAGGTGAGCCTGCGGGCCCCGTCCAGGGCGACGAGCCCGCCCAGCCGGGCGCGGCTGGTCACGACGGTGAGGGAATGGTCACTGTTGCAGAGTAGGGGCAGTACCTGCCCCCGGTCCGCCACGTCGTCCAGCACGACCATGACCGCCCGCTCGGCCAGGACCGTGCGGTACAGGGACGCCTGGGCGTCGAAGGACGCGGGGATGTCTGTCTGCTCGTAGCCCAGCCCCTGGAGCAGCAGGGGCAGTGCCTCCTCCGGGGTCATCGGCTCGGCCTTTGCGAAACCCCGCATGTTGAGGAACAACTGGCCGTCGGAGAAATGTCGTCCGGCGCGGTGGGCCCAGTGCAGCGCGAGTGCGGTCTTGCCAACGCCCGCGGGGCCGACGAGGAGAACGGCGTGCGCGGCGTCCTCACGCCAGGCATCCAGGCGCCGCATCTCGTTGTCGCGCCCGACGAAGAGCGGTGTCACCGGGGGAAGTTGCCGCGGCACAGGCGTACAGGCAGGGCGGGCAGCGCGGGTTGGGGGCCCAGGTGCCGGTGCGGGTGAGAGTGTGGAGGCGGGCTCGGGCGGGGCTGCGGGCCGGTTGTGCGGGGCCCTCAACAGGCGCAGGTGCAGCTCGCGGAGCTCGGCGGACGGCTCCACCCCGATCTCCTCCACGAGCCTGCGTCGGAACGTCGCATACACCTCCAGCGCCTCCGCTGTACGTCCCTCCTCCCGCAGCGACCGCATGAGTAACGCGTGCGGGCGCTCGCGCAGTGGGTGCTCCCGGGCGAGGCGGGACAGCTCGGCGACGGCCCAGGAGTGGTGCCCGAGCGCCACCGCGGCCTCCAGCCGCCCCTCCGTCGCGGCGGTGCGGAGTTCCTCGAAACGGCGGCGTTCCGGCGCCGACGGCAGGTCCGGCAACGGTTCGCCGCGCCAGAGCGCGAGGGCCCGGTCGTAGCTGCGCAGGGCGCCGGTCCAGTCGGTGTGCGCGGCGGCGCGGGAGCCGAGGCGTACCAGCTCTTCGAACTCGTACACGTCCAGCTGTCCGGACTCGACGCACATGACGTATCCGGGGTTGCGGGTCATCAGCGCCTCGGCGCCGGCGGGGCCGACGGTCCGGCGCACCTCGGCGACGAGGGACCGTACGCGCGCCTCCCCGGCGGCGGGCGGGTGCTCCCAGAGGCTGCGAACGATGTTCTCGACCGACACGACCTTGTTGGCGTCGAGCAGCAGCACACCGCACAGCGCACGCTGACGGCCCGTGAGCCGGACGGTGCGGCCGTCAACCTCGATTTCCAGAGGCCCCAGCAGGCGAAAGCGACGGTGCTGAACGGTCATCTCCAGACCATAACCGATACCTCGGACAGCGGGGCAACGGGATTCCTGACGTGCCCACGGCGTTACGGAGCCCGAGATGCGCCCGGGAAAAGCGCCACCCGGATCCATCGCGGACACAGTTCCATGCTGACACGGGATCACAGCTGAGATATATTTCAGGCATGCTGAGCGACACATTCTCCGACTTCGCCGATATGTTGACCGAAGAGATCGGCGCGAGCTGGCGCGCAACACCTTGCCATTTCCGGATCTCCGGATTCCGCGACGCTGTACTGGACTTGAACGGAATGGAAGGCTTGCTCGACGGCGGCCTGCTCAGAACACCCTATGCCGAATTGGTCATGGGTGGGCAGAAGCTGAATCCCGAGGAGTTCTGCCACAGCCGTCAGGTACGTGCGGCTAGGGCCGACGGCGTGGTCGACCCGGACCGCGTCCGCTCCTTCCTGAAAAACGGCGCGACGCTCGTCTTACCGCGGCTCGACCACTGGCACAGACCCACGCGGGAGCTGGCGGCGGCGGTGGGTCAGCGCCTGGGGCGGAGGGTCGACGCGTTTGCCTTCTGCACGGCGCCCGGCATGCCCGGCATACGGGTGCACCGCGACGACGCCGACGTGATCATGCTGCAGACGTCGGGCGCCAAGCGGTGGTCGATCCATGCCGGGCCGCAGGGCGGGATGTGGGGCCCCGGTCCCGCGGCCGACGCCGGGGATCCGCTCCTGGAGGTGGAGCTGCGGGAGGACGAGGCCCTGTACGTACCGAGGGGCTTCGCCCACGCGGGTGTGGGCGGCGATGCCTTCTCCGTTCACGTGTCGCTGACCGTCCGGGAGGTCGGCACCAAGGAGCTGCGGCAGGAGCTGGGCCGTAGGGTGCGGCGCGTCGGCGCGGAGCTGCCGCCTCGCCCGCTGGATGACATGGACCTGCACGAGGTTGCCCAGCGGCTGCTGCGAGAGGCCGCACGGGAGATCGCGGCCCTCTCCACCGAAGAGCTGATCAGCGGCGCCCACGAGTTGCAGGCACGGTTCGAAGACGGAAAGCCGCCAAATGAGTAGGAATTCCGAGAATCGACGGACCAGCACCGGATCACATATTCGAACCTACATCCGGAATCCACGCAATGAATTCCATAGCCGCCAGGGAATGCAGACTCCGCTCCACCGATTCCCGAAGAATTCCGACTGCCTCCGCGACCTCCGAGGTCGACCTGGATCCATCGCAGGACAGGAGCATATGCGCCAATTTCGGTGCTATCCGATAACAGCGCACGGGGTCTGATTTCGCCGTCGCCCGCATCACGTAATGTGTAGCACCTTCCGGGAATTCATGGGGCACCGGACCCTGGAGGATCATCCGGACCACTTCGGCCATCGGACGGCTGAATCCAGCCACAAGGACTCCGGGGCGGAGTACGGGCCGTGCGGTCGGTGCGGGGGCGACGGCATTCCATTGGGCCCGGGCTTCGTGCGAGCATGTTTCGAAGGAGACCGCCTCGGCGAGCAGCCTGTCGCGGGTGCCGACGCCGCCGGATGGGGGCTCCACCGCAGCACCGAGCCGTCGGCCTGTCGCGGCGGCGTCGTCAAAGGTGCCATGTTCTAGGCAGACCTGCATCAGACGGCTCTCGTCCTCCGTAGCCGCGACGAGCGCGAACGTGGCGGGGAAGGAGGCCCGGACCCAGCTCTCCCGGGAATACCGGGCCGTCGACGCCGTGACCGCGAAACCGCCGCACGGCAGGGCGGCCAGCTGCCGTGCTGCGTTCTCGTCCACGCCGTGGACCCGCGAGAAGCGCACCGGGTCGTCGCGCAGTTCGTCCGCGAGCCGGGCGTCGACCAAGATCCTGGCCAAGAGCCCCTGAAGGCTCGTCGAATCCGGCCGGTTCATCGCGCGTTCACGGTCAACGCACCTGCAGTCACGTGACCGATCGATTGACTTGCGGCGAGGGCGGAGCGGGTGCGGGTCAGCTCGTCCAGCAGCTCGCCGAAGTCGTCGGGGAAGTGCTGGTCGCGTTCGATGGACACGGCCTTGAGGTGGACCCGCGCCGCCACGTACTCCAGGAGCGCGAAGACGTCCTCGCTCACCGGACCGTCGTGCCGGTCGACGACGAGGCCGCCGGACGGCTCCTCCGGGACGTTGCCCGCCAGGTGTACCTGGACGACACGGTCCAGCGGGATCGCGTCGAGGAACGCGTACGGATCGAAGTGGTGGTTGACGGCATTGGTCGCCACGTTGTTCAGGTCCAGCAGCAGACCGCTGTCACAGCGCTCGAGGACCGTCGTGATGAACTCGGCCTCGGACAGGCCACCCGGCATTTCCATGTAGTACGTGATGTTCTCCAGCAGGAACGGCCGACCCAGGCGGTCCTCGACCGCCCGCGCTTTCGCGGCCACGGCGGCAGCCTTCTCCTCGGTACGCAGCACCGGGGCCAGCGTGAGCAGGTCGACTCCCCGCTCCCGCGTAAAGGCCAGGTGATCACTCACCCATGGGGCGTCGACGGCGTCGGCCACGGCCGCGACCGCATCCAGGTACGCCTGGTCCAGGGGAGCGTCGGAGCCAATGGACAGTTCCACGCCGTGCGGCACGAGCGTGAACGACCGCCGCAGTTCGAGCAGCAGTTCCGCGTCGCGTCCCCGCAGGAAGCGATCGGTGACGATCTCCAGCCAGTCGATCCGCGCCCGAGCGGCGAGCGTGTCGTCGTGGAGGGCCGAGCGGTAGCCAAGCCCCACCCCCAGCTCGGGAAGGTCGGGGAGCGAATTGCGGGGCATGCAGTGTCCTTCCGTTGTCCGTACGTACGTGGCCTGTGCGCGGCTTACGGGGGCGGTGCTGCGACAGGCGAGAGCGTCTTCGACGGCAGGGTGGGCACCGTGCCGCCGCGCTGGGCGGCGAGCAGGGCAGCGTACTCGCCCCCGGTGGCACTGAGCCCGGCGTGCGTGCCGAACTCGGCGACCCGACCCCGGTCCAGGACTACGACCCGGTCGTCGGGTTCCAGGTCGGGCAGCCGGTGGGTGATGAGCACCAGGGTCTTGTCGCGGCAGTGCGTGCGCAGCGCTCTGTTGACGAGGTCAGCGGTGTGGTGGTCGAGGGCGCTGGTGGCCTCGTCGACCACAAGTGTCCGGCAGTCGGCCAGCAGGGCGCGTGCGATGCCGAGCCGCTGTCGCTCGCCGCCGGAGAGGTGCAGCCCATTCTCCCCTACGGGTGTGTCGATGCCTTGGCCCAGGGCGGCGACGACCGTGTCGAGGCCGACGGCCTCCAGCGCGCGGTCGAGTTCCGTCGGGGTGGCGTCGTCGCGCGCGAAGAGTAGATTGTCCCGGACCGTGCCGTGCAGGAGCGCGATGTGCTGGGGCAGCAGCGTGACGGCGGAGCGCAGCCGTCCGGTGCCTTCCTTGCTGTCCAGGCGGACGCTGCCGCTGTCGGGCGGCAGCAGCCCGGCGAGGATAAGCCCGAGCGTGCTCTTGCCCGAGCCGGTGCGGCCCGTGACGACCGTGACGGAGCCGGGCGGAAGGTCCAGGTCCAGCCCGGCGATCGCCGGCGCGGGCGCCCCCGGGTAGTGGTACGAGACGCCACGCAGCCGCAGCTCGGCCGGGCCAGCCGCGACGGGCGTTGCTTCGGGGGCCGGCGGGACATCGGCCGGTGTCATATCGAGGTACTCCAGGACCCGCTCAAACATCGCGACGGACGTCTGGAGCGTGCCGCTCAGCCGCAGCAGGCTTTGCATTGGCGAGGCCAGCCTGGCCTGCAGCATGACCAGGACCACGACGGTCCCGATAGAGACCCCGGGCAGGAAGGTGCCGTAGATCCAGTAGATCAGGGGCGGGATGCAGGCGAACGACGCGCCGATGATGGTGATTGCGGACATGCCCACCATGCGCTGCCGGAACGTCACCTCCTGAATCTCGTCAGAGACGGCCACGAAACGCCGCCGCTGCGCGTCCGTCCGCCGCAGCGTGCGGCCGAGCAGGACGCCGGAGAGCGACAGGTCCTCGGCGACGTACCGGAGGACAGTGGTGAGCAACCCCTGGCGCCGCCGGGCCAGGTCGCGGCGGCGCCTGGCGAAGTGGGTGTTGAACACGCTGAGCAGGGCGGCCAGGGTTACGGACAGCACGGCGAGGGGCCAGCTGAGAACGACCATCGCGACGCACGCCGTGATCAGGGTGACGACCGAGCCCAACGCCTGCTGGAGGGTACCGGTCAGCAGGCGCTCGATGCCGTCGATGTCGCTGACCAGGCGGGACTGCACCTGCGTCGGGCCCTTCTCGCTGTAGAAGCGCAGCGGCTGGGCGTGGGCGCGGTCGTAGACGTCGACGCGCAGCCGCGACGAGACCCGCTGGGCGATCCAGTTGGTGAGTGCCGTCTGCGCGATGGCCAGGAGACTGGCGGCCAGCCCCATGAGCAGCATCAGCCCGCACAGTGTAGTGAGCAGCGTGGTGTCCCGGCGGGGCAGTGCCTCGTCGATGACCCGCTGGAGAAGCAGCGGCACCGCCGTCGACAGCGCGACCGTGATCACGGCCAGGCACAGGGAGAGAGCCGTGTTCCGGCGGTAGGGCCGCAGGCGTTTACCCATCCGCCGCAGTACCTGCCCGGTGCAGGCCTCCCGGGTCTGCTGTGCCGGTGCCCGGCCCACGGTCCTCATGGCCGGGCGACCGAATCGTGCGCGTGGCCGATGGCCACGGTGAACAGATGCCGCGCCCCGGCTTGGACGGCGGCGGCCGCACTCCGGACCGGGGCATGGGCAGCGCCGAACGCCGAGCACTCCAGGCCGTGCGTGCGGGCAGCGAGCCACACCGCGTACCCCGCCGAGCCCGCGCGGAACATCTGACCGGCCAGGGCGTCGGGGCCCACCCGCCGCACGGACCCGCACACGAACACATAGGCCGGTGCGTCGGTGTAGTCGCCGGCGAGTGCGTTCTCGTCGCACGGCACGCCGAGCGGGCGGAGCTTGCCGTCCGCCGACCAGGCGTACAGGTCCTTCGACAGGCCTTCGACGTGGCGGGCGGCGACAATCAGCTGCAGGACCGGGTCGCCGTAGCGGTCGGCCGGCCATTGCCGCCGTTGGGCGGCGGCGGCTCGGTCGAGCACCGCCAGCAGCGTTGACCTGGCCACGGGCACGTCGGTGAACTCTCGTACGGACTTTCTGCCCTCCAGTACCTCGTCCAGGGAGCGGGCACCGGGCGTGAGGGTGCCCACGGCGGAGTCCCGCCGGTCCGGCGCGGCGGCGGGAAACGGTGCACGGCGCCGCACCCGCTCGGCGGTGGCTGTGGCGGCTTCGTCCAGGGGGATCAGGGGCATGTCTCACCTCGGAGGAGTCCGGCAATCGCGGTCACGTACTGGTCATCAGTCAGGTCGAGGTGTTCGGCCGGTGATGCGTCCCAGCTCGTGGCGAACCGCACCGACAGCCCGTGTGCCCGTGCCACGGCGTCGAGTTGGGTGGCGGCACAGCCGGCGTCCAGATGAGTGAGGCGGTAGGCGAAATCCCGGTACTTGGCCGCCACCCTGCCGTGCGCCGCCGTGAACACGAGGGCCGCCTCGAGCTCGTCGACGCGCAGATCGGTGCCCGCCAGGATGCTCGCCATGGGCATGGGGTCAGCGCGTAGGGCGATCAGGGCGTGTGCCACGTCGTCGTAGCGGAACACGCTGCCCGGCAAGCCGGGCACACCGGCGTCGGTGAGGAGGTGAATCTCCACCGAGCCAAGCTGTCCCCCGGTGGGCGCCCAGCGCTGCCACGCGCCGTCGCCCGGACTGCCCCGGCGCCCCGCCGTGCGGGCCAGCAGGTCGGCGACCAGGGCGAGGTCCGGGGACCTGGGAGTGGGGGCGGAGGCTCGTGTGGGACCGGGGGCGGGGGCGGTGGTCTCGCCGAATACGCCCGGCAGGCGCAGGCGTTCGCCGGTAAGAGTGCGGCTCGGATACGCGTGGAACGCGGGCCGTTTCCTTCCGAGCTCCGCCCACCGCTCGCGGGCCGAGCGCGGCGGCGGGCCGCCCTGCAGAACGGCGGGTGCAGCGTGGTCGACCGCGCGCAGGTGGACGTCGACGGGGTCGGGCTCCGGTCCCCCGCCCCCGGTGTCGTCGCACGGGCAGCCAGGGCGCGGGACGACCACGTGCTGCTCGGTGGTCCAGTCGTCCTGGGAGATCCGTGTGATGCCGATCATAGCCGGGGCGGTCGCGCCGGTGAGCAGCGCGAAGACCTCGGAGGCGACGAGACCGGCGAGCGTGACGTCGGCCGCGGGCTGCCCGGGCTCCCCCGACGACCATCCGGCATCCACACGGCCCTTGTTCAGGCAATCCGGGCAGGCCGTGAAGCCCGTTAGGAAGAACGGCCCAATCTCGAACCATGTGGAGGAGGCCGCGACGCGCAGTACGGGGATGCCGAGGGGCCCGCACAGCTCGGCTGTCCGGGCCGGGCACTCCGGGTCCCCGGCGTCCTCGACCACGACAACCAGGTGGCGTTCCGTGCGGGTCAGAGCGGTGGCCGTGACGCCGTCGAGGGGGCCCGCCGCTGCGGCGCGGACGCCGCATGTGCGCAGGTCGACGGCGATCGCGGAGGCGACGGCGGAGCGGCCGGTCACGTGGACTGCGGTGGCTGCGAGGGCATCGAGCAGGGCGGGGGTGCTCGCATGGCCCCCGTTGCCGTCGAGGCTGCGGGAGTAGTGGTCCCGTACCTCCTTCGCCACTTCCCCCACCCCGGAACTCGGGTGAGGCACATCCAAGAGGGACCGGCTGCCGAGAAGCATGAGGACACGGTCCAACTGCGCCGGGGGGATTCCGAGCTCCGCCGCCACGTCGGCACGGCTCCGGGCACCATCGAGCAGCGGGAGCAGGCGGGGCAGGAGGTCAGTCGCGGATCGGCCACGGAACACATGGCGCTGCCCGGCGCCCTGCACGATCAACGCACCATCGGTCGGTACGACGGCAAGGCCCCTGCTCAGCAGGGGGGGTGCCTCACTGGACACCAGCGTCCTCCTTCGTGTTCAGGCGCAGCAGGACCCGCAGGTCCCGGTCGGGCAATGGCTGGCCACAGCGCGCGCAGCCATGGCAGGCGAGCAGGCGGTCCCGTCGTACGGACACGCCCCGCAGCCGGGCGGTGAGCACTTGGCCGACGTGGTCGCGGGGACGGCTCAGCACGGTGGCCGCGAGCCCGGCGGCCGTGGTGACGTGCTGGGGCAAGTGGCCGCGCGGGCCGCATCTGGGGTCGCGGTCGTACGCCGCGTGCAGCGCTGCGGTCTCCGGCCAGTGGCGGTCGTGCTGCGTCCGGCGCTCTTCCAGGCACCGGTGGCAGGGTCCGGCGCCCGGTACGACCAGAGGGCCTACCTGGAGCGTCGAGGGCTCCAGAACGACCGAGAGCCAGGGGATCCCGGTGGCGTGGGACCGCTCGTCGACCCGCTCGCAGAGCGCCGGGGCGGGCCGCCACAGAGCCAGGACGACGGCGCTGGGGGCACTGTCGAACGCGGCACACGGGTCACCGTCCGGCGGGAGGTCCGCGGTGAGGTCCCTACCGCCAGTCGTACGGGCCAGCAACCGCGCCACGCTGCGGCCGAACGGTCCGGTTCCGGCGAACACCGCCGAAGACGGATCAACTTCGAGGGGTGCCTGGGTCAGGCGAATGGCTGTGGCCATGGGTTCAGCTCCTCTTCCGGCAGCACGCGCAGCCCCATGCGGGCGGGTGCTTCGTAGAGCCGGGGATGCGCGGTGAACTGGGCGAAGGGGTGCAGGCTCAGGGGCTGGAGGTCAGGGATGACAACATGGACGGCGGTGAGTCCGACGTCCAGCAGTTCGCGCGGGGTCCGGTCGATGACCACGGGTCTGGCGCCCGCCTCGGCCAGGCACCGGGTCAACGCGGCGAGCGCCGGGTCCGGTGCGTCGGGCAGCGCCGCGCGGGATGGCCCGACACCCGCGTACCCGAACAGGAAGTCGAACGCGGCCGCATGCTCGGGCCGGCCCATGTAGCGCGCTCCGTCGGCCACCGCCGAGAACTGCGCCGGATCGGGCGGCGCTTCGGCGCCATCGAGCAGGAGTCCGGCCAGACCGACCGCTTCCTCCAGTGCCTTGGCGGCCGCCTCCCCCAGGCTGCGTTCCGTACCCGCCGCCACCCAGTGGCGCATGCGTGGATGGCGCTCCGCCGTCAGCACGCAGTAGGCGGTCGGGATCCCGATGTCCGTCGTGGCGTCGAGGATTCGGACGTCGAGATGGTGCTGCCGGCAGTCGGCGATCAGGTGACGCGTAAGGGGCGTGAGCCGCCCGTACGGAACAGTAGGCAGCGACAACCGCTGAAGCCACAGCACGGCCACCGCGTCCCGCTCGACGACCTCGAAGGTGGCGCGGACGACGGCCTCCACTGGATCGGTGTGAACGGCGTGCCCGGTCGACAGCCGGTGCAGGAACCGCTCCCCGTCGTCCAGGGGTGCGAGGTCCCGGCAGGCCATGACGGCGGGCACCCAGACCGGATCGGCCGTCACCAGGTCCAGTCCCTGGACCCATCGGATGGTGGCGTCCGGGTCGAACGGGACGACGGGGCACTCCGGAGCAGCCAGTTCCCGCGCGGAACAGCGCGGGTACCGGTCGGGTTCCAGACAGCGGCCGGCGAGCTCGTTCGCGGACGCGTGGACGACCTCCCGTTCGGGCGGGTCCAGCGCCATGGCGTACGATTCGGCGGCTTCCGCGACAGCAATGAACCGGGCTCGCGCGGCGTCGTCCCAGCTGCGCCCGCCGCCGCCCAACAGCGTGGTGCCACGGCGCCTGGCGCGGGAGGCTGGGGCGCCAGTCCGGGCGGTGGCGGACAACAGCCGGGCGCTGATTCGCGTCGGGCGTGCGTCACGGACCGCTGTCACCACCCCGTAGGGCGACACCAGGCTGTCGACGAGCTCCGAGTTCACTGTGTCTCCCCGTGCCCTGTCTGGCCGGGTCGATGGCCCGGCCAGACAGGGCATGTGCCTCTTGAAGTGGCTTGTCCGATGTCCGCTTACCGGCAGGACTCGCCGGAAGAACAGCCGTTGTAGCTGGAATTGCTCACACCGCACATGGGATCGAGTCCCTCCGTCCCGACGTCCTCGTAGTCGTCGAGATCGAGGTCCAGTTCCGGATTCGTGCCCGTTGCGTCCATCGTCTTCTCCTTCCCGCTTGGTCGGTAGGGGCAAGTCTCTTCAAGCGGTCCGTCACCGCCCGGTCGGCGCTCGGTCGGTCGGCGACCGAGTGCCGACCGAAGCCGCTGCCAGGCTGTGAAGCCACCAGTCACCCGACAGCAAGCAGGAGCGAGCGATGGTGCGCCAACAGGAGACCACCTCCCCTCCGACCTCCCTCGACGGCCTCGTCTCGCGGTTCGGGCTCGTCTCCCGGGTCGGTGCACTCCCGACGGCGGGTTTCCCTGGGGAGTACCACTTCTGGAAGGCGGAGGGCGGGAACACGCACCGCCACGGCGTCAGCGCCGGACCGGAACTGATCGGTGGCGGCCACGTGTGGGGTGATCCGCAGCGTGCCCGGTTCATCGCCATCGCGGAAACGGCGGAGCGGTACGCTGGCCACGACGTCCTGAGCGAGCACCGCATTCGTGCGACGGCCGACGAGTTGTCTGGGGAGTGTCTCGAACCGGAGCGGTACCCGCGCTGTTCACCAGAGGAGTACGCCCGTCCGGGCTGCCCCGTGGTGCCCTTCGACCCGGCCGCGCCG
The DNA here is from genome assembly GCF_040611175.1 of Streptomyces sp. NPDC003036. Lineage (NCBI taxonomy): Bacteria > Bacillati > Actinomycetota > Actinomycetes > Kitasatosporales > Streptomycetaceae > Streptomyces > Streptomyces sp. NPDC003036. The sequence continues at coordinate 114,601 of NZ_JBEXNO010000016.1, read as the reverse complement.
ATCCGCTGGAGCTCCGGACTCGACCTGATTACCCGTGAACCGGTGTGGGTGCCGTCCGTCATGGCCTGTTACGGCGTAGCGGACGTCGGCCCCGCCGAACGCTTCGCCCCGCGGATCTCCACGGGCTTCGCCGTCCACACCGATCCCGTGGAAGCCGTCGTCCGGGGCATGTTCGAGGTCATCGAGCGGGACGCCAACGCGGTGCTCTGGCTGCAGCGGCTCCCCCTGCCTGAGATCCACTCGGCTCACCTGACCGGGGATGTGGTGCGGCTTGTCGAATGGTGCCGCCTCCGCTTCAAGGAGGTCCGCCTCTTCGATGCCACCTCCGACCTGGGTGTCCCGACGGCCTACTGTGTGATCTCCGCCCGGCATGACCGGCGTGCGCGGCAAATGGTGGGCGCGAGCTGCGGCCGCGACATCGGTGCCGCCGCGCACAAGGCCCTTTTGGAGGCGCTTGGCTCCCCCCTCCACATCCACAGCGTGCCAGAGAGCGACGCTGCGGACTCCCCAGAGACCATGTATGCCGCCGGAGACACCGCGCGATACATGGGGCGAGCCGAGCACCGTCACGCGTTCGACTTCCTGCTGGCGGCATCGGACGACCGGCCCGCCCCCTTCGTACGGCCGTCGCTGCCGGACGACCCGTCCGAGGCCCTGGCTCGGCTGCTGACGCGGTTCGCGGACGTGGGCATGCGGCCGGTCGCCGTCGACCGCACGCCCCGTGAGCTCGTGGACGTCGGGCTCACCGCCGTGAACGTGGTCATCGCCGACCTCCAGCCGATGGCACTCATGCCGCTGGCGCAGTTCACCGCGCACCCCCGGTTGTATGAGGCACCCGCGCGCATGGGGTACCGGGTACTGCCCCGAGAGTCCCTGAACCCCTGGCCGCAGCCGATGGGCTAGGAGCGAGCGCCCAGGAGGCGTTGGTGCGCCTGCCGTACGGCCCGGCCCGGTTCCACGCCGAGCTGGTCGACCAGTCGGCGCCGTAGACTCGTGTAGCAGTCGAGTGCCTCCGCGCCCCGCCCGCTGCGGTGGAGCGCGTCCATCAGCAGCAGCGCGACCGCCTCGTCCAGCGGCTGCTCCCGGGTCAGGTGGATGAGTTCGGGAAGCAGTTCCTCGTGCCGGCCCGCGCGCAGCCACGCCTCGGCGGCAGCCGTCCTGGCTGCGAGGCGTTCCCGCTCGAGTGCTTCGCCGACGCGGGAGGCCCAGGAGGAGTCTGCGTCGACGAGCGGTGTACCCGACGCCGTACGGATCGCCCGCTCGTAGAGGTAGGCGGCGACCGTGGCGTCAGTCTCCTCACGGGCCTGCCGGACCAGGGTACGGAACCTACTCACATCGGTGTCGGCGTGCTCCGCTGCCAGGAGGTAGCCACCATGCCGACGCACGACCCGGTCAGCGCCGCCGCCGAGGACAGCCAGGGCCCGCCGCAGCCGCTTGACGCAGGTGTACAGGGCATCTCGAGGGTCGGCGGGCAGCCGCTCGCCCCAGATCCGGCCGATCAGCCGCTCGTCGGGGACGAGTTCGCCGGGCTCCCAAGCCAGCGCCGCCAAGAGCGTACGGGCCCGCCCCGAGCTGGGGTGGACCCGGATTCCCCCGCCTACCACGTGCACTTCGCCGAAGAGCCGAAACTCCATCACGCACTCCCTCCCCAAAAACCTCTGTGCGACTCAACATGCCATTGAGTTGCACGGTGGCCGCCTGGATCGCGCATGGGCGCCCTGCGGCGACCGACACGGGGAAGCGGGCGAGGCTCCCTGAATTCGCCACCTGGGCAGGGGGCCTCGCTGTGGTGTCGGGGACGGACACGGGTTACTTGTCGCCGTCCTGCTCCAGGGATGCCAGGACAGGTCCATGACGACGTCGTCGCAGGGGTCTTGATGGTGGAGTGCTCCGGAAAGTGGCGGGCCGTAAGGTGACCCTCTTGGTTGCCAGGGAGCTAAACCAGCGGCAGCTCTTCCGTGGCGCACTTCTCCTGAACCTTCCCGGCAGCGGGTGTGGAAGAGGCAGTTGGACAGTGGGTTGATGGGCGACGGGACGTCACCCGGCGAGCGGATGCGCTCGCGTTACGGCCCGTCGACGGTCGCCTCGGGCGGACGAACCGGACGAACCGGACGAACCAGCTTCGTGCAAAGGCCCCTGAACCTATAGCCGTCTCAAGTTTTAGGTGCTCGGTGGTGGAGGCCGCGAAGAACCTTCAACGCCGGGCCATGGCGGTCGCGGGCGCTGGCATGAGCCACGCGCCTTACATACGTCGAGCTGGTCGGCGTACGGCTGGGCAGTGGCCAGGATCTCCTTGCCGAGGTGGCTGAGCCGCATCCGGTACCCGTACTGGCCGCGGATCAGGAGCTCCTTGGAAGTCTCGTCTCAGGTGCTGGATCTGCACGGTCAGCGTGGAGGGGGACAGACCACGTCACGGCAGTACGCCGCCAGAGAGGGGTAGTGCGCGACTTGGAGGAATCGGTGCAGTCGGCGGCGGCCGGCGAACGTGCGCACCGCCGGCTGCGGGGGGCGCGGGGAAGCGGTCCGCGTCCGGCGTGTCGGGGCGGGCCCAGTCCTTGCGCCGCTTCGACCCTGGCTACGGACGGCGCTCGGCCGCTCGGGTCCAGGTCGACCCGGGGCCGTTCCGCCAATATGTGGGCCCAGTCCGGGACGGCTTAGACGACTTGTCTGCCAAGTGTGGTGAGTTCGAGCTGACGGCCTCGCCCCGCTCGGATCAGCAGCGGGCCGCCGAGGTCCGCCTCCAGGCGCTTGAGCTGTTGGGGTTGGGTGAGGGTCGACGGGTGGATGCCGTGTATCTGTCATGCTTCGCCGAGGGTGGGACCTCGGCAGTGGTGACCAGGTAGAGCCGGAAACCCCAGAAGAAGCGTGAGTGGCTGCGGCAGTAGCCGTAGCCACAGTTTCCTGCCAGATCGGACCGCTTGCCCATCTCGCGTGAGGCTGCGCACGGCACCGGCGTCGACTCGATCAGCCACAAGCCGCCGTCCCAGGTGGGCACCTGTCCGGCCAGGGTCTCGACCGCGTGTGAGATCAGTGGCCCGGCGGCGTTGAGGCATTCGTTGTAGGCGGACTGCTAGGAGAGGTAGCGGAACAGGTGCCCCAGAAGGGCGTCCAGGCCAGGAGTCACACCAAAGCCAACAGGCGTCCTTCGCCATGGTCACGGCCAGCACAAACATCGGGCTCATTCATCTAGTGCCCGTCTTCCGGAAGTATCCGTACCGGCAGGTCCGCCATCGCCCCGCGCAGCGCGTCCGCCAGCTCCTCGAACTCGGCCTGGCGCGCCGCGCCCGTACGCATCGCCAGCGCGACCCGCCGCGACGGCGCGGGATCGGCGAACCGGCCGGTCAGCAGCCGGTCGTTGCGGCCGGTCTCGACCGTCACGGCCGTGCGCGGCAGCAGCGTCACGCCGAGGCCGCCCGCGACCAGCTGCACCAGGGTGGAGAGGCCCGCGGCGGTGGTGGTGACGGCGGCGCCGTCCTGACGGCCGGCCTCGCGGCAGATGTCCAGCGCCTGGTCGCGCAGGCAGTGCCCCTCGTCCAGCAGCAGCAGCCGCAACTCGCGCAGGGCCTCGCGCGGGATGTCGTCGCGGCCGCCCAGCTCGTGCCCCTCGGGCGTGACGAGGACGAAGTCCTCGTCGAACAGGGGCAGTTCCGTGACGCCCGGCACCCCCAGCGGCACCGCGAGCAGCAGCAGGTCGAGCCGCCCCGCCGCCAGGCCCTCCAGGAGCGAGGAGGTCTGCTCCTCGTGGACCTGGAGGTCCAGCTCCGGGTAGCGCTCGTGCACCAGACGCAGCACCGTCGGCAGCAGGTACGGCGCGACGGTCGGGATCACGCCGAGCCGCAGTACCCCGGTGAAGGGCGCCTGGGCCGCCTCCGCCTCCTCCATGAGCTCACCGACCGTGTCCAGCACGGCCTTGGCCCGTACCGCGAGCCGCTCACCCGCCGGGGACAGCAGCACCTTGCGTGTCGTACGCTCCAGCAGCTGGACACCGAGTGCCTCTTCGAGGGCCGAAACCGCGCCCGAAAGCGCCGGCTGGCTCATCCCGATCGCCGCCGCCGCGTCCCGGAAGTGCAGATGCTCGGCCACCGCCACGAACGCGCGGAGCTGGGCCAGACTGGGCTGCTTACCCTTATATACGGACACCACTGATAACCACCTTCGATCAACACGACCCAGTCTAGCTATTTCACTGATCAATGCACGCCGTGCCATGCTGGGGCTCCGTCCAACCCCCACGGAAGACCTCAAAAGGGACTTCCCCGCTGCAAGGAGAGCGTGTGCTCACTGTCGGTGACCAGTTCCCCACGTACGACCTGACCGCCTGCGTGTCGCTCGAGAGCGGCAAGGAGTTCGCGCAGATCGACCACAAGGCCTATGAGGGCAAGTGGCGCGTGGTGTTCTTCTGGCCGAAGGACTTCACCTTCGTCTGCCCCACCGAGATCGCCGCCTTCGGCAAGCTGAACGACGAGTTCGCCGACCGCGACGCCCAGATCCTCGGCGTCTCGGGCGACTCCGAGTTCGTGCACCACGCCTGGCGCAAGGACCACGCCGACCTGCGTGACCTGCCCTTCCCGATGCTCGCGGACTCGAAGCACGAGCTCATGCGCGACTGCGGCGTCGAGGGCGAGGACGGCTTCGCGCAGCGTGCCGTCTTCATCGTCGACCCGAACAACGAGATCCAGTTCTGCATGGTGACCGCCGGTTCCGTCGGCCGTAACCCCAAGGAGGTCCTGCGGGTGCTGGACGCCCTGCAGACCGACGAGCTGTGCCCCTGCAACTGGACCAAGGGCGAGGACACCCTCGACCCGGTCAAGCTGCTCTCCGGCGAGTGACGAAAGCGACCCTCTGACATGGCTCTCGACGAACTGAAGTCCGCCATACCGGACTACGCCAAGGACCTGAAGCTGAACCTCGGCTCGGTCATCGGCAACAGCGAGCTCCCCCAGCAGCAGCTGTGGGGCACGGTCCTCGCCTGCGCGATCGCCTCGCGCTCGCCGAAGGTCCTGCGCGAGCTGGAGCCGGAGGCCAAGGCGAACCTCTCGCCCGAGGCGTACCAGGCCGCCAAGTCCGCCGCCGCGATCATGGCGATGAACAACGTCTTCTACCGCACGCGCCACCTGCTCTCCGACCCGGAGTACGGCACGATGCGCGCCGGTCTGCGGATGAACGTCATCGGCAACCCGGGTGTGGAGAAGGTCGACTTCGAGCTGTGGTCGCTCGCCGTCTCCGCCATCAACGGCTGCGGCATGTGCCTCGACTCCCACGAGCAGGTGCTGCGCAAGGCCGGCGTGGAGCGCGACACGATCCAGGAGGCGTTCAAGATCGCCTCGGTGATCCAGGCGGTCGGCGCGACGCTCGACGCCGAGGCCGTCCTCGCGGAGTAGTCAGCCGTACGCGTACGAAGGGGCCCACCGACCTGCGAGTCGGTGGGCCCCTTCGTCGTGTCCGCGTATCCCTGCTACACCGGCGGCGCCACCTGCGGCTCCCCCGGCGGCGCGTGCCGCAGGGCCTGCTCGTAGCTGAACGCCCGCAGATAGCCGACGACCGTGTTGGTGACCGCGACCAGCGGGACCGCGACCACCGCGCCGCCGATGCCGGCGATCAGACCGCCCGCCGCGACCGTGAGGACGACCGCGAGCGGGTGGACCCGCACCGCGCGGCCCAGGATGAACGGCTGGAGGACGTGGCCCTCGATCTGCTGGACGGCGAGCACCACGACCAGCACCATCAGCGCCGTGAAGACGCCCTGGGTGACCAGGCCGACGATCACCGCGAGGGCACCGGAGATCACCGCGCCCACCAGCGGGATGAAGGCGAAGAGGAAGATGAGCACGCCGAGCGGCACGGCCAGCGGCACATCGAGGAAGTAGATGCCGAGGCCGATGAAGACGGCGTCGATGAGGGCCACGATCAGCGTGCCGCGTACGTACGCGGTGAGGGTGCGCCAGGCGCGCGGACCGGCACCCGCGACGCCCGGACGCGCCTGCGCCGGCACCAGCTTGAGCACCCAGCTCCAGACCTTCTTCCCGTCGTACAGCAGGAAGAGCGTCGAGAACATCGTCAGCAGGATGCCGGTGATCACCTCGACCAGCACGGTCACGCCCTGGAGGCCGGCGGTGGTGATCTCCTCCGTGTTGGTGCCGATGGTGTCGCTGAGGTTCTTGGCGATGTCGTTGATCTGCTGCTCGGTGACGTGGAAGGGGCTGTTCAGCAGCCAGCGCTTCAGCTCGTCGATACCGTCCCGGAGGCGGTCGGAGATGTCGCCGAGGTTGTCCAGCACCTGCCAGACGACGAACCAGCCGACGAGGCCCATGATGACGAAGCCCGTGATGGCCGTGACGGCGGTGGCGAGCCCGCGCGGCAGGCCCCAGCGCGTCAGCCGGGCCACGGTGGGCTGGAGCAGGGCGGTGATCAGCAGCGCGGCGACGAAGGCGAGCACCACCAGCTGGACGTTGCTGATGGCCTTCATCAGCACCCAGAGCGCGCCCGCGAGGACGAGCAGCCGCCAGCCGGCCTCGGCCGCGACGCGGATGCCCCACGGGATGGCGTCGACGGGATCGGGGCGGGCGGCGACGGCGGGGGCGTACGCGGGCGGGGCCGGAACGCTCCCCGGCGCCTGCGCGCCGTTCTCACCGGAACCGTTGCTCTCGCCGGAACCACCGGGCGCGCCGGTGCCACCGGCACCCGCGGCCGCGCCGGCCGCGCCCGGGAAGCCGGGGCCGCCCGGACCGGCGGGCACGCCGGGGCCACCCGGTTCGCCGGACTCGCTCTCGGCTCGGCGGCGCTCCTCCAGGAGCCGCCCCATCCGGGTCAGACCGGCGCCCAGCCGGCCCAGCCACCCTGGCACTTTCGACATGATCTTCTCTCTTCCCCCCACCGCTCCCCCGGGAGTACGGGCTCCTCGACGGTACACGCACGAAGCCCCTCACCGTAGGACGGTGAGGGGCTCGCGGAGTCGCGCGGGGCGGGCGGCCTTGACGGCGGCCTGCGGAGACGACCTAGTACCAGTGGTTGGCCTGCCAGAAGCTCCACGCGCCGCACGGGCTGCCGTAGCGGTCGTTCATGTAGTTCAGGCCCCACTTGATCTGGGTGGCCGGGTTGGTCTGCCAGTCCGCGCCGGCGGACGCCATCTTGGAGCCCGGGAGCGCCTGGACGAGGCCGTACGCGCCCGAGGACGGGTTCGTCGCGCGGTAGTTCCAGTCGGACTCGTGGTCCACGATGTTGCTGAAGCACTGGAACTGGTCGCCCGGGATCATCTGACGGGCCATCGCCTGGACCTCGGCGACGCTGTACGACGACTGGGTCGCGAAGCTGGAGGCCGAGCGCACCTCGTCGCGGCTGGCGCGCTCCTTGGCCTCGCGCTCCTCCCGCTCCTTGCGCTCCTTCTCGGCCTTCTCCTCGGCGGCTTCCTTCTTCGCCTGGGCGTCCTTGGCGGCCTGGATGCGGGCGGCCTCCTCGGCGGACTTCTGGGCGGCGGAGTCGGCGGCGGCGGCCTGGGCCTCGGCCTGCTGCGTCAGCGACGAGACCTGTACCTGGGCCTGCTGGCCGACGGGGATGTCCGCAAGGAGCGTCGCGTCGGCGGCAGCGGCCTCGAAGTTGTTCTCCGGCTGCTGGGCGTTGCCCGAGGCAACACCGACGACGGCGCCGACAGTGGTGACCGCGGTGGCAGACGCCACTGCGAATCCCCGGACCGAGATCCGGCTCACACGGTTTCCTTCCAGCATCGCCCGCTTAGGTGACCTCGCGGGCGAAATCGTGCCCCTGGCGCTGGTCCCCCCACTGCTGGGTCACGGGGGACACGGGCCCGGTGGGCAACTCCCTTGCGGGAGTGCCGCGTGGTGCTCGGGCGGCATACGGCGAACAGGTCTTGAGTTGTTACAGGTGTGCCGTATGCGGGGCCTGACGGAAGCAAGACTCTGCCCGACCGCGACACCGCAAGGCAATTATTCGTTGCGTGGGAAAGCTCACACGCCCTTTCCGGCAAAGGTTTTACAGAAGGGGGCGCGCGACACGACGCCGCCCGGCTAAGCTCTCGCGCTTTGCCGGGCGGCGCCAACTGCTGTAGCCCATTACGGGCATTCGCGGATCAAACTACCCCGTCCTCCAGCATTTCGGTCACGAGCGCGGCGATCTGCGAGCGCTCCGAGCGGGTCAGGGTCACGTGCGCGAAGAGCGGATGGCCCTTCAGTTTCTCGACGACGGCGACGACTCCGTCGTACCGGCCGACCCGCAGGTTGTCGCGCTGGGCCACGTCGTGCGTCAGGACGACCCGGGAATTCGACCCGATACGGGACAACACGGTCAGCAGCACGTTGCGTTCGAGGGACTGGGCTTCGTCCACGATGACGAACGCGTCGTGGAGGGACCGCCCGCGGATGTGGGTGAGCGGCAGGACCTCCAGCATCCCGCGGCTGAGGATCTCCTCGATGACCTCCTTGCCCGCCACCGCCGACAGCGTGTCGAACACCGCCTGCGCCCAGGGGCCCATCTTCTCCGCCTCGGTGCCCGGCAGATAGCCGAGCTCCTGCCCGCCGACGGCGTACAGCGGCCGGAAGACCATCACCTTCTGGTGCTGCCGCCGCTCCAGGACCGCCTCCAGGCCCGCGCACAGCGCGAGCGCCGACTTGCCCGTACCGGCGCGGCCGCCCATCGAGACGATGCCGACGTCCGGGTCGAGGAGCAGGTCGAGCGCGATGCGCTGCTCGGCGCTGCGGCCCCGGATGCCGAACGCCTCGCGGTCGCCGCGCACCAGGCGCACGTTCCCGTCGGGCGCGATGCGGCCGAGCGCCTTGCCGCGCTCCGACGACAGGACGAGACCGGTGTGCACCGGCAGTCCGACCGCTTCGGGGACGTACAGCGACTCCTCGGTGAACAGGAGGTCGATCTGGTCCGCCGAGAGGGGCAGTTCCGCCATGCCGGTCCAGCCGGAGTCGGTGATGGCGAGCTCGGCGCGGTACTCCTCGGCGAGCAGGCCGACCGACGACGCCTTGATGCGCAGCGGCAGGTCCTTGGAGACGACGGTGACGTCGTACCCCTCGGCCTGGAGGTTGCGCGCGACGGCGAGGATCCGCGAGTCGTTGTCGCCGAGGCGGTAGCCGGCCGGGAGGACGGCGGGGTCCGAGTGGTTGAGCTCCACACGCAGGGTCCCGCCGAGCTCGCCGATCGGCAGCGGGGCGTCGAGGCGGCCGTACCGGACCCGCAGGTCGTCCAGCAGGCGCAGCGCCTGCCGGGCGAAGTAGCCGAGCTCCGGGTGGTGCCTCTTGGCCTCCAGCTCCGTGACCACGACGACGGGGAGCACGACCTCGTGCTCGTCGAAACGGGCCATGGCACCGGGGTCGGCCAGCAGGACGCTGGTGTCGAGGACGTAGGTGCGCCTGTCGTTGAGGCGGCGCTTTGTGCTGGTCACCACGGTAGGACGGACCCCCTCTGATAGAGGTGCATGAGGTCGGGGTGCGACGGCGGCGGCGACGGCGGCTTCGGCGACGGCGGCGGCGTCGCGGGAGATGGAGCCGGGCTCCGGCCACCTTGCGCGGGCCGAGCTCCGGCCCTCCGCGTCGTCCGTACACGGGGTGCACGGTCGTCCTGGTGCAAAGGGCCTCCCGGGCGAGCGGGCTTGAGTGCCGCTCACTCTGGGAGGGGTATTCCCGCGCTACCGCAGGTCCATGCCATGGCATATGACGACGCGTCGATGAACGCCGGGTGTCCTGGGGACACCACCTGGGTGCGGGATGTCGGTGCCGTGGTGCGGCGGTGCCGTCAGGTGCCGTAGCGCCGGTGGCGGGCGGCGTAGTCGCGCAGGGCGCGCAGGAAGTCCACCTTGCGGAAGGCCGGCCAGTGGACCTCGCAGAAGTAGTACTCGGAGTGGGCGCTCTGCCAGAGCATGAAGCCCGACAGCCGCTGCTCGCCGCTGGTGCGGATGACCAGGTCCGGGTCGGGCTGGCCGCGGGTGTAGAGGTGTTCCGCGATGAGGTCGGTGTCGACGATCTCGGCGAGCTCCTCGAAGCTCGTGCCCTTCTCCGCGTGCGCCAGCAGCAGCGAGCGGACCGCGTCCGCGATCTCCTGGCGGCCGCCGTAGCCCACGGCGACGTTCACGAGTATGCCCGTGTGGTCGCGGGTCTTCTCCTCGGCCTCCTTCAGGACGGCCTGCGTCCGCGCCGGCAGCAGGTCCAGCGTGCCGACGTGGTGGACGCGCCAGCGGCCGTCGGCGGCGAGGTCGCGCACGGCGTTCTCGATGATGCCGAGCAGCGGCACCAGCTGCTTCTCGGGCCGGTTGAGGTTGTCGGTGGACAGCATCCACAGGGTGACGACCTCGACGTCCGTCTCGGCGCACCAGCCGAGCAGCTCCTGGATCTTGCTCGCGCCCGCCTTGTGGCCCTGCTCCGGAGTGCCGCCGGACGCCTTCGCCCACCGCCGGTTCCCGTCGAGGATGACGCCGATGTGCTTCGGCACCTGGGCGTGGTCGAGGCGGCCCTCGACCCGGCGTGCGTAGAGCCTGTACACCAGGTCGCGCAAGTTCACCGATCTCACCTCTCGATTTGCGTGCGGGCCCGCAACGGCGTCGGCCCAGGGGGATCGATTCCGGCTCACCGCCGCTGTCCCCGAGGCCGCCACATTACTGCGCGGGGGTCACGGCGGCCCAACCCGGCCCGCCACAGGTCCGTGATAAGGAGAGGGACGTGACTGATACCCCCGCATACCGACCCGCCGGTGACCGCTACGACTCCATGGAGTACCGCCGCACCGGCCGCAGTGGCCTGAAGCTGCCCGCCGTTTCGCTGGGACTGTGGCACAACTTCGGCGACGACCGCACGCTCGCCTCGCAGCGCGCGATCCTGCGCCGCGCCTTCGACCTCGGTGTGACCCACTTCGACCTGGCGAACAACTACGGGCCGCCGCCCGGCTCCGCCGAGCTGAACTTCGGCAAGATCTTCGCCCAGGACTTCGCGCCGTACCGTGACGAACTCGTCATCTCGACCAAGGCCGGGTACCTGATGCACCCCGGCCCGTACGGCGAGTGGGGCTCCCGCAAGTACCTGCTGTCCTCGCTCGACGCGTCGCTGCGGCGGATGGGCCTCGACTACGTCGACATCTTCTACTCGCACCGCTTCGACAAGGACACCCCGCTCGAGGAGACCATGGGCGCCCTGGCCTCCGCCGTGCAGCAGGGCAAGGCGCTGTACGTCGGCGTCTCCTCGTACAGCAGCGAGCAGACGGCCGAGGCGGCGCGGCTGCTGCGGGAGATGGGCGTTCCGGCGCTGATCCACCAGCCGTCGTACTCGATGATCAACCGCTGGACGGAGGAGGACGGCCTCCTCGACACCCTGGAGGAGGCGGGCATGGGCTGCATCGCCTTCGCGCCGCTCGCCCAGGGCCTGCTCACCGACAAGTACCTCAGGGGCATCCCCGAGGGTTCGCGGGCCACGCAGGGCAAGTCCCTCGACCCGAACCTCCTCTCCGACGAGGTCGTCCGCCGGCTCCGCGGCCTGGACGAGATCGCGCGCCGCCGCGGGCAGTCGCTCGCGCAGCTGGCGCTGACCTGGGTGCTGCGCGACGAGCGGATGACGTCGGCGCTCATCGGCGCGTCCAGCGTGACGCAGTTGGAGCAGAACATCGCGGCGCTGGGCGGGGCGCCGCTCAGCGAGGAGGAGCTGAAGGAGATCGACTCGTACGCGGTCGACACCGCCGGCACCAACATCTGGGCGGCGCGCGGCTGAACGGAAAACGGGCCGGTCCGTGGGGGGGATACGGACCGGCCCGAGGGGGGGTTTCCACCATAACCCTTCGTGAGACGTGCTGCGTGCCGCGACAGGCCGCCACTACGCTCCGAAAACACGGGACCGCGCTGCGGACACGGCGGGGGCCCCTGGAGGCGGGCGCCGCGGCTGTACCCCCCAAGGGGGACCCGGCTCCGGAGGCGCCGCGTTGACGGCCCTGACGGCCTCCCGTCTATCCCCGGTGTTCCCGCTGTTCCCGTCGGAGGAGCGTGATGCCGTCACGCTGGGCGACGCGCTGGTAGCCGTACCGCTTCTCGGCCGCGGCCAGCTCGGCCAGCTGCTGCTTGATCGGGTAGGGCCAGTGCCCGGTCCGGTACGGCCACGCCTCGGGGGGCCGGCGGTCGAAGACGATCCACTCGGCGGTGGGCCGCGGCAGGCGCTTCCTGTCGTACTCGTACAGCTTCCCCGCCACCGGGAAGGTCGGGAAGACGACGACCGTGCAGCGGGAGGTCAGCTGCGGGACCAGCCGGTTGGACGCGGCGACGGTCGCGCCGTCCGGGATCCTCGCGAGCAGCGCGCGGGCCGCCTCGACGTGCGGGGTCGTGCGCCAGGTCGCGCGCTGGGCGAGCAGCGCGAGCGGGAACGACGGCAGCATGACCAGGGTCACGGCGAGGGCGGTGGCGAGCGAGGCGCGCACGTGGCGGGCGGCCAGCGGGTGGCCGGTGCGGCGCCAGACGGTGAGCGCGTCGATCAGCCCGGCGCAGACGACGGGCATGAGCACGGCGCTGTAGTGGAAGGCTGTGCCCCAGTGGAAGGCGTTCTGCGACAGCATGCGCCAGGCGAGCGTCGGTACGGCGATCAGCGCGAGCGGGGAGCGGAGCGCGAGCAGCGCGGACGGCGCGAAGACCAGGACCAGGGTCATGGCCTTGATGTCGGGGCGCAGGGCGTCGAGGGGGGCGTGCGCGAGGGCGGCGAGGAGGGAGCCGTGGCCTTCGCCGGGGCCGCCGGAGCCACCGGGGTTGCCGCCGAGGTTCCCGCCGTGGGCGTACGCGCCGCCGGGGTGGAGGGCGGGCAGCAGGACCAGGATCTCGACGGCCGACCCGGCGAGCCCCGCCACGGCGGTGGCGATGCCGAGCCGCCGCGGGCCGCCGCGCCACGCGATGTACGCACCGATGGCGGCGAGGGTGAGGCCCAGGTCCTCCTTGACCAGCAGCAGGGGCGCGGCCCAGGCGACGGCCGCCCGCCAGCGCCGCCGGGCCAGCGCTTCGAGCGAGAAGGCGAGCAGCGGTACGGCGAGGGCGACCTCGTGGAAGTCGAAGGCGGCCGCCGACGCGATGCCCCAGCTCAGCCCGTACACGGCGGCCACGGCGTGCGCCGCGCGGCGGCCGAGCGCGCGGGCGGCCCAGCGGGCGAGCGGGACGACGGCGAGGGCGAGCAGCGCGGACTGGGCGACGAGCAGGCACAGCGGCGACGGCCACAGGCGGTAGAGCGGCGCGAGGACGGCCAGCAGCGGGTGGAAGTGGTCGCCGAGGAGGTTGAAGCCCTCGCCGCGCAAGGGCACGACGGGGGCGCGGAGTTCGGCGTACGCCCGTACGGCCTGCTCGAAGATGCCGAGGTCGTAGCCGGTGGTGCGCAGCAGCTGGTGGCGGCGTACGGCGACGGTGGCGTACAGCGCGCACAGCGCGGCGGCCCACCCCCAGGCGAGGAGCCGGGGGGTGGCGGCCGGGTGCGCCGTGGCGGGGGCGGCGGGCGGCGGCGAGACCTTTTGAGTGGGGAATGTCCGCATATGGCGGATGCTAGGCGGCGGGCGCCGCGGCTCAGGTGAGGGCGTGGCCCGTGGTGCTGTCCACGTGGTCCGGCAGCTTTCCTTCGTGGCGGTCGCCGGTGGACACCGTCCCGGACGGCTCGAACAGCAGGATGTCCGCGCCCTCCGGCGCCGACGGCCTGTGCTCGGTCCCCTTCGGTACGACGAAGGTGTCACCGCGCCGCAGGACGACCGTCCGCTCGGCGCCGTCGGCGGCGCCGCGCAGGGCGATCTCGAACCGCCCGTCCAGGACCAGGAAGAACTCGTCCGTCTCCTCGTGGACGTGCCAGACGTGCTCGCCGGCGGCATGGGCGACGCGTACGTCGTAGTCGTTCATGCGGGCGACGATGCGGGGGCTGTAGACGTCGTCGAAGGAGGCGAGGGCCTCGGTGACATTGACCGGGTCTGTGCGCATACCCGGCATTTTGCCAGTCACCATGGCGCGGAGGAGGCGGTGAACGCGCCGAGCAGCAGCCCCACCAGCGCCCCACCGATCATGAACGGCCCGAACGGGATCGCGCTCTTGCGGCTCGCCCGCCGCAGGAGCACCAGCCCCATCCCGTACACCGCGCCGAAGAGGAACCCGGCGAAGGCGCCCGCGAGGAGGATGTCCCAGCCGTACCACCCAAGGGCGACCCCGAGCGACAGCGCGAGCTTGACGTCGCCGAAGCCCATGCCGTTCGGGTGGATCAGGAACAGCGTGAAGTACGCGCCGCCGAGGGCGAGCCCGCCGAGCAGCGCGGAGGGCCACGACCCGGCGTGCCCGGGCAGCAGCGCGGCGGCCCCGAGGAGCCCGGCGGCCGCTCCGGCGAGCGGCAGCGTCAGCCGGTCGGGCAGCCGGTGCACGCGCGCGTCCACGGCGGCGAGCAGCACGGCGAACGGCGCGAGCAGCAGCCACGCGGCGAGCTCGGGCCGCGGCCCGGTCGCGGCGGCGAGCACGGCGCACGCGAGGGCGGTACCGAGGGGGAGGGCGTTGCCGGAGGGCAGGGCGGCCGCGGCCTCGGGCACGGTCGCGCCGCAGGGCGCGCAGCGCGCGAGGCCGACCCAGCCGCGCGCCGGTCCGGTGAAGGGGTGTCCGGCCGGGCAGGTGTCGCGCCACGTCTCCTCCGGCTCGACCGACAGCCGGTACGCGGCGCGCGGCAGGAGCAGCCCGGTGGCGGCGCCCCACAGGGCGGCGACGGCGATCAGCGTGGCGTACACGCAGCGAACCCTAGGGCGGCACCGGGCCTCGGTCATGGGCCCGTGGGCCCATTCCCGTACGCCGTCGCCCCCGCTACGGTCCTGCTCCATGGGGACCACGAGGACCACGGCGAAATGGCGCAACGGCACGGCGCGGTTGACGGTCGCGGGCGACCACGCGGCCGTCGCGGTCGAGGTCGCCGCCTCGTACGGCACCCGCCGGCGCGGGCTGCTCGGCCGGGACGGCATCGACGGCGCCATGCTCCTGACGCCGTGCAACAGCGTCCACACCTTCCGGATGCGGTTCGCCATCGACGTCGCGTACCTGGACCGGGAGCTGAACGTCCTCGCCGTCACCACCATGCCGCCCGGCCGTCTCGGCCTGCCGCGCCCGCGCGCCCGCCACGTACTGGAGGCGGAGGCGGGGGCCATGGAGCGGTGGGGCCTGCGGCCGGGGGTCCGGCTGGCGATCAGCGCAGTTTCGCCGCCTGAGCGGTGATCAGGGCGGCCGGCACCTCCGGGGTCTTCGGACCTTCGAGGTTCGCGGTGTAGAAGGTCGCCACCGTGGCGCCCGAGCGCACGACGTGGAAGACCAGCGGCACCGGATCGCCCTCGAAGTCCGCCGTCAGCTGGTACGCCAGGCCGTCGTCGCCCGCCTTCACGGGAGGCAGCGCGCGCACGCTCCGGTACGTGGAGGGGCCGGTCGGTCCGGTAGTGGTGAAGCCGTCGCGGCACGCCGTCACGGCGGCGCGCAGCCGGTTGAGGACGGTGGCCGCGCCCTGGTCCCCGTGGGTGGTGAGGAACACGGAGACGGCGGGGCGGCTCTCGGGGTTCGCGCCGGTGATCTGGCGGTACGCGGACGCCTGCGCGGCCGGCTCGGGCTTGCCGTTGAGCAGGGAGGTGAGCGGCGCGCACGCCTCCTTGGCGGGCGTCTCGCCCTGCGCGGGCGGCGGGTCCATGGGGCCGACGGTGTAGCCCGGTACGTCGGCGGTGGCGAGGATCGCCCGGTCGAGCTCGGCTGCGGTGAGGGGCCTGCGCGTGCCGGGGTTCCCGGCAGCCGGGGCGGAGGTGCCGGGGGCGGGAGTGGCGGGGGCGGTCGGGGCCGGGTTGGGGGCGGGGCTCCCGCTCGTCCCCGAGCCCGTGCTCGTGGGCTTCTTCGGGTCGTCGGGCCCGCACGCCGCCAGCACCACCGCCGCGAGGGCGGCGGCCACCGCTCGTGCCGTACGTTCCGTACGCCTGGTCATGAGCGGACGCTAGCAACGCCGTTCCGCCGGGCGCATGGGTCCACGGACCCAAAGCGCCTACGGCGGCCCGGCCCCCAGCAGCGTGAACGCCCCGTACGCCCCCGACGCCAGCGCCAGCCCGGCCAGCACGAGCACCAGGTTCCGGTCGCGCAGGCGGGCGAGGGCGACCGCCGCCGGGAGCAGCAGCGGGAAGGCGGGCATGATCAGGCGCGGGCGGGAGCCGAAGTACGCGGCGCCGACGAGCGAGATGACGACGACGGCCAGCCCGTACACGAGCACGGGCAGCGGCTGGCGCTGGCGGACACACAGCCACACCACCCAGCCCAGCAGCGCGAGCGCGGCGCACAGCCCGACCCCCGCGAGCGGCTGCGGCCCGGTGAGGTTGCGCCAGACGAAGCGGCCGAGGGCCACGCCTCCGTCGATGCTGTTGCCCCAGGCGGCCTGGACGTCGAAGTACGCGGTGGGGCTGGACTTCCGTACGGCCACGAAGACGATGTAACCGAGCCAGCCCAGCGGCGCGAGCAGCACGCCGGCGGCCATCCGGAGCGTGAGGCGCCGCTCGCGTACGACCGTCACCACCGCCGTGACGCCGAGCGCGGCGATCAGCGCGGCGGCCGAGGGGCGGGTGAGCCCGGCCAGCACGCACAGGGCGCCGGCCCGGATCCAGTGTCCGCGCAGCACGGCGTACAGCGACCAGGCGGCGAGCGCGGTGAAGAGGGTCTCGGTGTACGCCATCGACTGCACGAACGCCGTCGGGTACACCCCCCACAGCACCGCCAGCACCGCCCCGGCGCGCGGCCCCGCGAGGTGCGCGCCGACGGCGTAGATGCCCCACGCGGCGGCGAGCGAGGCCGCCCACGCCACGACGAGCCCGGCGTCGTCGGCCCCGAGGGGCGACAGGGCCGCGAGGCCCCGCTCCAGGGCGGGCAGCAGGGGGAAGAAGGCCAGGTCGGAGTGGACGCTTCCGTCGGGGAGGCGGACCTCGTGCCCGTAGCCGTGCTCGGCGATGCGTACGTACCAGACGGAGTCCCAGCGCCCCTTGAGCCGGTGGAGGGCGTCCTCACCGGTGACGGCGGCGGCGACCGCGAGGACCGCCACACCGACGAGCCGCACCGCCGCGTACCCCCACAAAGCGGGCGCGGCCCCGCTGGTCTGCTCTCTGTGCACGGACATGCGGTCGATTATGTCGAGGTGTCCGGAGCCGACTGGCGTGCCTCGGGCAGCGGCTCCACGCGGGCGGCGGGCAGCTGCGGGACCGGCGCTTCGACGGCGTCGACGGTGAGGACGGGCTCGTCGTCGTCCGACTCGTACAGCCGAGCCCGGGCGACCGTTCCCTCGGGCGTGGCGGCCCAGTACGCCGAGGGGTTCACCAGGTCCGTCGCCGGATACAGCACGGTCGTCCCGGTCGCGGCGGCGACGCGGCGGGCCGCCGCCGGCTCGTCGGGCGCGTCGGGGACGGCCTCGTCGGAGACGTACACGTCCCAGGAGAGGGCGAGGTCACCACGGACCGCGCGGTAGCCGCAGAGCACGGGGGCGTCCCAGTTCCGGCCCTCGGGATCGGCGTCCTCGGCGGCGACGTCCACGTCCGTCACCGGTACGCCGACCGCACCGGCCAGCGCCGCCGCCATGTCGGCGGGGGCCGGCCGGTGCACGGTCAGGAAGTTGTAGAGCACGGCCGGATCCGCTGCGGATCAGGGCCCGACGTCGGTGTCACGCCCGTCGCGCAGGTCGAAGTACGTGACCTGCCACCCCGTGCCGAGCTCCCGCCGAAGCCGGCGGGCGAGCTCCGCGCCCCGGGCGGCGAAGGCCTCCTCGTCCTGCGGCGAACGGAAGCCCGACGCCATCGGGTCGTCGCGGTCCAGCGTGGCGTCGAACGCGTCGCCCCACCGCTCCAGGTCCTCCTGGAGCTCGCGGCTCACCGGGAGGTCGGCCGGGGCGATGTTGTCCAGACCCTCGTCGGACCGGAGCCACACCGGATGGCAGTCGTAGTCCGCCGCCACTCGCACCGTCTTGCCGCTGCTCATCGTGCCACCCACCATCCGACTCATCCGACGCTCTTGGGGTTCGCCCCGACGACGAACCCATTGTTCCCGACAGTCACGGCCACGCGCCGCTTCTGCCCCTGGAACTCGACCTCGTAGACGGGCCGGCCCTCGCCCTTGCCCTGGTACCCGACCTTCTTGCCCTTGGTCGCCGCCGCCATCACCAGGTCGGGGATGTCCTCCTTGGCGACCCCGGCCCGCTCGAAGTCGTCCGCGTGCTCCTCCAGGATGTGCTTGAGGCCGGCGCGGGAGTTGCCCTCCTCCAGGAAGACGATCTTCCCGTCCGCGTTCCGCTCCGCCCGGAGCACCTTCTCCGGGTCGAACTTGACGCCCTGGTCCTTCATCTCGTCGAGCAGCGCCTGATCCACGCAGTCGTTGTTGTGGACGAGCGACGCACCCCGCGCACCGACGGCGACGTAGTACGTGTGGCTGCCGGCGACCGTCAGGTCGTGGGTGGTCCGCCGCTGCGTGTAGCGCTCGACGGCGGTGACCGGCAGCACCTCACCGGCCGGCGTACGCAGCGCCGCACCGGGCCGGATGTCGCCGGCGTCCACCCAGCGCCCGGGGCCCACCAGCCAGAAGGGGTGCGTGTCGGTGGCGGTGACCGTGCCGGTGGCCGTGGTCAGCCGGGTGAAGTCCTTGTCGTCGTACGTCGTGAACGTACGCGTGACCGTGCGCAGGGTCGTCAGCCCGGTGACCGGGTCGGTCGCGAGGACCTGGTCCCCGACGCGTACCGACTCGATCGGCACGCTGAGCCCGCCCCCGACGAGCACCCGGGTGCCGGGCGGGAAGCTGTGCCCGACGGGGCAGGTGATGGGCTTCTTCGGTTCCTTCTGCTTGTCGGGGTCCCACTTCTTCTTGGCGTCGTCGAGCTTGTCCTGCGCGTCGGCGACCTTCTTGCGGTTCTTGATGAGGCCGGTGAGGCCGTCGTAGAGGTCGCCACCGTGCTTCTTGAGTCTGCGTACGAGCTCGACGGCCTGCTTCCACTTCCACGGCGCGCCGTACTTCGCGGCCAGCTTGCCGACCGCGCCACCGACGAGACTGGTGAGGACGTTGATGAGCGTCTCGGTGCAGGCGCCCATGTCCCCCTTGGTGATGCAGTCCAGGGCGTCGGTGATGCCGAGCTCCTCGGCGAGGATCTTGGCGAGCTCCTTCGCCGCCGCGACGGCCTTGCCGCGATCCGCCTTCTCGGCCGCCTGGGCGTCCTGAAGCTCCTTCAGGGCCTGCTCGTAGGCGAGCTGCTCGGGCGACTTGCCGTTGTCGTCCGTGGCGGGTTTCGGCCCGCTGGGATCGTCGTCGGCGGGATCGCCGTCACCGGGTGGATCCTGTGCTTCCGGCTGCCCCGTATCCGCATTCCCCCCGCAGTTGTCACCGCCGGTGACGCGGCACACCTGCGTCCGCAGCTCGGCGGCGATGGTCGGCCCGAGCCCGGTGGCCAGCAGCGCACCGACGATCGCCACGACGACCGCGACCAGCCCGACGTACTCCAGCGTCGACTGCCCCGACTGCGCCCGGCGCAGCCCCAGCAGGCGAGCCTCGGTGCGCGGCATCCGCCACGCCAGTACCCGACGACGACACGACATACGGCCGACGGTAGGAGCGCGGCCCGCCGAAGTCTTGGGCCCAGGGGCCCAGGGGCGGTCTCATTCGCGGCCTGGGGCGCTACTCCCCGGCCGCGTCCACCAGGTCGTCATGCGTCGTGGTCGCGTCGATGGTGACGTCGAAGTGGTAGCCCTGGTCGCAGAAGACGAGGTCGGTGCCGGCCGGGACGAGCTTGCGGTACCAGAGGGCGAATTCGGCGACCAGGCGGATGTCGCCGTCCAGGGTCACGCCGCGCCCGTCGACGTAGGAGCGGCCCTCCAGCTCGGCGTCGCCGCGCCGCAGCTCCCACTCGATGTCGCCGACCTCGTAGCCGTCGGGCAGCTCCCTGCGGCGCACCGTGGCGTCGGGCCACTCCGCCGCCAGGGAGGCCACGAGCACGTCCTGGCCCACACTCCACGTGTCACTGTCGAACGTCACCAGATGGCTCATGCCGACAGGATCTCAGGCGGTTGTCCACAGGGGATGCCGGCGGGGGACGGCACCGGGACGATGGCTTCCATGCGGGGAGGGCTGGCAGCAGGTGGTGCGCGTCGCATGGGCCCGGCCTACTCCTCCGTGAGCGGCAAGCTCACCCAGGACTTGGTCCCTCGCCCCTGCGCTTGGGCTTCGCCCACCCCCCAGTCGCCGCCGCGCTCGTGCACGAGGAAGTCCAGCAACCAGAGCTGTCGGCGCCGCCGCTCCTCGCAGAGAGTCAGGGCCTCGGGATCGCGGTGGCGCGGATGCTGGTCCCATACGACGAACCTGAGCGCGCCGGCGCGGTACCGCAGGGACAGGTAGACATCCTTGCCGGGCGTCAGCTTGCCCGCGATGACCAGGAGCTCGTTGGCGACGAGAGCCCCGTCATCGGCGTACGCCGCAAGCCCGTGCGTCCGCAGCACGGCCCGCACGGACTCCCGCGCCACCCGGGCGCAGTGCGGCTCTCCCGGCAGGGTCAGGCTGAGGGCAACCGCCTCCTTACAGGGTGGCCGCGCGGGCGAACGCGGGAAGGCGACGGTGACGGGGCAGAGCGCGGTGCGCAGGGTCGGAGGCATGGCGGACTCCTTTGTCCTGACTGGCGACGGCTGACGGCTGTGGAGGCGTTCGAGCGGCGGCTTGTGTCCCTGACGCATGCCCACCCCTCCCAGGGCCGGAGGCTGCGGGCAGGCACGCGTGATGCACCTGCACTCATCTCGGCAGCGTGAGCAGCGCGTTACTGAATGTAGAGCAGTGTTTGACACCTGTGCCATCAGTTTTGTGGCAATTACCCCTCACGATGGACCTGGACACCCGTCCACCGGCAAACTGACCCCGACCACCCGCCGGGAGAGGCATCCTGTGACCCGACCTTCACCTTCGGAACGCCAGAAGCGACTGGGTGCGGAGCTGCGCAAGATGCGCGTTGCCGCAGGGGCCACTACCGAGTACGCCGCCGGACTGCTCGGCCTGGACCGTACGAAGATCTCCAACATGGAGTCCGGTATCCGAGCCATCAGCGCCGACCGGATCCGCACGCTGGCATGCAACTACGACTGCACGGACCACAGTTACGTCGACGCGCTGGCCGCCATGGCCATCGAGCGGAAGCGAGGCTGGTGGGAGCAGTACCGGGGCTCGCTGCCCCAAGGCCTGCTGGACGTCGCCGAACTGGAGTGGCACGCCGTACGCGTACGCACGGCACAGATCGTTCACCTTCCCGGGCTCCTGAGCACCGAGGCCTACGCAAGAGCCATCTTCAGCGCCGCCCTTCCCCCGCTTTCACCTCTCGAGGTCGAACTCCGAGTCGCCCACCGCATGCAGCGCCAGCGCGTCTTCGACCGAAAAGTCCCCCTCCAGTACGTCGGTTACGTCCACGAGGCGGCGCTCCGCATGCGGTTCGGCGGCCGCGACGTCACGCGCGCCCAGCTGCACCACCTTGTCGCCATGAGCGACCACGACCACATCGAGCTGCGCGTTGTCCCGGTCGAGCGCGGCGTCTTCCCTGGTGCGGGCCAGGCGCTGCTCTACGCGGAGGGGGCTGTGCCGCAGCTCGACACCGTGCAGCTCGATTCCGCACACGGCCCGGAGTTCATACATGCGGAGGCGCAACTAGCCACGTACCGCGCACACCTGGAGTGGATGGAGGAGGCTTCTCTGCCGCCGAAGCAGTCACGGGACTTCATCCACGCGATCGCACGTCATCTCTGAGGAGACCCGTATGGACGAGATCCACTGGGAAGAACCGTTCTGCGCCGAGGGCAACAATTGCTTCCGCCTCGGCACCGACGACGACGGCAACGCCTACATCGCCGTCCTCGGCGAGGAGGACCATTACCTCACCGACAGCCGCGAGGCGCTGCGGAGCCTCATCCGCGACATCAAGGCGGGCAAGGCGGACCACCTGCTGTAGCCGCCGCACGCCACGTGCGGGGTCACGGGCGGTCGGCGGAAGGCCGCGCGGCTCAGCGGAACTCGTGGACGACCTCGATCGTGCCGACGATGTGCGCGTTGAAGTCGTCGAGCTCCTCCGCCGGAACCCAGAGCTCCAGGATGGTGCGACCGCCGGCCTGCTGGACCGGGTAGCGGGTCAGGAAGTCCGACTCGACGTCGAAGCGGGTGACGAAGCCGGCCCCGTCGTGCTGGACGTTCCAGTCGCGCGCGATGCGGATGGCGTAGTCCTCGTTGAGGACGGGGTAGAAGATCGGCTGCTCCGGAAGCCGGGGCGGCCAGGCGCGCCACTCCAGCTCCTCGACGAGCGCGAGCTCCTTGGGGCCGGTGGGGCGCCACAGGGTCGTCGTCTCGGGCTGGAGGGACATGGCTTCGCTCTCTGGAGTCGGGGGCGGAAGCCCGGACGTTACCGGCACTCGGCGCCGCCGGCCAGGCACTTTCGGCACCGGGCGGCCCACGGCCCTATGCACGCCCGCCTGTTGGCGCCGATGATGTCCGGGTGACCACACGCATCGACACGCTGATCTCCGCGCTCGGCCTCTTCACCGGCCTCATGCTCCTCGCCGGTGCGCTGCGCGAGTACCAGGCGGGTGCGTCCGGGCCCGGATTCGTCGCGGCCGGCCTCGCGATCGTCCTCGTCTCCGGGGTCGTGCTCGTACGGGACCTGCGCCGCGCTCAGTCGGCGAAGCGGCGGACGTAACGCTTCTGCCAGGGCGTCTCGACGGCGCGGCGGTCGTAGTTCCGGCGTACGTACTCCACGGCCTCGTCGGCCGGGACCCCGTCGAGCACCGCGAGGCAGGCCAGCGCGGTACCGGTACGTCCGCGACCGCCGCCGCAGGCGATCTCGACGCGCTCGTCGGCGGCGCGCTTCCACGCCTCGCGGAGGACGGCCGCGGCCTGTGCCCGGTCGCCGGGCAGCCGGAAGTCGGGCCAGCGCAGCCACCCGGCTTCCCACGGGACCTCGGGGGGCTGCTTGCCCAGCAGGTAAACGGCGTACGTCGGCGTGGGCCCTGCGGGCAGCGGCCGGCGCAGCGCACGGCCTCGGACCAGGCGCCCGGAGGGCAGCCGCAGGACGCCGGGATCAGTGGGGTTCCAGATCTCGGTCACCCGTCCAGCCTATGCGGCGGGACGGGGGTGCGAGGTGGAACGTACAGACGGGGCCGGGCCGCACCCGAAGGCGCGGCCCGGTGCCCTTCTAGTCGCCTGCCGTGCCGCGCTGGAAGGAGACCTCCACGCGGCGGTTCTTCTTGCGGCCCTCCTCCGTGCTGTTGTCGGCGATCGGGTACTGCTCGCCGTAGCCCCGGATCTCGAAGGTGATGCCGTCGGCGGCCAGCTCCTTCGACAGGACGTTGTGCACCGCCTCGGCACGCTGCTTGGACAGCACGTCGCCGTGGGCCGACGACCCGAGGTTGTCGGTGAAGCCGAAGACGCGGACCCGCTTGGCGTCCTGCTTCTTGATCTCGGCGGCGATCGCGGCGATGCGGGCGTTCGCGCTGCCGGACAGCGCGGCGCTGTCCTTGCCGAACAGCACCTCCGCCTGGAGCGCGAACTTGATGTCCGCGTTGGTGTCCTCGCGGCGCTCCTCACCGGCGAGGTCCTCGACCACCGACTTGATGTCGAGCACCTTGGGCGGGGCGAGGGTCGCGCCGTCGGGCAGCTTGAGGTCGGCGTCGTTCGCGTCCACCTGCACCGGGGGCGCGGCGGACGCGGACGGGTACGGGCTGTCCTCGGCCAGCGCCTCGGGGGCGAGCCCCAGCCCGAAGGCGAGCGCCCCGGAGAGGGCGGTCACCGCGAGGCGGGCGGCGGTTCTCTGGGGGGTGGTGGTGCCGGTCATCAGGAGATCTCGATCGGCGTGTTGGGGAATCCGACGAACTGCAGGTCGACCGAGGTCGTCGTATTCGGCGGGGCCGGGAACTGGGCGAAGAATGGCAAGCTCTCGCCCGCCTTGATGGCAGGGTCGTAACCAGTCGTGGTGAGCGGGCGGTTGTCGGTGTCACGTAGCACGTAGTAGCGCTTCTTCTCCTTGGAGTCCACCAACGTCATGGCCGCCAAAGAGTTGCCCGACGCAGCCACGTCTTTCTCCATACCGTTCCACTGGGGTGGGACGCTGAACAGGTTGCCGCTCGTGTTCTTGAACTCACCGCTCACAGTGAGAAAGCCGCCACTGTCCCGATTCGCCGTGTGGATAACCATGTCCACACCCTTGTCACCCTTGGCCGTTACGAGCACCGTAGTGGTGTCCGGCACCGTCTTGCCGTCACTAGCCGGAGAGCCCGTACTGCCTGCTGGAGCGGTTGAGCCCTTGGTTTTGTCACCCTGGGCCTCGCTCCCGTCACCACCGCCGCCACACGCTGCCACGGTGAAGACCAGGGTCGTCGCTAGTAGAGCTGCGACGCCGGCACGGCGCACGGCTCCTGCGTACCCAATAGTCATACTTACTCTTCCTTTGCGCTCGTCATATGCGGTCAGTCCTCGGCCAGCCTGACGGTGAAGAGGTCGGCAATATCGGGCAGCAGCTTGAGATTCTCCGGATCGATATCCCACGTCACACCATCGCAGACGAGCTCGCCCGGGGAAACCGGCTTTGGGGCGGCTCCCCCGTCGCCCCCGTCGTCCGGTTTGTCGTCCTGCGTGTGGCGTTCGAAGCTGCAGCGGGGTTCGACCAAGGCCGTAGCCTTGGTCGTCGCGTGCTCCTTGTCTGTCCCCTCGATCACACTGGTGCCCATGGACTCCTGAGACTTGACCTCCACGGTGAAGCCCCAGCGACCGCCGGCCGCCCAACGGCAGCCTTGGACGTCCGCCTTGTTCTGCCCTGCGTAGTAGGCGGCGGCAGTGCAACCGTTCGCCGTGCCGATCACGTCACCGTTGAACACGTCTTCGAGGTAGCCAGGATCGAGGACGTTCGCCAGAAAGCCGACTTCGAACTGGTCGCGCGACTCTCGGGCGGCAGCAAGTGCTGCCGCGTCCGCAGCCGACTGGGCTCCGTTGCGTGTGACATCCGCCTGGCCGAAGGCGAAGAAGACCAACGCAAGAAAAAGCAGGCCGGCAACCGCTGTGATGTACAGCGGTGCGGCCTGCCCTGCCTCTTGGGAGCGCCAAGTCACTTGTTGAGGACCTCGTTGATCTTCTCGCGGAATTTCCCGGCGATCGTCTCGCCCATCTTCGTGTTCATCACAGCCACCACGATCGCCACCACCAAAATCGTGATCCCCACGTACTCGATCGCGCCCTGCCCCCGGTCCCTCCGCGCCTTCATCTTCTCGACGCGCGTGTTCGCCCAGTGCCCGATGTAGACCTGCGTCGTGGCGACGGCCTTCAGCGTGGCGTCCTTCATCATGGTGTGCCCCTCCGGGTCCGGCGTGAGTCCTGGTGCCGTGTGCGGGACCGGCTTCCTCCTGGCCGGTCTCGCTGGCGACATCGAGAACGTACGGCCGTGACGGGCCCGGACACATGGGCCTTCGGGCCCAAGCGCGGGCCCATTCGGGGGATTGGGTCCGGGGGGTCATGCCGGGCCTCCTCGGCGGAGGGTGTGCCAGAGGGCGATGGCCTCGCCGCGGCTCGTGGCGTTGAGCTTGGCGAAGATGCGGTTGATGTGGTTCTTGACGGTCTTCGGGCTGATGAAGCACGTGGCGGCGATCTGCTGGTTCGTCATGCCCGAGGCGATCAGGTCCATCACCTCCACCTCCCTCTGGCTCAGCTCCGTGAGGACACCTGGAGACGAATGTGCCACATTGGCTTGCGGAAGCGAAGGGTTTTGAGCAGATCCCCTGGGCGTCAAGTCCCGTACTGCGGCGGCATCCTGGGCCGATGCGCTCGAAATCGCATGTGCGGGTGCAGATCGTTGAGGGGTGGACGTGAAGGCCGCGCCCAGCCCGTCCGGCAACGGTCCCGGGGCCTCGGCGGCCGGGGTGCCGTCGCGGACCCTGGCCAGGAGGGCTCCGGCGGCCGTCGGGGTGAAGTGGGGGCGGCCCTGGCGGGTGTCGCGGACCGCCGCGACCAGTTGGTCCGCCGTGAACTCGCCGTGGACCAGATAGCCGCCCGCGCCCAGCCGCAGCGCCTCGTGGACGATGGCGCTCTCGCGGCTGTACGTCATCATCAGCACCGGCGCCAGCCGGACCAGGTGCGGCAGCGCCGAGATGCCGTCGACGCCCGGCATGCGGACGTCCAGCAGGATGACGTCCGGGCGGTGCTCGACCGCCGCGGCGTAGGCCTCGCGGCCGTCGCCCGCCTCCGCGACGACCTCGATGTCGTCGCGGCCGGACAGCAGGACCGTCAGGCCCGCCCGGACCACCGGGTTGTCGTCCGCCACTATCACCCGGAGTACGGGCGGGGTGGGGGGCGAGGGGAACGCGGTGCTTTCGGTCGGCATGGGCGCCTCCTCTCTCACGTGGCGATGGGTTGTTTCGGGATGTACGGGAGCGGCGACGGGCCCGGCGTCAGGGCCCGTACCGGGAGGTCCAGCCGCACCTCGGTGCCCTGGGCCGCGCGGCCCCGGCCGATGCGGATGCGGGCGCCGATCGACGCGGCACGCTCGACCATGCCGACGAGCCCGAAGTGGCCGGCCCGCTTGAGTTCGTCGAGCGTCGTGCCGTCCGGGAGGCCGCGCCCGTCGTCGTACACGCTCACACGCAGGACCTCGCCGACCACGCCCGCCGAGACGTCGACGTACGTGGGGTGGGCGTGGCGGTGGGCGTTCTCCATGGCCTCGGAGGCGATGGTGAGCAGCTGCCGCGCGACGGCCTGCGGGACCGGAGGCGGCGCCACGGTGCCGAGGCGGCGGAAGGTGGCGCGCACCTCGTGGCGGCGGCCGAAGTCGGCGGCCCCGGCGGCGAGTTCGGCGACGACGTCGACCCCGCCGTCCAGGCCCGACTCGCGGCGCAGGTCGGAGAGGAGCTCGCGGGTCTCGGCGGCGGCGCGGCGGGCCGAGCGGGCGACCTGCTCCGCCTGCCGCTTGAGGGCGGGCGGGTCCATCCGGTCGGCGTGGGCGACCAGCCCGTCGGCCTGGAGCGCGATGCCGTGCAGGGTCTTGGCGACGGAGTCGTGCATCTCGCGGGCGAGGCGGGCCCGCTCCCGCTCGATCGCCTCGTTGACGGCGAGCCGCGCCCGCGCCTCAGTCAGCGCCTGGCTGGCGGCCCCGAAGCCGAGGACGAGGCCCCGCAGCGTACTGCCGACCGCGCCGGTGATGAGGCACAGGCCCGGCAGCAGCAGCGCCCCCGCGCTGAGCGCGACACGGTCGCTGACGCCGTAGGCGCCGGCCAGGACCAGCGACTGGCACACCGCGAAGAAGGCGGCGCCGCGCCAGCCGTAGACGAGGCCCGCCAGGAGCGGCGTACAGATGGTGACGTACGCGAGGGTCGACTCGGGCGACGCCGTCACCAGCAGCAGCGCGCCGAAGAGCATGTCGACGGCGAGGAGCGAGGGGTGGCGCAGCAGGACGGGGCCGAACCGCTCCCAGTCGCGCAGCAGGGCGTACGAGACCATGAAGGTGACGGTGACGGCGGCGACGACCAGCCACCTGCCCACGCCGCCCCCGATGCCGCCCAGGGAGAAGGGGACGGCGAGCGCGATCATCGCGATCCGGAAGCCGAAGACCTGGCGGCACATCGCCTGCAGGGCGTTGACCTGGAGCGCGAGGGAGGGGGCGTCCATCAGCTGCCGCCGAACATGTCGTCGAAGTTGACGCCGGACGCGTAGTAGAAGCCGACCGCGATGAGGATCATCGTGCCGGGCAGCATGAAGCTGGTGACGATGAGCGTCGCCTTGGGGACGGCCTTGGCGGCCTTGCGGCGGGCGTTCTGGGCGTCCGTGCGGCGCATGTCGTCGGCGATCTGGATGAGCGTGTCGACGATCGGCGCGCCGAGTTCCTCGCCCTGCTGGAGGGCGGAGACGAACATCGACACCTGCTCGGACTGGTTGCGGCGGCGCAGCTGCTCGAAGGCGTCGCGGCGGCTGACGCCCATGTCCATCTGGCGCAGGGTGATGCGCAGCTCGTCGGCCCAGGGGCCTTCGTACTTCTCGGCGACGCGCTCCAGGGCCTGGCGGAAGCCGAGGCCGGCGGAGACGACGACGGCGAGGACGTCGAGGAAGTCGGGGAGGGTGCGTTCGATGTCGTCCTTGCGGCGGCTGATGGCGGACCGGATGACGACGTCGGTCCAGAACCAGCCGTAGACGAAGAGCAGGACGGCGAGGACGAGCTGCCCGTTCATCAGCATGGCGAGGGCGGAGATCGTGCCGAGGCCGATGTAGACGGCGCGGCGGGCGGCGTACCGGTCGACGGTCATGCCGCCGGGGTTGCCGGCCATGTCGAGTTTGCGGCGCACCTTGTCGACGCGCTTGGGGCCCATCATGCGCAGCACGCGCGGGGCGTGGCGCATACCGATGCGGTCGATGGCGGAGCCGGCGGCGGTGGTGCGGGTGGCGCCGACCTCCAGGGCGATGGCGAGGTCGCCGGGGAGTTTGGCGTCGGCGCGGTACATGCGGACGCCGTGGAAGGCGCCGTACACGGCGAGTCCCGCGATGGCGGCGAGGAGCAGTTCCATGACCCATCCCCCTAGATGCGTACGCGGGTGAGGCGGTTGATGAGGAAGAAGCCGAGCGCGTACAGACCGGCGGAGATGATGACGGCGACCTTGCCCGCGAAGGCGCCCGTCATGTCGTCCAGGGCGCCCGCCCGCATGGAGTTGATGAGCATCAGGAAGCCGAGGCCGAGGACGGGCACCATCACGGCGGTGACCTTGACCTGGGAGAGGAGGGTGGAGACCTCGCGCCGGGTCTCCTTGCGCTCCTCCAGGGTCTCGGTGAGGTTGCGGAGGGAGGAGACGATGGTGCCGCCGGCGCGGTTGGAGAGGATGAGGGTGGTGACGAGGACGGTGAGCTCGCGGGAGGGGAGCCGTTCGACGAGGTCGCCGAGCGCGTCGTCGAGGGTGCGGCCGACGGCCAGCTGGTCGGCGACCCGTTTGAGCTCCTCGCCCGCCGGGTCGTCGAGCTCCTCGGCGGCCATGGCGATGGCGGTGCGGAGCGCCAGGCCGGCCTGGGTGGCGTTGGCGAGGACGCGGGTGAGCTCGGGGAGCTGGTTGATGAAGCCCTCGGTGCGCTTGAGCAGCTGCCAGTTGAGGAAGGCGTTGGCGCCCCACAGGCCGATGACGGCCGCGATGAGCCCGAAGAACGGGGCGAAGACCGACCCGACGACGAAGTACAGCGCGAGCAGCGCGGCGATGACGTAGACGACGTACTCGCCGACCGTCACGTCCAGGCCCGTGGTCGTGATCTTGCGTTCGACGCGCTTGCCGAAGGTGGTGCGGCGCAGTCGGCGGTCCACGCCCGCGAAGCGTCGGCGGCGGCCCGGGAGCGCGATCTGGCCGGTCTGGGACATCCGCTCCAGGAGGGCCTGCTGGTGGGCCTTGCCCGAGGTGTAGACGTGCACGCCGATGACGGCGCTGAGGCAGGCCAGCAGTGTCACGCCGATCGTCAGGAGGGGGAGATTGTCCATGTCGGGTGTCCATGTCGGAGGGGGGACGGTGAGGGCGTACGGGGGACGGTGAGGCGTACGACGAGGGTCAGGCGACCGCCCTGCGCAGGGCCAGCTGTTCCTCGGTCTGGGCGACGCCGAAGGCCGCCGGGATCGCCTCGCCCTTCATGTAGAGCCGCTCGGCGGTGCTGCGCGGCAGCGGGAAGTACTCGAAGTGGCCGTGGATCCGGCCGTCGGCGGTCATCGGCTGGGCGTGGAACCGGCAGACGGTCGCGATCCGGTACTCCTCACGGCCGTGCGAGTCGACCACGGCGATCTCGGTGATCTTGCGGGCGCCGTCGGCGTTGCGGGTGAGCTGGACGATGACGTCGACGGCGCTGTTGATCTGATCCTTGATCGCGACGAACGGGATCTCGACCTCGGACATCGAGCCGAGCGTCTGGAGGCGCATCAGCGCGTCCTCGGCGCTGTTGGCGTGGACGGTGGCGAGCGAACCGTCGTGACCGGTCGACATCGCCTGGAGCATGTCGAGCGTCTCGCCGCCGCGGACCTCGCCGACGATGATGCGGTCGGGGCGCATGCGCAGGGAGTTGCGTACGAGGTCGCGGATGGAGACATGGCCCTTGCCCTCGACGTTCGCGGGGCGCGACTCCAGCGTGATGACGTGGGACTGCTGGAGCTGGAGCTCGGCGGAGTCCTCGATCGTGACGATGCGCTCGCCCTCGGGGATGAGGCCGGAGAGGGCGTTGAGGAGGGTGGTCTTGCCGGTGCCGGTGGCGCCGGAGACGATCACGTTGAACCGGGCCCGGACCAGCCCGGCCAGCAGCAGCATCATGTGCTCGTCCAGCGAGCCGAGGGCGATCATCTCCTGGAGGGTGTACGCCCGGGGGAAGCGCCGGATCGTCAGGATCGGGCCGCTGAGCGAGAGCGGCGGGATGATGACGTTGACGCGCTCGCCGCTGGGGAGGCGGGCGTCGACCATCGGATTGGCCTCGTCCACGCGGCGGTTGACGGTGGAGACGATGCGCTCGATGGTCTGCATCAGCTGCTCGGTGGAGGAGAAGCGGAGCGGGAGCTGTTCGAGCCGGCCGCCGCGCTCCACGAAGACCTGGTCGGGGCCGTTGACCATGATCTCGCTGATGGAGGCGTCCTCCAGGAGCGGTTCGAGGATGCCGAGCCCGAGGGCCTCGTCGACGACGCGCCGGATGAGCTGGGAGCGTTCGACGGTGGAGAGGACCGGGCCCTCGCGGCTGATGATGTGCCCGAGCACCCGCTCCAGTCGGGCGCGGCGCTCGGCGGCCGCGAGGGCCGACATCTCGGCGAGGTCGATCTCCTCGAGCAGCTTGGTGCGGTAGACCCCGACGAGGTGGTCGGTCTCGGTGTGGCCCTTCGCCGGCTCGGGGCTGGTGATGCGCGCCCGCAGGCTCATGTGGTCCTCAACTCCCTCAACTCCCTCGACTCCCTCGACTCCCTCGTCGATCCCGGCGATCGCATCGATCTCACCGGTCCATGGGCATGGTGGTGCTCTTGCGGACGGGGTCGAGGGAGAGGCCGGGTACGACGGACGGGATCCGCACCGCGGCGGTGACCCGCACCCCGTCCCCCGTCCTGGCCTCCTCGAAGGACGCCTCCAGCCAGTCGCTCATCGCCGCCCTGCCCGCCTGCTGCGCGCTGCCCTGGTCGAGCGAGACGGCCCGCGCCGCCGCCCGTGACGCCGTGCCCGCCTGCTGGGCCGCGTACACCGCGAGACCGAGCTGGACGACGGCCATGGCGACGAACAGCAGCAGCCCGAGCATGCCGACGTACTCGATGGCCGCCTGGCCCCGCTCCTTACCGGAGGTACGGGATGCGCGCATGGTCACCACCTGCTCTCGACCGGTACGGCGGCTTCGCCGGGGACGGTGATCGGGAGGTTGAAGCCGCCGGGGAAGAGCAGCGGCACCTGGACGCGCGCCTCCACGCGGTACGTGTCGCCCGCCTCGCCGCAGTCGTACGCGGCGGACCACGCGCCCGGCATGTCCTCGGCCGCCGCGGCCCGGCAGGCGTCCTGGCCGCCGACCGTGCCCGCCCGGGCGCCCTTGTCCGCGGCGTTGCCCGCCAGCGAGAAGGTGTAGCCGACGAGCGCCGCCTGCCAGAGCAGCGCCAGCGTGACCAGGATCAGTGGCAGCGTGCCGGTGAACTCGATGACCGTCTGCCCCCGGTCATCGAGACGTGTCCTTGCCAGTGGGAGTGCCATGGCTCAACGTGCCCCCTCGGTCCACTGATGGCGTCTGACGGCGTCGCCGTCGCCCGTCACTTGTTCCTGGTACGAAGCATGCCGATCGAACCCCGGTCGCCCCGGAACTTTCCCTGTTTCTCCACGCCCTCGGGTGCCTTGACCAGTCCGAGCTCCCCGGCCAGCGCCCACATCGCCTGCTTGACCGCCGACTTGGCCTCCAGGTCCTGCATCCGCCCCGCGTCGACCGCCGGCTGGAGCTCCTTGAAGCCGGAGGGCACGGCGGTCCGGGCGACGCGGGTGCCCGTGATGCGTTCGACGAGCGGCGGCTGGATCTCGGTGCTGCGGGTGTGGCGGTTGACCACGGTGACCGTCTCCTCCGCCTTGCGGATCTGGAGCCGGTCCCAGAGCCGCACCATCCGCTTGGCCGCCCGGACCGCGACCACGTCCGGGGTGGTGACCAGCAGCGTGAGGTCGGCCATCTCGATGGCGGCGGCGCTGGCGCCGGTCATGTAGGTGCCGCAGTCGACGACGACGAGCTCGTAGCGGTGGCGCAGGGCGCTGACGATCTGGCGCACGGCGCGCTCGTCGACCTCCTCGCCGCGCTCACCCTCGCCGGGCGCGAGGAGCAGGCCGATGCCCGTGGGGTGGGTGAAGAGCGCGTCCTGGAGCACCCGCGGCGAGACGTCCTGGATGCCGGCGAGGTCGACGATGGAGCGCCGGAACTGCACGTCCAGGTACGAGGCGACGTCACCGGCCTGGAGGTCGAGGTCGGCGAGCGCGGTGTTCTTGCCCGAGGCGCGGGCGGCGAGCGCCAGTTGGACCGCGAGCACCGTCGTACCGACGCCGCCCTTGGCGCCGCTGACGGTGACGACGGTGCCGCCGGGGCCGGTGAGGGCCTCGCCGCCGGCGTGGCCGAGGTGGCGGCGTACGCCGGTCGACCAGGAGGCGGCGGCCTGGACGCGCTGGGCGAGCTCCTCGTACGACATCGGCAGCGCGACCAGGCCGCGGGCGCCGGAGTCCATGGCGGCCGAGTACAGGCCGGGGCCGGCGTCGGAGGTGACGAGAATGACCCCGACCGCCGGAAAGCGGAGGGCGACCTCCCGGATCAGCTCCAGGGCTGGGACCGGTCCGATCCGTTCGTGGACCAGGACGACCTCGGGCAGCTCGTCCAGCGACTCGGCGGCGAGCCGGGCCAGGGTGTCGAGCAGGGAGGTCGAGTCCCCCACCGGCCCGGCCGGCTCCGCGTCGGGGAGCTGGCTGAGCAGCGTGGTGACGGATCGGGCGGCGTCGGCGTCACCGACGGCCGGGAGGATGCGTGTGGTCATCCGGCCCTCACTTGTTCTTGTCTTCGTCGAGGGTGTACGTGCCGTCGCCGGGGCGCAGGGTGGTCGGGCTGCCGTCCGCGACGAGGGCGAGGCGCACGTGGACGGCGAAGGACTCGGCGAAGGCGACCCGCTGGGCGTCGAGGGTGTTGAGCGCGAAGGTGATGGGCACGGCCTCGGTGGCGCGGCTGCCGCGGTCGTCACGGCTCGGCTCCAGGGCGGTGAGCCGGCCGACGTCGATGACGCGGGCGTTGGTGACGATGATGCGGGACTCGGCGAGGGCGCCCTTGCCCTTCCCCTCGTCGTCGAAGGTGGCGAAGATGTTGACGAGCGAGCCGGGGGTGATCTTGCCGGCGACGCCGGTGGCCGCGTCGATCATGATGGCGATCTCCTGCTGGCCGTTCTCCAGCGCCGGGCGTTTGACGATCATGTCGTTCTGGAGCAGGGAGCCCTTGCGGAGCTGGGTGACGGCGATTTTGCCGTCGAGTACGCCGAGGTCGGTCACGGCGTTGTCGGAGAGCCAGCGCTTGGGCATCTTGATCTTCTCGAACTGGCCCGGCTGGAGGGCCGTATAGGCGGCCACATCCGATTTGACGCGGTACGCGGTCACCTCCGGCCCCACCTTCGAATTCACATCGCTGATCACCGAGAGAACTCCGGCGAAAGCGCCGATCGCGCAGAGCACGGAGAGGAGGAGCAGAATGACGCCGCGGCGTTGCCGTGAATTCATGGGCAGGACAACCTCGTGGGAGACGGGGGCTGACGAGCGGGCGATTCGGAGTTCGATCCGGACTTTCGATCCGACGGGCGATTCGGACGTGCCGAGCCGGCGGTGCGCGCGTCACGACCCGTGGCGCATGGGTGTTCCATGGTTCAGGACACCGGCGGGCAGACTTCGGTTCTCGGGCGGCACGAGGGGCGCGGAGCAGAATCCGCAGCGGTCTCCGATGAGTTCGATCCCGCACCAGGTGCACGTTTCCCGGCGTACCGAGGAGACCAGCTGGTAGAGCACGGAGGTGTCGGGCAGGAACGCCGCGAATTCGATCATCTTCGCGGTGCCCCACCACCTCGGCGAATCGGCCGGCAGCGGGGATTCCTGAACACCCTGGACCCGCCACGCGGGCGCGAGGACCGCGGTGACCCAGTCCGACTGCACCTGCCCTTTCGCGACCATGAGCCGGGTGCCGAATTCGGGTCCGGCGAGCTCACCGCCGCCGATTTTGACCAGCTGCGGGTTCGGATGGGCGAGCACCCCGAACTGCGAGCCGGGCACCCACGACTTGGCGTGCGTCTTCAGGCTCACCGGCACCCGGTCCAGTTTGGTGACCGAATTGAGCAGCGCCCCCGCGTAGATGTAGTGCGCGAGCAGCCGCGCTGCCGAGGCGACGACGCCCGGGCTGAAGTCGCAGACCGACAGCTGGCGCAGCTGGCGGACGAGGACGGCGACGCCCAGCGGTGGCAGGTCGAGCTTGAGCAGCGCGATGCGGTCGCTCTCCAGGACCGAGCGGACGGTGTGCAGCCGCCGCTGGTGCGCGACCGGGATGGACGCCGGGTACAGGGCGACGACGTAGCCGTGCCGCTCGACCAGCGCCTGCATGTCGGCGAGCGCGGCGTCCAGCGGCTGGGTCTCGGGCGGTGGCAGCAGCGCCGCGGTGGGCGTCTGGCGATCGGTCGGTGGCAGCACCAGGTCGGCGCTGGTCACGGCTATTGCGGTCGGCACGCTGGTTCCCCGTTCGGCTCCGGCCACCGGGGTTCCGGCAGCCGCAGTTACGTACTGCTACGTCGTGCTTCCGTGCTGCTCCTGCAGCAGCACTTTATCCACGTCCTACGTGACGGAGAACACCTTTCGGAACGCGAGCGGGCCCGCAGGGCCCACGTCCCCCGCCGGGGCGCTGCGCAACCTCCGCTTCCGGTCATCCAAATCAGCCGAACGGGTGACGGCGGGACGGGACTTGAGCCGTGTCCGAACCCTTGACAACGCGATTGGTCTGGACCAGCTTTACGGCAGCGGTGGCCACCGTTCTCCGTCCGTACCCCCGACTCCCCCACCGGAGGCAGTAAGTGGACCGCATTCGCGCACGCAGATGGCTCGGGGGCGCGCTCGCGCTCGCCGCCGGGTCCGGGCTGGCGCTCACCGGCGGCGCCGGCACCGCGCAGGCCGCCGACGTCAACGTCGCCAGGAACGCCGGCTTCGAGGCCGGTCTCGCCCACTGGAGCTGTTCGGCGGGCAGCGGCGCCACCGTCTCCACCCCCGTGCACGGCGGGGTGTCCGCCCTGAAGGCCACGCCCGGCGGCCAGGACAACGCGCGCTGCGCCCAGAGCGTGGCCGTCAAGCCCAACTCGACGTACACGCTCAGCGCGTGGGTGCAGGGCGGCTACGCGTACCTCGGCGCGAGCGGCACCGGCACCACCGACGTCTCGACATGGACGCCCGGCTCGACCGGCTGGCAGCAGCTGACCACCCGCTTCACCACCGGCGCGAACACCACCTCCGTGACCGTCTACACGCACGGCTGGTACGGGCAGTCCGCCTACTACGCCGACGACGTCTCCGTCTTCGGCCCCGACGGCGGCGGGGGCGGCGACCCCGACCCGGTCGTGCCCGCCACGCCCGCCGGGCTCACCACCGGCGCGGTGACCGCGTCGTCCGTCGCCCTCAGCTGGAACCCGGTCGCGGGCGCCACCGGCTACCACGTCTACCGGGACGGCACCAAGGCGCAGACCGTCACCGGCACGTCGGCGACCGTGACCGGGCTCGCGGCGAACACCGCGTACAGCTTCCAGGTCAGCGCGGTCAACGCCGCCGGCGAGTCCGCGAAGTCGGCGGCGGTGACGGGGAAGACGTCAAGCGGCGGGACGAACCCGAACCCGGCCGTGCCGCGCCACGCGGTGACCGGCTACTGGCAGAACTTCGACAACGGCGCGACCGTGCAGAAGCTGCGTGACGTGCAGGCGCAGTACGACATCATCGCCGTGTCGTTCGCCGACTCGACCGCCACGCCCGGCCAGATCGTCTTCAACCTCGACCCGGCCGTCGGCTACGCCTCGGTCGCCGACTTCAAGGCCGACATCGCCGCGAAGAAGGCCGCCGGCAAGTCGGTGATCATCTCGGTGGGCGGCGAGAAGGGCAACGTCACCATCAACAGCGACGCGTCGGCGACCGCCTTCGCCAACAGCGCGTACGCCCTCATGCAGGAGTACGGCTTCAGCGGGGTCGACATCGACCTGGAGCACGGCATCAACTCGACGTACCTGACGAAGGCGCTGCGCCAGCTGTCGGCGAAGGCCGGTCCGGGCATGGTGCTGACGATGGCGCCGCAGACCATCGACATGCAGAACACGGGGACGGAGTACTTCAAGACGGCCCTCGCCGTGAAGGACATCCTCACGGTGGTCAACATGCAGTACTACAACAGCGGCTCGATGCTCGGCTGCGACGGCAAGGTGTACGCGCAGGGGTCGGTGGACTTCCTCACCGCGCTCGCCTGCATCCAGCTGGAGGGCGGTCTCGACCCCTCCCAGGTCGGCCTCGGCGTCCCCGCCTCACCGCGTGGCGCGGGCAGCGGCTACGTCGACCCGTCGGTCGTGAAGAACGCGCTGGACTGCCTGACGCGCGGCACCGGGTGCGGCTCCTTCAAGCCGTCGAAGACCTACCCGGCGCTGCGCGGGGCGATGACCTGGTCCACGAACTGGGACGCGACGGCCGGCAACGCCTGGTCCAACGCGGTGGGCCCGCACGTCCACAACCTGCCGTAGCCACCGCCGCCTTCCTACTGCCGTCCGGTAGCGAGGTAGTAGTGCAGGACCGGGCCCAGCTCCGCCAGCCACTGGTGGAGCTGGGCCTTGCGGCGCGCGGCGATCCGGCACTCGTAGAGCATGCCGCCGGGGTGGCGGACGGCCACCATCAGCACGTGGCCGTGGGGGGCGGGCGCGAAGTGCACGGTCGCGACCGCCGCCCACGGGAAGTCCATGGTGTAGCCGTTGACCTCCAGAGCGACTCCGGAGGTGTCGACGATGACGGAGTTGTGCTTGTCGTGCGCGACGAACTCGGGGCCGGTGGGGTGGAGCGGCTGTACGGGCTGCTGTACGGGTATCGGGGGGCCGAAGCCCGGAGGGGGCGGCTGGGGCGGCATGCTCATGCCGCAGTTCTACCAGGGGCGTTACCAGGGCAGCTCGCGCACCTGCTGCACGCACAGCACCAGGAACAGCACGCCCGCCGCGACGAGCATGCCGTTGCTCAGCCAGCCGTTGCGCCACTCGCGCGGCGTACGGTCGGAGTTGAGCAGCCATACGAGGGTGAGCGCCAGGAACGGCATGAAGAACGCGCCGATCAGGCCGTACACGATCACCAGGCCGAACGGCTGGTCCAGGAAGAGCAGGCTGATCGGCGGGAACGTCAGCCACAGCAGGTACGCCCGGAACGGCAGCGACTTCTCGCGCTTCACGACGGCGGCCGCGCCGCCCGCGCCCCCGCCCTCGCCGCCCTGTGCCGAGTGCCGGGTGCGGAAGCGGGCGACGAAGTCGGCGAACATCAGGCTCACGCCGTGCCAGACGCCGATGAGGGAGGTGAAGGAGGTGGCGAAGAAGCCGATCAGGAAGAGCTTGGCGGTGGCGGCGCCGTACCGGTCCTCCAGGATCTTCCCCAGGTCCAGCAGCCCCTTGTCGCCCTTGGCGAGCGCGACGCCGGAGGAGTGCAGCAGCTCGGCGCCGACGAAGAGCATGGCGACGACGAAGACGCCGGTGGTGAGGTAGGCGACGCGGTTGTCGAACCGCATGACCTTGATCCAGCTGATGTCGGTCCAGCCCTTGGCGTTCACCCAGTAGCCGTACGCGGCGAGCGTGATGGTGCCGCCGACGCCGCCGATCAGGCCGAGGGTGTAGATCAGCGAGCCCTCCGGGAGGACGGGCGCGAGGCCTGCGACGGCGTCGCCGAGATTCGGGGTGACGCGGACGGCGAGGTAGACGGTGACCAGGAACATCACGCCGACCAGGACCGTCATGACCTTCTCGAAGACGGCGTACCGGTTGAACCAGACGAAGACGAGGCCGACCAGGCCGCACAGCACGGCCCACCACTTCAGGTCCATGACGCCCGGGAAGAGCGCGCTCAGCGGCAGCGCGCTGGAGGACATGGCGGCCGCGCCGTAGACGAAGCCCCAGATGGCCACGTACCCGACGAAGTAGACGGTCGTCCAGGCGCCGAGGCTGCGCCAGCCGTCGAAAAGGGTGCGGCCGGTGGCCAGATGCCAGCGGCCGGCGGCCTCGGCGAGCGAGATCTTGACGAGGCAGCCGATGACGGCCGCCCACAGCAGGGTGTAGCCGAACTTGCTGCCCGCGATGAGAGTGGCGATCAGGTCACCGGCGCCGACGCCGGTGGCGGCGACGACGATGCCGGGCCCGATGGAGCGCCAGGTCGCCTTGCGGGGTGCGGTGCCCGGGGATCCGGGGGCTCCCGGGGTGGCGGATGCGCCGGAAGCGCCCTCCCCGGTCCCCTCCGTCCGTGTCGTGTCCGCATCGGTCATGTCCGGCCACCTTCCCCTCGCGCTCATGTGACGTCAGGTCACGTAACCGGGTGCGGAGTGATCGCGCAAGGGGCCGTGCGGGGGTGAGGCGGCAGCGCCCCCGGACGACCTCGGGCGACCTTGGCCTGAGTCAGACCCTTGACGCGGTCATGCCATGGCCCGACGATGCCTCGCACGGGGAGAGCCACCCCGTACCCCCCACCCAGGAGACTCAGCATGCGACTTCGCATACGCGGCTCGCGCGGCAGAAGGTCCGCCACCCTCACGGCCTTACTGGCGCTCGCCGTCGTGGTGCCCCTCGGCGCCGCGACCGGCACCGGCGCGACCACCGGCACCGGCACACCGGCCGCCCCCGCCGCCACCGCGGAGGAGGTCATCCGCCAGTACGAGATCCACGGCCCCTCCACCCCCGCCGAGCGCACCGCCCTCGCCGCCACCGGCGTCTCGATCGACGAGGCCGACTCCCACGCGGTCGTCGTCAGCGCCAACGCCGAACAGGCGCGGCGCCTGCGCGCCCTCGGGTACAAGCTCGACGCGCTGCCCGGGCCGCCCGACCGGACCGGCGGCAAGGCCTCCGGCACCTCCCTCGGCGCCCTGGACTTCCCCTCCGCCGACTCCCGCTACCACAACTACGCCGAGATGAACGCGGAGATAAGCCAGCGGCTCCAGCAGTACCCGAGCATCATGAGCCGCCGCGTCATCGGCAAGAGCTACCAGGGCCGCGACATCGTCGCCATCAAGATCAGCGACAACGTGGCGACGGACGAGAACGAGCCCGAGATCCTCTTCACCCACCACCAGCACGCGCGCGAGCACCTCACCGTCGAGATGGCGCTCTACCTCCTGCGCGAGCTCGGCGCCGGCTACGGCTCCGACTCCAGGATCACCAACGCCGTCAACAACCGCGAGATCTGGATCGTGCCCGACCTCAACCCGGACGGCGGCGAGTACGACATCGCCTCCGGCTCCTACCGCAGCTGGCGCAAGAACCGCCAGCCCAACGCGGGCTCGACGTCCGTCGGCACGGACATGAACCGCAACTGGAACTTCAAGTGGGGCTGCTGCGGCGGCTCCTCCGGCTCGTACGGCTCCGAGACCTACCGCGGCTCGGCCCCCGAGTCCGCGCCCGAGGTGAAGGTCGTCGCCGACTTCGTACGCTCCCGGGTCGTCGGCGGCACGCAGCAGATCAAGGCGGGCATCGACTTCCACACGTACAGCGAGCTGGTGCTCTGGCCCTACGGCTACACGTACAACGACACCGCCCCCGGCCTGACCCAGGACGACCGGGACGCCTTCGCCGCGGTCGGCCGCAAGATGGCCGCGAGCAACGGCTACACGCCGCAGCAGTCGAGCGACCTCTACGTCACGGACGGGTCGATCGACGACTACCTGTGGGGCGCGCACAAGATCTTCGGCTACACCTTCGAGATGTACCCGCGCGGGTCCAGCGGCGGCGGCTTCTACCCGCCGGACGAGGTGATCGAGCGCGAGACCAGCCGCAACCGCGACGCGGTGCTGCAGCTGATCGAGAACGCGGACTGCATGTACCGGTCGATCGGCAAGGAGCAGCAGTACTGCGCGTAGTGGTCCCCGAGGCCGCTGTGGCACGGACTTCCCTGCCGTGCCACGGCGGTCGCGTGCGTCTCAGCCCAGGACCGCCAGGGCGTCGATCTCGATGAGCAGGCCGGCGGGGAGGCCGACGTAGACCGTGGTGCGGGCCGCGGGGGGCGCCTTCAGGTCCTTGAAGTACGCGTTGTAGATCTCGTTCATCTCGGCGAAGTGGTCCGTGGCGGTGAGGTAGACGCGGATCATCACCACGTCCTCCCAGGTCGCGCCGCCTTCCGTGAGGACGGCCTCGACGTTGGCCAGGGTCTGGAGGGTCTGCTCGCGCAGCGTGGGACCCGCGACCGTGGGCGCCTGCCCCTCGGCGGCCGGGTCGGCCGGCAGGAAGCCCACCTGGCCCGCGACCTGGAGGATGTTGCCCTTGCGGACGCCGTGGGAGAAGGCGGCCGGGGGCGCGGTGTGGGTCGGGGGCGTGATGGCGGTCTTCTCGGTCATGCGGCGTCCTTCGGGGTCGTGGTGCCGGAGTAGTCCCGCGTGATCGCGTCGGCGGTGCGGCGCACCAGCGGGAGCAGGGCGAGCAGTTCGTCGGCGGTGACGACGACGTTCGGGGCGGAGAGGGACATGGCGGCGGCGACGCGGCCGTCGGCGCCCCGGATGGGCGCCGCGACGCAGTTGATGGACTCCTCGTGGCCGCCGAGGTCGGTGGCCCAGCCCTGTTCGCGTACGGTCGCCAGCTCCTTGAGGAAGGCGGCGGCGTTCGGGATCGAACGGGCCGTGTACATGGGGTAGTCCAGCTTCGCGGCGAGCGCGCGGCGCTCCGGCTCGGGGAGGTCGGCGAGGAGCAGCTTGGCGACGGCGGCGACGGTGATCGCGACGGGCTTGCCGATCCGCGAGTACATCCGGACCGGGTAGCGGCTCTCCACCTTGTCGAGGTAGAGCACCTCGCCGTCCTCGTACACGGCGAGGTGCACGGTGTGCCCGGTCTGCTCGCCGAGCCGTACGAGGTGCGGGTGGGCGATCTCCCGGACGTCGAGGCTCTCGACGGCCTCCTGCGCGAGCGCGAAGAGCCGGGCGCCGAGCCGGTAGCGCTGGTCCTCCTGGCGGTAGACCAGGCCGTGCTCGTGGAGCGTGCGCAGCAGGCGCAGGGCCGTGGACTTGTGCACGCCGAGGGCGTCCGCGACCTGCCCGAGGTCGGCGGGGCCGCGCGCGAGCAGCGGCAGGATGCTGAGCGCGCGGTCGACGGTCTGGCTCATGGCGTCGGTACCTCCTGGTCGTTCCCCGGCGTCGTCCCCGTCCACCCCGGGCCGAGGTGCAGTCTCCCCCAGGCGGCGTCGTCGAGCTCCACGAGCCGGTCCGCGTGCGCGGTGCTCGGCGGGGTCCCGAGGTCGCCGGGGACGGTGAGCGCCGCAGCGGCCATGAGGTGCCCGTGGCGCAGCCGCCGCCGCATGTCGAGGCCGCGGAGGGTGGCGGAGAGGAACCCGGCGGCGAAGGCGTCGCCTGCGCCGGTGGGGGCGACGACGCGGACTCGGGGCGCGGGGACGAAGACGACGGCGTCGGCCGGTGCGGATCCGCTGCGCGGGGCTGTCCCCCACCCCGCCCCTTCCCGAACCAGGGGCTCTGCCCCCGGGCCCCCGCGCCTCAATCGCCGGCGGGGCTGATTCAGCCCGTCCGGCGTTTGAGGACACGGCCGAAGGCCGTACAAGGTCCGAGGCGAAGCCCCGGTTTCGGGAAGGGGCGGCGGGGTGGGGAAAGGCCCCGCGCAGCGGCTGAACGCCACCGCCCCCGAACCGCCCCGCTTCACGACCAGCACGCACGGCTCCGGCAGCACCTCCCGGATCGCCGCCGCGCCCCGCAGCCCCCACGCCGCCTCCGCCTCGTCCTCGCCGACGAAGACGAGGTCCGCGCCCCCGGCCAGTTCCAGGAGGACCTCCGGGTCGGCGGACAGCGCCGGGCGGTGGTTGACGTCGAAGGAGACGAGCGGGCGACCGGGCCGCCGCCGGGTGAGGTCGCGCAGAAGCGCGAGGCAGCCGGCGGAGAGGGCGGCCGTGATGCCGGAGAGGTGCAGGACGCGCGCCGAGTGGAGGTCGTCGTACGCCACGGTCTGCGGGGACATCGCGGAGGCGGCCGATCCGGCGCGGTAGTAGACGACCTCGTGCTCCTGGTCGGCGCGGTCGGTCGCCGTGCGGAAGTAGACGCCCGTCGGGCGGTGCGGGTCGCGGCGTACGGCACCGGTGTCGACGCCGTACGCCGCGATGGCCGCGACCAGGTGGTCGCCGAAGGCGTCGGCGCCGACGCGGCTGACCCAGCGGACGCGGTGCCCGGCGGCGGCCAGCGCGCAGGCGACGTTGGACTCGGCGCCGCCGATGGCGCGGGTGAAGGAGGGGACGTCGGCGAGGCGGCCCGGCCGGGAGGGCAGGAAGGTGACCAGGGACTCGCCGAGACAGACGACATCGGTCACGCTGGGGGCTCCTCACGGGCCACGCGGATCCGGATCCATTGACCCGGTGTTGAGCCGGATGTTAGACAGCGTCAAGCGATATACGCAATGAGCATTGCGCACCACGCAACGCCACGGCAGAAGGAGGGGCCCATGACGGACGACCTCGGGGACGAGCGCGTCGACCACCGCTTCAAGGGACTGCCGATCGACGCCGAGGGCCTGACCGTCGGCGCGTTGGCGGCCCAGCGCCGCAACCTCTTCACCGGCGGCTTCACCACGCCCGTCCTCGCCCTCTCCGCCGAGTCCGTCGAGCACAACCTCGCGCTCCTGGAGGCGTACTCCGAACGCCACGGCCTCGCCTTCGCCCCGCACGGCAAGACCTCCATGGCACCGCGGCTCTTCGAGCGCCAACTGGAGCACGGCGCCTGGGGCATCACGGCGGCGGTGCCGCACCAGGCGCGCGTGTACCGGGCGTTCGGGATCCGGCGGATCTTCCTCGCCAACGAACTCGTCGACGCCGCCGCCCTGCGCTGGCTGGCGCGGGAGCTCGCCGGGGACGCGGACGTCCACTTCGTCTGCTACGTCGACTCCGTGCGCGGCGTCGAGCTGATGGACGAGGCCCTGGAGGGCAGCGCCCGCCCCGTCGACGTCGTGGTCGAGCTCGGCGCGGGCGATGGCGCGCGCACCGGGGCGCGTACGGAGGCGGACTGCGCCGCCGTCGGCGACGCCGTCGCCGCGGCCCGCCACTTGCGCCTGGTCGGCGTCGCGGGCTACGAGGGCGAGGTGCCGGACGCCACGCCCGAGTCCGTACGGGCCTGGCTGCGCCGGCTCACCGCGCTCGCCGTCGACTTCGACAAGGCGGGGCGCTTCCCCGCCGGTCTGGAAGAGATCGTGGTGAGTGCGGGCGGCAGCGCCTGGTTCGACACGGTGGCCGAGGTCTTCGCCGAGCTGCCGCCGTTGTCCCGCCCGGTCCTGAAGTTGCTGCGGTCGGGCGCGTACGTGTCGCACGACGACGGCCAGTACCGCAACCTCACCCCCTTCAACCGGGTCCCCGAGGAGGGCGCTCTCCAGCCCGCCTTCCGCCTGTGGGCGCAGGTGGTGTCCCGGCCCACGGCGGAGCAGGCGTTCGTGAACGCGGGCAAGCGGGACGCGGCGTACGACCTCCACCTCCCCGAGGCGCAGGTGGTGCGCTCGGCGCGCGACGGGTCGGTGCGGCCCGCGACCGGGATCACGGTGACGCGCCTGTCGGACCAGCACGCGTGGCTGGAGACGACGGAGGAGGCGGCGGACCTGGAGGTGGGCGACTGGGTCGGCATGGGGCTGTCGCACCCGTGCACCTCCTTCGACAAGTGGCAGCTGATCCCGCTGGTGGAGGCGGACGGCACGGTGGTCGACTACATCCGTACCTTTTTCTGACGGGCCATGGACCTCGTCATACGCGGCGCACGCGTCGTCGACGGCACCGGCGGACCGTCGTACCGCGCCGACGTCGGCGTCAGCGGCGGCCGTATCGCGGCCTTGCGCCGGGTCGGTGAGCCACCGCTACGGGGGCGGCGGGTGCTCGACGCGCACGGGCTGGTGCTCGCGCCCGGGTTCATCGACATGCACGCCCACAGCGACCTCGCCCTCCTGCGCGACCCCGACCACAGCGCGAAGGCGGCACAGGGCGTCACGCTCGAAGTGCTGGGCCAGGACGGCCTGTCGTACGCGCCGGTCGACGACCGCACGCTCGACGGGGTCCGCACGGCCATCGCGGGCTGGAACGGCGACGGCTCCGACGTCGACCTCGACTGGCGCACCGTCGGCGAGTACCTCGACCGCCTGGACCGGGGCTTCGGTGGCCAGGGCATCGCGGTCAACGCCGCGTACCTGATCCCGCAGGGGACGGTCCGGGCGTACGCCATGGGCTGGGACGACCGGCCGCCCACGGACGCCGAACTCACGCGGATGAGGGAACTGGTGGCGCGGGGCCTGGAGGAGGGCGCCGTCGGCCTGTCGTCCGGGCTGACCTACACACCGGGGATGTACGCGCGCGACGCCGAACTGACCGCGCTGTGCCGGGTGGTCGCGGCGTACGGCGGCTACTACTGCCCGCACCACCGCAGTTACGGCGCCGGGGCGCTGCGGGCGTACGAGGAGATGATCGCGGTCGCGCGCGAGGCGGGCTGCGCGCTGCACCTGGCGCACGCCACGCTCAACTTCCG
The DNA here is from genome assembly GCF_040611175.1 of Streptomyces sp. NPDC003036. Taxonomy (NCBI): domain Bacteria; kingdom Bacillati; phylum Actinomycetota; class Actinomycetes; order Kitasatosporales; family Streptomycetaceae; genus Streptomyces; species Streptomyces sp. NPDC003036. The sequence goes on along the minus strand of NZ_JBEXNO010000016.1, from coordinate 69,879 downwards.
CGTCAACGAGGGCCGGGCGCCGGAGCTGCTGGCGCTGCTGGACGCGGCGCTGGCCGAGGGCGCGGACATCACCCTCGACACGTATCCGTACACGCCGGGCTGTACGACGCTGATGGCGCTGCTGCCGAGCTGGGCGAGCGAGGGCGGGCCGGAGGCGACGCTGGCGCGACTGCGCGACGAGGCGACCGCCGCCCGGATCCGCCACGACCTCGAAGTGCTCGGCTCGGACGGCTGCCACGGGGTGCCGGTCGAGTGGGACACCGTCGAGATCTCGGGCGTCGGCGACCCGGCGCTCGCCGCGTACGTCGGCAGGAGCATCCAGCGGTCGGCGGACGCACGCGGCGAGGAGCCGTGGACGACGGCCCGCCGCCTGCTGCTCGCGGACCGGCTCGCCCCGACGATCCTCCAGCACGTCGGCCACGAGGAGAACGTGCGCGCGATCATGCGCCACCGCGCCCACACGGGCGGCTCGGACGGCATCCTGCGCGGCGCCAAGCCGCATCCCCGCGCGTACGGCACGTTCCCGCACTACCTCGGGCGGTACGCGCGCGAGCTGGGCGTGCTCTCGCTGGAGGAGGCGGTCGCCCACCTGACCGGCCGCCCGGCGGCCCGGCTGCGGCTGCCCGACCGGGGCCTGGTGCGCGAGGGCCACCGCGCCGACCTGGTGCTCTTCGACCCGGACACGGTGGCGGCTGGCGCCACCTTCGACGCCCCGCGCACCGGGCCGACGGGCATCCCGTACGTCCTGATCGACGGCCGCTTCGTCATCGCGGACGGCCGTCGCACGGACGTGCTGGCGGGGCGGGCGGTGCGGCGTACGAGGCGCTGACCGGCGCGCGGCGCTCCCGGCGTACCAGCCAGGTCCCGGCCACGCACACGAGCCCGGCCAGGACGAACCCGTACGCCGGGGTGTGGCCCGAGGGCTGGGTCTCGTACGGCAGGGCGGCCGACAGGACGGCGAGGACGCCCACGACCCGGCTGTCCGGCGCGGCGGTGGCGGTGGCGGCGAGGGCGGTCATGCCCCACAGCAGGTACCAGGGCTGCACCATCGGTGAGAGGGCGACCAGGGCGAGGAGGGCCAGGCCCAGGGCGTGGGCGGGGTGGAGGAGGCCGCGCAGGGACCGCCACGCCAGGTACGCGATGAGTGCGAGCGCGGCGGCGAGGCCGAGCTGCTGGACGGCGGCCTTGACCGGGGCGGGGTCGGTGCCCGCGAGCAGGTGCAGCAGTTCGCCGAGGCCGAGGCCGAGGTCGCTGGTGGCGGACAGGGCGGTGTGGATCGTCCCGGCGACGCCCTGGGTGCGGAGCCAGCCGAAGCCGGTGCCCGTCAGCAGCGTCGCGGCGGCGGCGACCGCCGCGGCGACCAGGCCGGGGGCCAGCAGGCCCTTGGCGAGGCGCCGGGTGCGGGGGCCCGCCGCCGCGCGGGCGACGATCACGCCGATGAAGAGCAGGGCCACGGCGGCCGGTGACTTGACCATGGCGGCGAGGCCGACGAGCGCGCTGCCGAGGATCCAGCGGCCGCGCAGGGCGCACACCATGCCCGCCAGCATGAGGGCGATCATCAGGCCGTCGTTGTGGACGCCGCCCACGACGTGGATCAGCAGGAGCGGGTTGAGCGCGCCGAGCCACAGGGCGGCGCTCTCGCTGCCGCACCGGTCGCGGGCGAGACTCCGCAGCGCCCACACGGTCAGCGCCAGCGCGCCGACGGCGATCAGCCGCATGCCGAGGACGGCCGGCACGATCGTCCCGCCGGTCCCCCAGGCCACCGCCTGCGCGAGCACCAGGAAGACCGGGCCGTACGGTGCCGGCGTGTCGGTCCAGTGCCCACCGACGCTCGCCGCCGCGTCCCCGCCGAGCCCGCCCGGGTCGAGCACCGAAGGCCCGGCGCCGTAGACGTCGTGCCCTTCGAGGACCATCGCGCCCTGGGCGATGTAGCTGTAGACGTCGGCGCTGTAGAGCGGCGGCGCGAGCAGCAGCGGCCCGGCCCACCAGCCGAGCGTGCGCAGGGTCTCGCGTACGGGCACCTCGCGGGCGGCACGCCCGTACCCCCACCAGGCGGCGATCAGGAGGGTGAGCCCGGCGTACGCGAGGACGGCGGCGGCCACGGTCGTCGCGGTGCCGAGCGGTACCCACAGGCCCCACGGGTCGCGCGAGGGCAGCGATCCGGCCGCCCAGCCGCCCCCGGCCACCGCGACCGCCCCGGCCGCACCCAGTCGGCGGTACCCGACCGCGCTCATGTCCCACATGACCGGCCAGCCTAGGTGCTGGCGTCAGGGCTCTCGCTTCGGAGCAGCCACGGTTGCGGGGCGGGTCCGCGCGCCTACCGTGAGTGGTGATCCACGCGATCCACCCCTCACCCCAAGGGAGGCGCCATGCGCCGCATCGCCACCGTCTGTGTCACCCTGGCCGCCGCCGCGGCCCTCGCCGTCTCCGGCGCCACCACCGCCTTCGGCGCTCAGGGCACCCTCTACGTCGACCGCACCGCGCTGCCGAACCCGAGCGGCTGCTACGACTTCGACGCCATCGAGCCGCTCGTCCACAACCTGACGAACGACGTCGTGATCGTCTACGAGCTCCCCGGATGCAGGGGCGAGGTCGAGGAGATCGTCGAGGCGGACGACTGGGAGGAGGACGTCGACGGCATGAGCCTCTTCGTCCGCTGAATCCGCGCTCCGCCGACCCCGCCGGATCCGCTGAATCCGTCGGCAGTGACGGCCCGGGACGGGCGCCGAGTGGCAGAAAACACGAGGCGCCCCATCCGCCACCGCCGTAAGCTCGCGCTATGCAGGTGATCCAGTCCACGAAGCTCGCCAACGTCTGTTACGAAATCCGCGGTCCGGTGCTCGAGGAGGCGATGCGGCTGGAGGCTGCAGGTCACCGGATCCTCAAGCTGAACACCGGCAACCCCGCCGCCTTCGGGTTCGAGTGCCCGCCCGCGATCCTGGAGGACATCCTCCGCAACCTCGGCGAGTCGCACGGCTACGGCGACGCGAAGGGCCTCCTTTCCGCGCGGCGCGCGGTGATGAGCCACTACGAGACCAAGGGCATCCCCCTCTCCGTCGAGGACATCTACATCGGCAACGGCGTCTCCGAGCTCATCCAGATGTCGATGCAGGCGCTGCTGGACGACGGCGACGAGGTGCTCGTACCGGCGCCGGACTACCCGCTGTGGACGGCGTCCGTCTCCCTCGCCGGCGGTACGGCGGTGCACTACCGCTGCGACGAGCAGTCCGACTGGATGCCGGACCTCGCCGACATCGAGCGCAAGATCACCGACCGCACCAAGGCGCTCGTCGTCATCAACCCGAACAACCCCACGGGTGCGGTGTACGACGACGAGATGCTGCGCGGCCTGACCGAGATCGCCCGCCGCCACAACCTCGTCGTCTGCTCGGACGAGATCTACGACAAGATCCTCTACGACGGCGCCACGCACACCCCGACCGCCGCGATCGCGCCCGACCTGCTGGTGCTGACGTTCAACGGCATGTCGAAGAACTACCGGGTGGCCGGCTACCGCAGCGGCTGGATGGCGGTGTGCGGCCCGAAGGCGCACGCCTCCTCGTACATCGAGGGCCTGACGATCCTCGCCAACATGCGCCTGTGCGCCAACATGCCGGCGCAGCACGCGATCGCCGCCGCGCTCCAGGGCCGGCAGTCGATCGAGGCGCTGGTGCAGCCGGGCGGCCGGCTGCTCGAGCAGCGGGACGTGGCGTACGACCTGCTGATGCAGATCCCGGGCGTGACGTGCGTGAAGCCGAAGGGCGCGCTGTACCTCTTCCCGCGACTGGACCCGAACGTCTACCCGATCAAGGACGACCGGCAGATGGTGCTCGACCTGCTGCGGGCCGAGAAGATCATGGTGGTGCACGGGACGGGCTTCAACTGGCACGAGCCGGACCACTTCCGGATCGTGACGCTGCCGAACGCGACGGATCTGGCGGACGCGGTGACGCGTATCGGGAACTTCCTGGACGGCTACAGCCAGCCCTGACCCCTGCACTTAGGGCGAACTCAACTTTAGACAGAATCCAAGGTAGGATGGTCTCCTGTCCAAGAGCAGGAGGCCGTCCACCATGTACGAACCGATCCGCACCAAGTCGGTCCACCGGATGGCCGGCGACACCCAGGACCGCATCCCGCACCGCTCGCGCGAGGAGGAGCTGGACATCCAGCTCGCCGGACACCTCGCCGCGCTGCTCGCCGTCACCGACGAGCTCGGCGAGGACGCGGCGGCCGACCGCATCGCCCAGCAGGTCGCACGGCTGCGCGGCGCGCCGCCCGCCCGGCACGCGGGCCTCACCGGCGCGGAGCCGGCGGACCTGCACCGCCGCGCCCACACCCTCGCGGGCCGTGCCCTGGTCGTCGCCGCCTCCCGGGCCGACACGGCCGCCGCGATCCTCGCCGCCGAGCGCATGGACGCGCACAGCGCCGCGCTGGAGCAGCTCCGCCCGGTCGCCGCCCTCTGACCGGCGCCCCATGATCGGCCCCGGCCCGCGGCCGTCTCAGGCGCGCGGGCCGGGTGCCACCCACCTGCCAACCCACCTGCCGACCCGCCTCGGCGGGAAAACGCCCGGCCCCCGGAGTCTGAGGGGACTCCGGGGGCCGGTTGCGTCGCGGCGGGTCATTCGTGAACCCACAGGTCAGGGCGGATGTCGGGCTGACCCGCCACGAGGTCTTCCGGCGGTCAGCCCAGGCGGGCGACCAACGAGTGGTACTCGTCCCACAGCTCCTTCGGCGTGTGGTCACCGAAGGTGTTGAGGTGCTCGGGGATGAGGGCGGCCTCCTCGCGCCAGACCTCTGTGTCGACCTTGAGCAGGAAGTCGAGGTCCTCCTCGGGCAGCTCCAGGCCGTCGGTGTCGAGGGCCTCGCGCGTCGGCAGGATGCCGATCGGGGTCTCGACGCCCTCGGCCTTGCCGTCGAGGCGCTCCACGATCCACTTCAGCACGCGGCTGTTCTCGCCGAAGCCGGGCCAGACGAACTTGCCCGCGTCGTTCTTGCGGAACCAGTTGACGTAGTAGATCTTCGGCAGCTTGGCCTGGTCCGCGGTCTTGCCGACCTTGATCCAGTGGGCCATGTAGTCGCCCATGTTGTAGCCGCAGAACGGCAGCATCGCGAACGGGTCGCGGCGCAGCTCGCCGACCTTGCCCTCGGCGGCGGCGGTCTTCTCGCTCGCGACGTTCGCACCGAGGAAGACGCCGTGCTGCCAGTCGAAGGACTCGGTCACCAGCGGGACCGCGGTGGCGCGGCGGCCGCCGAAGAGGATCGCCGAGATCGGCACGCCCTTCGGGTCCTCCCACTCGGGCGCGATGATCGGGCACTGCGAGGCGGGCACGGTGAAGCGGGCGTTGGGGTGAGCGGCCGGAGTGTCGGAGTCCGGCGTCCAGTCGTTACCCTTCCAGTCCGTGAGGTGCTTGGGCGCCTCCTCGGTCATGCCCTCCCACCACACGTCGCCGTCGTCCGTGAGCGCGACGTTGGTGAAGACGGCGTTGCCCCACAGGGTCTTCATCGCGTTGGCGTTGGTGTGCTCGCCGGTGCCGGGCGCGACGCCGAAGAAGCCCGCCTCGGGGTTGATCGCGTACAGCTGGCCGTCCTCGCCGAACCGCATCCACGCGATGTCGTCGCCGATCGTCTCGACGGTCCAGCCGGAGATCGTGGGCTCCAGCATCGCGAGGTTGGTCTTGCCGCAGGCGGACGGGAAGGCCGCGGCGACGTACTTCGCCTCGCCCTGCGGCGGCGTGAGCTTGAGGATCAGCATGTGCTCGGCGAGCCAGCCCTCGTCGCGCGCCATGACGGACGCGATGCGCAGGGCGTAGCACTTCTTGCCGAGCAGGGCGTTGCCGCCGTAACCGGAGCCGTACGACCAGATCTCGCGGGACTCCGGGAAGTGCGAGATGTACTTGGTGCTGTTGCAGGGCCACGGCACGTCCTCCTCGCCCTCCGCGAGCGGGGCGCCGAGGGTGTGGACGGCCTTGACGAAGAAGCCGTCGTCGCCGAGCTCGTCGAGGACGGCCTGGCCCATGCGGGTCATGGTGCGCATGGAGACGGCGACGTACGCGGAGTCGGTGATCTCGACGCCGATGGCGGAGAGCGGCGACCCCAGCGGGCCCATGCAGAAGGGGACCACGTACATGGTGCGGCCCTTCATGGAGCCGCGGAAGATTCCCTTGTCCCCGGTGAAGATCTCCCGCATCTCGGCGGGGGCCTTCCAGTGGTTCGTGGGGCCCGCGTCCTCCTCCTTCTCGGAGCAGATGAAGGTGCGGTCCTCGACGCGGGCGACGTCGGAGGGGTCGGAGGCGGCGTAGTACGAGTTCGGGCGCAGCGTCGGGTCCAGCTTGCGGAAGGTGCCCTTGGCGACGAGCTCTTCGCACAGACGCTCGTACTCGGCTTCGGAACCGTCACACCAGACGACGTTGTCCGGCTGCGTGATTGCTGCGATCTCGTCGACCCAGGAGATCAGTTCCCGGTGGTTGGTGGGGACGACGGTGGAGGGAGCCGCGTTGTCGCGCGCCACGATTGCTCCTTGTTGAGGGGTTTGAGGTTGTCTGCCCCGTGGGGGCTGCGACCCGGATGCTTCACGGCATTGATCTCCTGGCGCTCATCCGGTGCCGACCGCACTCATCTGATCATCCGCGTCCGGTGCGCATATGTCCAGAGGGCCTCTCACGTGAGCATTGCCACTCATTACGCCCCCACACCTCCCTCATCGGCCTCCAACACCCCACGTACGGAGGCGTCGGTAGCATTCCGACATGACTGCAGCGGCCATGCCCGATGACACTGACGACGTGACCGAGATAACACAGAGCGTGCTGAAGCCGAAGCTGCGTGGCTGGCTGCACGCCGGGATGTTCCCCGCCGCGCTGATCGCCGGCATCGTCCTGACCGCGCTGGCCGACTCCACGCGCGGCCGGATCGCGTGCGGCATCTACGCCTTCACCGCCTGCGCGCTCTTCGGCGTGAGCGCGCTGTACCACCGGGGCGACTGGGGCCCGCGCGCCACCGCCGTACTGCGCCGGCTCGACCACGCCAATATCTTCCTGATCATCGCGGGCACCTATACCCCGCTGACGCTGCTCCTCCTCCCCGACTCCACCGGGCGGGTGCTGCTGTGGGCGATCTGGGCGGCTGCGGTGGCGGGGATCGCCTTCCGGGTGTTCTGGGTCGGCGCCCCGCGCTGGCTGTACACGCCGTGCTACATCGCGATGGGCTGGGCGGCCGTCTTCTTCCTGCCGGACTTCCTGCACAAGGGCGGCGTCGCCGTGCTGGTCCTGGTGGTCGTCGGCGGCCTGCTCTACAGCGCGGGCGGCGTGGTGTACGGCATCAAGCGGCCGAACCCGTCCCCGCGGTGGTTCGGCTTCCACGAGGTGTTCCACTCCCTCACGCTCGCGGCGTTCGTCGCCCACTACGTGGGGATCTCGCTGGTGGCGTACCAGCACGCGTAACGCCGGGAGAATGACCGGAACAATGGGTTCCATGGCCGCCCGCACCTCGCTCCTCACCGCGCGTCCCCCCATGAGCCTGCGGGAGCGCAAGAAGCTCAAGACCCGCATCGCGATCAGACGGGCCACCTACCGGCTGATCGCCGAGCGGGGGTACGAGGCGACCACCATCGACCAGATCGCCCAGGCGGCGGAGGTCTCGCCCAGCACGGTCATCCGGTACTTCCCGGCCAAGGAGGACATCGTCCTCACGGATGAGTACGACCCGGTCATCGAGGCGGCGCTGCGCGCCCGGCCCGTCGGCGAGGAGCCGCTGCGGTCGCTCCGTGCCGTGATCACGCAGGCCGCGGCCGACCTCCTGGAGCGCGAGCCGGAGGAGATGCGGCAGCGCGCCCGGCTGCTGGTGGAGGTCCCGGCCGTACGCGCCCGGATGACCGAGACCATGGCCGAGACCTCCCAGCTGCTGTCCCGTGTTCTCGCCGACCGCACCGGGCGGGCGGCGGACGACCTCGAAGTGCGGGTCTTCACCGCCGCCGTCATGGGCGCTCTGCGCGAGGTGCTGCTGCACTGGGCGGAGCGCGATCAGCGGGACGATCTGATCACGCTCATCGACCGTGCGTTCGACACGCTCAGCGGCGGCCCTTCGCTGTAGCGGAGTCCCCCTTTCCGCAGGCCAGGCCGTCCCGGTCCGGGTCGAGCCGCAGCGGGTCGTCCTTGCCGTTGACCTGCAGGCGGCCGTAGTCGTGCGCCGCCAGCCAGTCGCAGCGGGCCTTCGTCGTCGCCTTCACCGACGCCGGGAACGCCGTCGGCACGCACACCCCGGCCGAGCCGTAGTGCCGGTCGCACCCCGCTATCCGCGGGCTGACCGGAGCCGCGTCCCGCTTCTTCAGCGGCTTCTTCGGCGCGGCGGCGAGATCGCCGGCGAAGTCGTGGACGTGCGCCGACTTCTCCGCCTCCGCCGCCATCGCCGCGGGTCCGCCGAGGTGCACCCACTGGGCGATGGACGGGATGCCGTTGGCGTCGACCGCGAAGAGCATGTACCAGCCGGGCGGGGCGAGGTTCGGGTTCCCGGTGACGTTCAGGTCGACGGTCCGGTCGTCGATGACGGACAGCGGCAGGTCGACGAAGCGCTGGTTGGGGTCGGAGGAGTGCGTGACGGCGGCCGGGCGGATCAGCTCCGCCTTGGCGATCGGCCGGTCGACCGTGATCCGCTGGGTGTCGCCGTAGTTCCAGCGGCTGTCGATGACCGAGGTGATCTTCGGGCGCGGGCCCTTGAGCAGGTACGGCGGCGTGTAGACCGACACGTCGTGGTTGTACGAGCCGTTGCCGGGGTTGTCGCCGACCGCCATCACCCGGCCGTCGGGCAGCAGGAACGCCGAGGAGTGGTAGCCGCGCGGGACCGGGTCGGCGGCCATGCCCGCCTGGTAGGTGTCGGTGGCCGGGTCGAAGAGCGACGCCTCGTACACCGGGTCGGCCCGGTCGTGCAGCGCGCCGCCGGTCTCCAGGACCTTGCCGTCGGGGAGCAGCACCGCCGAGACGTACATCTTGCCCTCGTCGCCCGTCTGCGGGCGCTTGCCCGCGCCCTGGTCGACCAGGCCCTGCGGGATGGGCGGGCCGGCGACGTAGGCCGGGTTGGGCTGCTTGAGGTCGATGATGTCGGTGAGGCGGTTGGCGGCGGGGTTGCGCTCGTTGTTGCCGCCGCCGATGGTCAGGACCCGCTGGTCCTGCGCCGGGGGCAGCAGCACGCTGGCGGACTCGTCGCGCTCGTCCTTGTTCCGCAGGCCCGGCACGTCGGTGATGGTGTTCTTGTCGTAGTCGTAGATGGAGGCGCCGGTGCCGGGGGTGCCGTTGCCGAAGGTGTGGCTGCCGGAGTAGAACAACCGGCCGTCCTGCATGAGGATCATCGACGGGTACAGGCCCCAGTACGACCAGGTCTGCTTGACCTCGTTGACCGGCAGCCACTTGTTCTGCGCGGCGGAGAACCTCTCCGCCGTCACATTGCCGGTGGAGTCCTCCTTCAGGCCGCCGAAGGAGATCACGTCGCCGTTGCCGAGGATCGTCGCCGACGGGTACCAGTGCCCGTCGTGCATGTCGTTCGTCTTGATGTACGACTCGGTCGCCGGGTCGAAGACGTACGAGTCCTTCAGGCCCTGGTAGCCGATCTTTCCGTCGGCGGACGGGTAGCCCTTGTTGCCGCTCATGACCAGCACCCGGCCGTCGGACAGCTGCACATGGCCGGCGCAGAACATGTCGACGGGGGTCGGGATGGTCTTGAAGGAGCCGTTGGCCGGGTCGTAGACGGCGGAGGTGAAGGTGCCCGCCTTGAACATCTCCGGGTCGTTGCCGGAACCCGCGATCAGCAGCACCTTGCCTCCCCCAGAGCCTCCGGCCTGGGAGGTACCCCCATGGAGGACGACGGAGTGCATGGAGCGGACCGGGTTCTTGGTGGCGAGGACCTCCCACTTGCCCTTGGCGCACTCCTCGGCCGTGCCCGTACAGACCGGGTCGGGCGCGGGGGCCGCGACCTCCTCCATCACGTAGTCGTCGGTGGTGACGCTGCCGGTGCCGAAGACGGACACGCCCCAGGCGATCCGGTCCGTGCCCGGCGGCACGACGGGCGTGCGCACCTCGGCGCGGGTGTACGCGCCGGCCATCGGGAGGGTCTTGAGGTCGGTCCAGTACTGCCAGCCCGCGGTGGTGTCGTGCCGGAAGAGCGTGATCGCCGTGTCGGGGGTCGTCGACTTGTACCAGAGGGACAGGTCGTACTGCCGGTCGGCGACGACGGGCGGGGCGCAGGCGTCGGACTCGGTGATCAGGGCCTTGCGGTCGCCGTCGACGCGGCGGGTCAGCTCCACCTTCATGGCGCCGGTGCCGGAGTGGGCGTCCGTGGTCGTGGTGAAGGTGACGTCGTTGTCTCCCCAGCCGGACTTGGACCAGCACGACGGCATGCCGTCGTGGCCGGTGCCGGGGGTTTCGAAGCCGGGGTTCTTGATGAGGTTGATCCCGGCGGCGGCCGGGTGCTGGGCGGCTAGGAGCAGGCCGGAGGTCATGGCGCCGATGGCGAGCAGCGCCGCTCCGCGCCGTCGTCGAGGGGTCGGTGTCAACGGACGTTCCTTCCTGTGCGGGCCCGGCGCGCGGTGCGCGGAAGGTAGACCAGCGCCTCCGTCCCCGCGAACCGCAGGACGAAGGTGGTCAGCAGCGCGAGGGCGGTGGCGGGCAGCACCGCCAGGTGGAGCTGCCCGACGAACAGGGCGATCAGGGGGATGCGCAGGACGAGGTCGGCGTTGGCGAGGAGCGCGAAGCGGCCGACGCGGTCCGCCCAGTGGCGGTGGTGGCGGCGGTCGCGGAAGAGCAGCACCTCGATGAGGAGGAAGTTCCAGGCGACGCCGAGCTGGTTGGCGAGGATCTCGGCCGGGAGGTAATGCACCCCGGCGGCACCGGTCAGGACGTACAGGGCGGCGAGGTTCGGTACGAAGCCGGTGAGGCCGATCAGTCCGAAGGCGGCCATGCGCGCGAGCGGCGACGCGGTGCGCAGCTCGACGAGGTGGCGCAGGAACCGCAGGCCTTCCTTCGCCGTGGACTTGGACTCGCCGGCGTACCGCTCCTCGAAGACGAACGGCACCTCGGCGACGCCGGCCGGCCGGCACCGTACGGCCAGCTCCAGCAGGATCTTGTAGCCGAGGGGCTTGAGGGCGTCCGCGGTGACCGCGCTGCGCCGGATGGCGAAGAAGCCGCTCATCGGGTCGCTGATGCCGGCGAGGGCGCGCGGGAACAGCCCCTTGGCGAGCCAGGTGGCCCCGCGTGAGACGGCGACGCGGTAGCCGCCCGCCAGTCCGGCGCGGCTGCCGCCGGGCAGGTAGCGGCTGGCGACGACCAGGTCGGCGTCCTGCTTCTCGCCGGTGGCGAGGAGCTCGGGGACGAGGGCGGGCGGGTGCTGGAGGTCGGCGTCCATGACGACGACCCACTCGGCGGTGGCGGCCTTGATGCCCTCGACGACGGCGCCGCCGAGGCCGCCCTCGGGGGTGTCGCGGTGGAGGACGGAGACGGGGAAGGCGCAGTCCCGCGCGGCGTCGGCGATCACGGCGGGGGTGTCGTCGGTGGAGTCGTCGACGAAGACGACCTCGCACGGGACGCGGTGGGGCACGGCGTCGGCGATGCGGCGCAGCAGCTCCCGTACGTTGCCGGATTCGTTGAAGGTGGGAATGACGACGGTGACGCCGGTGAGGGCTCCCGGCCGGGGTACGTCCCCGGTGACCGGGGCGACGCGCTCGGCGCCGGTGGGCTGGATGGTCAAGGGGCCTCCGCTCCGGTGGTCCGGGCCTCTTCGGTCCGGTCTTCGGTGGTCCGGGCCCCGGCGCTCCGGTCTTCGCCGATCTTCCGGATCTCGATCCGCTCCTCGCCCTCGCCGAAGGTGGCGACCGGCGTCGAATGCTCCAGCGCCGCCCTGACGTTGGGCAGGTCACGCGCGTCGCGCCGTACGGTCGGGGAGGCGACGACGTAGTCCAGGTCCCGCCAGCCGTCGGGCATGGTCCTCGTCACCGCCGGGTCGAGGTCGGCCTTGTAGAACCAGATGGCACCGAGCCCGGGTTCGTACCCGGCGTGGACCAGGTCGAGCCAGAGCGCGTCGTCGACGAGCACGCGGGTGCGCGCCGGGTCGGGGACCTCGCGGGCGAGCCAGGAGGCGGCCGCCCGGTAGGGGGCGTTGGCGTCGGCGGTCATGGCGGTGCGGTCTCCGTCGTACCAGCGCGGGACGACGTACACCGCGGCGGCGGCCGCCAGCAGGACGGCGGCCGTCCGGCGCACGGGCAGCAGCTTCGGCAGCGGGCGGCCCTTGCGCAGGACGGCGTGGGCGACGCTCGCCGCTCCCCCGGCCAGCACCAGGGCGAGGAAGGGCAGCGCCTGGATGACGTACATGGCGGGCAGGTAGCCGGAGGGGCGCATCGCGACGAGCGCCAGGATGGCGACCGCGAGCGCGGGTCCGGCGAGCGCCCGCGCGGTGACCGACCAGCGGACGGTGGCCAGGAGCAGCGCGGCGCCGGCGAGGCCGCCGAGCGGCAGGACCCGGTCGTAGTAGAGCCAGGATTCCAGGACGCCGTGGGAGCCGGTGCCCTCGGTGAGGATGAAGCCGGAGCCGGGGCGGCTCATCTGGTAGGTGATGCCCTCCCACAGCGACACGTGTCCGGCGCCGGGCAGCAGCTCGCCCTTCAGGAGCGCGAAGAGCGGGTAGGTGAGGCCGATCAGCACGCAGGCCGTGATGGCGCCGGTGACGGCGAACTTGCGGGTGTCGCGGTGGCTGTGGCGCCACATCGTCACCAGCAGCGCCGGCAGGACGACGAGCATCGTCTCCTTGGTGAGGACGCCGACGGCGGCGGCGAGCCCGGCCCCGAAGTGATGCCAGAGGTGGCGGCTGGGCGAGGCGGCGAGGCAGAAGGCCAGCAGCATCCACATCACGGCGAGGTTGTCGAGGAAGATCTCCCGCTGGAGGACGACGGAGAGCGGGGACAGCCCGAACAGCGCCATGGCGAGACCGGCGGCCCAGCGCGGCAGCCACAGGCGGCGCGCCAGCACGTACAGCATCACCGCGGACGCGGCGGCGACCAGCAGCATCGCGAAGCGCATGGAGGCGACGGTCATCGACTCGGGGGCGAGGAGCGACGGGATCCACGTGAGGGCGGCGATCTGCATCCAGCCGAGCGGCGGATGGTCGTACCAGTAGGTGTAGTGGGCGAGGCCGCGGCCGTTCTGCACGGCCCAGGCCTGGGCGAGGTAGGTGCCCTCGTCGTCGCTGAGGGTGGGGTACTGCTGGATGTTCCAGCCCTGGACGAGCAGGATCGCGACGAGCAGGACACCGCACAGCACCAGGTCGGGGCGCGAGCTGCGGAAGCGGACGACGGGCCGGGTGACGATCCGTCTCTTGTCGGGGCGCGGCGCCGGGGGCGCGGGGGCCTCGGGAGCCGCGGGGGCCGGGGGGCTCGCGGCGGGCAGGGTCGCGGTCATCGGGTGGCCTCCTCCCGGACGAGGTGCGCCCCGACGTGACTGGTGAGCTCCCATTCGTTGCGGCCGCGCTGTTCACGCCAGACCGCGCGGACGGCCGCGCCCGCCAGCAGCAGCTGGTAGAAGGGGCCGCCGGCGATGAGCTTCAGGTAGTGGACCAACCGCACGCGCAGCCCGTACTGGCGGCCGAAGTCGTGCAGTCCGACGATCTCGAAGACGAAGGTCACCAGGGCGGTGATCATCGGCAGGAAGGTGATGAAGGCGACCCCGACGGGCACGTCGAGGAAGAGGGCGATCGCGGCGTTGAGCGGGATGATGACGCCGGTGAAGGCCTGCATGAACGGCGTCATGAGGGTGTAGCGGGCGAGCATCCGCTGCCCCAGGGTGGGCAGTTCGCGCCAGTCCTTCTTGCGGTAGACCTGGAGGAAGCCCTGGTTCCAGCGGGTGCGCTGTTTGAGCAGGCTGACGAGGGTGCCGGGGGTCTCCTCGCGGGTGACCATGTCGGCGTCGTACGCGACGACGACCTTCTTGCCCGTGCTGGAGAGGCGTACGCCCAGGTCGCAGTCCTCGGCGAGGCAGTTCTGGTCCCAGCCTCCCGCCTCGCGCAGCACGTCGGTGCGGACGAAGACGGTGTTGCCGCCGAGCGGGATGAAGCCCTTGGCGGCGTGGAGGTGGAGGCGGGAGCGGAACCAGAAGAAGTACTCCAGGCAGTTGCGCAGGGAGTACCAGCTGGAGTGGAAGTTGATCAGCTGGACGCCGCCCTGGACGACGTCGGCGCCGGTGGCGGTGAAGGCGTGGTCCACGTGGGCGAGCAGCTCGGGGTGGACCTGGTCCTCGGCGTCGAAGACGCCGACGACGTCGCCCCGGCAGTACGGCAGGGCGGTGTTGAGCGCCTTGGGCTTGTTCTTGGTCTCGTGGGTGTCGACCACGACGCGTACGCGCCCGGGGTCGCGGGCGGCGGCCCGCTCGGCGACCTCGGCGGTCTCCGGGTCGTCGTGGCCGACTATCACGATGATCTCGAAGTCGCGGTGGCTGGACTCCCGGAGCCGGTCGATGGTGTGCTCCAGGACCAGCTGTTCGTGCCGGGCGGGCAGCAGCAGCGAGAAGGACAGGCCCTGTTGGCCGTCCGGTCGGGCGAATCGGGTGGCGGCGAGCGTCTCGGGCGTACGCCAGGCGTGCATCTGCCACCAGAGCGTGAACGCGGCCATCCAGAACAGCGCCAGCGAAACGGCAGCGACGAACAGCGATAGCAGCACGGAAGGTCCCCCCTCGGACCTGCCGCGGTGACGCGGGCGCGCGGGTCAGGAGCGGCGCGCGCCACCGCGGCGGTGGTCGATCCCCGGATCGAAAAGCAGCTTTTCGGGGCGGATCGCGGCAGGACCCCCCTGGCCGTCGACGCCCATGATCGACATCCGCACACGCCCTCCCCAGAACGTGCGCGGAGTCTCCTCAACTCCTCGTGCGAATGAGAATAGAGGCCGGGACTGACACTCAGGGGCTATCCCGATAAAAACATTATTTTCCTGGTCAGTTGGACAGTTTCCGCTCGAGTTCGGCCACGTCCGTGGTAGGCGCGTCGCAGACGAAGTGCCGGCACACATACGCGGCGGGCCGCCCGTCGATCAGCGGCCGGTCCCTGAGCAGCGGGAACTCGTCCCCGGCGCCCGGCCGCCCGAAGGCCACCACGGCCCCCGGCGCGGTCCCGCGCAGCGCCGCGCGGTGCAGCGCGCGGGCCTCCTCCGCGTCCGGCCCGCCGACGACCGCGACCTCGCGCGGCCCGTCGAGCAGCGCCTCGGCGACGGCCAGCCCCCAGCCGATGAAGCGCGGCGCGCGCGGCCCGAGCGCCTTCACCACGCCGAGGGCCCGCTCGGCGGCCGTCCGGTGGGCCTCGGAACCGGTGTGGGCGGCGTACGCGAGGAGGGCCCCGGCGGCGGCGGTCCAGCCGGACGGGGCGGCGTTGTCGGTGGGGTCCTGCGGGCGGCGGATGAGTCGCTCGGCGTCGTGGGCCGTGTCGTACAGCTCGCCGCCCTCGCCGGTGAAGCGGTCCAGCACGATGTCGAGCAGGAACCCGGCGAACTCCAGCCACACGCCCTCACCGGTGACCGCGGCCAGGGCGAGGAATCCTTCCGCCACGTCGCCGTAGTCCTCCAGCACGCCGGCGTTGGCGCCCACGTGGCCGTCCTTGGAGGTGCGGGCGAGCCGCGCCGAGCCGTCCATGTGGAGCCGTACGAGCAGGTCGGCGGCCTCCGTGGCGCGCTCGACGAGGTCGGGCCGGTCGAAGAAGGCGCCGGTCTCGGCGAGCGCGGCGATCGCGAGGCCGTTCCAGGCCGCGACGATCTTGTCGTCCCGGCCGGGCCGGGGGCGCCGGTCCCGGGCGTCGAACAGCCGCTGCCGGATGCGCGCGACGCGCTCGCCGTCGTCCAGCCCGGCGTCCTGCGGCAGTTGCAGCACCGAGGAACCGTGCTCGAAGGTGCCCTCCTCGGTGACGCCGAAGTACCGCCCGGCGTGGGCGGCGTCCTCCTCGCCCAGCACCTCGCGCAGCTGCTCGGGCGTCCACACGTAGTACGCGCCCTCGACGACCTTGCCGGTGCCGTCGTCGGAGTCCGCGTCGAGCGCGGAGGCGAAGCCGCCCTCGGCGGTGCGCAGTTCGCGCACCATGAAGTCGGCCGTCTCCAGCGCCACCCGGCGGGCCAGGTCGCTGCCGGTGGCCCGCCACAGGTGCGCGTACACGCGACACAAAAGCGCATTATCATACAGCATCTTCTCGAAATGGGGCACAACCCACTCGCGGTCCACCGAGTAGCGGGCGAAGCCGCCGCCGAGCTGGTCGTAGATCCCGCCGCGCGCCATCGCCTCGCACGTGTGGACCGCCATCTCCAGCGCGCCCTCGGCCCCGGTGCGCGCGTGGTGCCGCAGCAGGAACTCGACCACCATGGACGGCGGGAACTTCGGCGCCCCGCCGAACCCGCCGTACCGCGCGTCGTAGTCCCGGGTCAGCCCCAGCAGCGCCTGCGCCAGCTCCTGCTCACCGGGCACCCCGGCCCCGCCGAACGCGAGCGAGCGCCCGGACAGCTCGCGCACGATGTTCCCCGCGACCTCCCCGACCTCCTCGCGCCGGTCCGTCCACGCGGCCCGTACGCCTTCGAGGACCTGGACGAAGGACGGCATGCCGTGACGCGGCTCGGGCGGGAAGTACGTACCGAAGTAGAACGGCTCCGCGTCGGGCGTCAGGAACACCGTCATGGGCCACCCGCCCTGCCCGGTGGCGGCCTGCACGGCCTCCATGTACACGGCGTCGACGTCCGGCCGCTCCTCGCGGTCGACCTTGACGGGCACGAAGTGCGCGTTGAGGTACGCGGCGGTGGCGTCGTCCTCGAAGGATTCGTGCGCCATGACGTGACACCAGTGGCACGCAGAGTAACCGACCGACAGCAATACGGGTACATTGCGCCGTTTAGCTTCGTCGAATGCCTCCTGTCCCCACGGCCACCAGTCCACCGGATTTGAAGCGTGTTGAAGCAGATAGGGCGAATGCGAATTGGCCAGGCGGTTCATATCCGAATCGTCGCACGATCCGGACCGTCCAGCCCGCGGGTCGTGATCCACATCGCGTTTGAGCGCGCGATGAGGCAGGCCCGTTCACCACGACACTCACACATCATCTGCCCGGCCATCGGCCCTCACCTGCGGATTCGGGTCTGAACTCCCCGGACGCCTCGACTGTTCCGCAGGGCTGAGCCGCTGCTCCTCTTCGGTGGTGGCGGATGAGGGACGGGCGCCGCCCCAGTCCGCACGCTGGAAACAGTAGAGCGCGAGCAGCATGACGGCGCCGCCCAGGAACTGGAGCGGACCCATTCCCTCGTCGAGGATCAGCCACGCCAGGGCGGCGGCCACGACTGGACGCAGCAGCCCGGACATTGACGCGAGGGCGGGGTCCACGGTGCGCAGCGCATAGGTCATCAGCCCGTGCCCGAGCAGCTGGCTGACGAGCGCGTAGCCAAAGATCAGTGCGTAGCCCCAGGCGCTCTTCGGCAGCAGGGGGTCGCTCGTCAAGATCGCCACTGGTGCCAGCATCACCATGATCACCAGCGAGTTCGTGAGCATGATGACGCTCGTGGGGATGCGTTCCCGTAGGCGCTTGGTCATGAGGAGGAACACGGCGTACAGCGCCGCGGACGCCAGAGCGAGTCCGTCGCCGAAAGCGTGCAGGCTGCTCGGCGCCCGGTCACCCCCGCCCGCCACGACGAGCGTGCCCCCGGCCACCGCGACGACCACCGCCACCAGCTTCATCAGGGCGACGCGCTCGCGGTACACCAGCCAGGCGAAGAGCAGCACGAACACGGGCGAAGCATTCATCAGGAACGCGGTGTTGGCCACTGAGGTGTAGCTGACCGCCCACTGATTGGCCAGAAGATCGAGCCCGGAGACGATGCTGGCCAGCACGAGCAGCCCCATGTCCCGGCCGCGTATGTCACGCACACGCACAGCAGCGCTCCGCGGTGCGAGGACCGCCCCGATCAGCATCGACGCGGCCAGCATGCGCAGCATGAGCGTCGCGGTGGGGTCCACCTCGCTCAGGCGCACGAAGATGAAGGCCGAGCCGATCCCCACGACGCTGCCTGAGAGGGCGAGTTTCCCCCGTATGCGCTCAGTTCGTGTGACAGGCGGACCCATCTCCGGTGCCTTCGTCATGAGGTCTCGCTCTCCTGTTCCGGAACACGAACGGTGTTGAGTGCGCAGTGAACGCTTCCGAAGAGCTTGTGGTGGTTGTCGAAGGGCACGCTCACCACCTCGATCCCCCGCGGCTCCAGGAGTGACGCCAGTTCCTTGTGCGCGGCCGTCGAGGTGAGGACGGTCTGCCCGTCGGGGAGGAAGAAGCTGTTGGCGGCGAAGAGGAGCCGTTGCGCGGCCGAGAGGGGGATGACCTCGGCGCCTGTCGCGTGCAGCGCCTCGCGGAGGGTCGTCGCGGCGGCGCCGGATTCGTCCGGGTCCCGATGGACGACGGCCGACACCTCAACGTCGTCGAGCCGGTCGTCGGCCACGAGGGCGATGTCGCGGCCGAGGGCCAGCCAGTGGTCGAGGTGGAACTCCTCGGGGCGCCTGCGTCCGTCATGCACGCTGATGACGGCCCGCTCCCCGGTCAGCAGCTGCCGGCGGAGCCGGTCCATCGCTTCGGGGCTGCTCCGGAACCCCCCGCTGAGCACGGCGAGGCGTTGCGAAACCGCGGCATCCCCGCCCTCCAGCCAGTGGTTTTCCCCGGTCGTGAGCTCGGCGGGCCTGCCCCGGAGCTGCTCGAGGACCGTCCTGACGACCGCGGTCTCCCGCGCCCGGTCCTGTCGGCGCAGTCGGCCGAGCGCCACCGACTCCCCCAGATCGACGTAGTGGTCGCGGGGGAACATCAAGCCGAACAGGGGGCGGATCTCGTAGGACTCGTAGGCGGCGTCAGGGCTGATCTCGGCGAGCTGGGGATCGGCGTGCGTTCGCAGGTGCGGTCGGCGGATCACGATGTCCGCCAGGTCGTTGCCGCTCCAGCTGTCGAAAGCCGCCCGGATGCCGGGCCAGCGATCGGGGTCGTCGGTGCCGACCGCAGCGGTGGCGAGGTCGACGAGCGCCTCCCGGGGGGCATCCTTCAAGAGCTGACGGATGGTCAGGCACTCGGCTCCGCGACTGATCAGGGTCTCCTTCAGCGCGGCCGACTCCGCGGCGGCGCGCCCCGGGTCGTACGGCGGGTCCTCGCCCATGAACAGCGCCATCTCTGCGGGCATGACCTCGCTCGGGTCCTGCATCAAGAAGACGATACGGCTCATCGTCCCTCCTCCGTCAGCACGTAGCGGTAGGTCCGCAGCGTCTCGTCGACCGCGTCGGTGATGTGCTTCGCGGACGGCGCGCGGTAGCGGAACCGCCCGAGGAGCTCCTCGTAGCCACCGGCGCCGTCGAAGCGGTGGCCCGGCTCGGGCAGCACCTCGGCGTACAGGCACTCCACTCGTTCCAGCAGGCTCTGCCGCGACACCAGGGTCAGCCCCGCCGGTTCCGGCAGCATGAGGAATCCCGCGTGCTCACGGGGGGTGTCCCGGGGCAGCGTCCGCGGAGTCTGCGACATGACGACGCGGAGCCAGTCGCCCACGAGGTCCACCCCGTAGACATCGTGCAGGACGAACGGTATTTCGCCGCCGCCGACTCGCGCTCCGACTTCGAGGAAGACGGGCCCGTCGGCGCTCTCGATGACCTCCAGGTGGAACGGCCCGTCGCGCAGGTCCAGCGCGTCCAGGCACCGGCCGGCGAACTCACCGATGAGGTCCGCCTTCTCGTCGAGGCGCACCACGGAGGCAAGCGGCTCGCCGCGCGAGAACCCGTAGCAGGTGCCGATGTACTGGGAGCTGAGCTGGAAGCACGTGCGGCCCCGGTGGCGCAGGCCGTCGACGTGCCAGATCGGCCCGGAGACGTGCTCCTCGACCTCGTACTCGGCCAGGTCGAGGCCGGCGAGTGCCGCGGCGGGGTCGGTACCAGGCTCGATCACGACGACTCCGCCGGAGGCCGCACCGGCGCGCGGCTTGGCCACCATCGCTCCCCCGCAGGTACGGGCGAACTCCACGACCTGCGCGACCGACGTGACGGTGGTGAACCGCGGCACCCGCAGCCCTGCCTCGGCGACGGCCTCCTTCATACGAGGCTTGTCCCGGAACAGTCGGGTGGCCTGCACCCCAGGACCGGGCACGTTCAGCTGCTCGCGGACGGCGGCAGCGGTCAGCAGGTCGAACTCGGACTGGGCGAACACGGCGTCGAAGGGACCGGCTTCCCGGTGGCACCGCTCGGCGGCCCGGAGCACCTGCTGCTCGTCGCTGAGCGAGGACAGCACCTCCAGGTGGCGGGACCGCCGGGCCATGGGCACGTGTTCCGGGACCGTCACGTAGGAGACCTCATGCTCCTGGTGGTCGATGTACCGGTCGTACTCCGCGAAGCTGTCGCTGTGCCGGTTGAGAATCAGAAGACGCATGCCGCGGTCCCTCCCGTCGCCTTCCCCACCAGGGCGTCCACCCGGTCCGCCGCGGCTTCGCCCGCCGCGCGACCACGGTTGCGCGCGAGGCGCATGCGGTGCTGGATCTCCTTGTTGAAGCGGTAGGGCTCGTAGCGGCCCTCCGGCACGGCCCATTGGGTGGACATGCGCATTCTTTCCTTACCCTGTTCGGTGGCTGGGTGGTGCTGTCCGCGGGCGCCCGTAGGAGGGCGCCCACGCAGAGCCGGCATGCCGGCGTGCTTGGCATGCGTCCGGGGTGAGGCCCGTCTCCCTACTCGGTGACGTCCACGACCGTCGGGGGCACCGACCGCTCGATGAGCTGCCGGTGGCCGGCGCGGCAGTGCCCACCACCCGCAAGCCCACGGCGGCGAAAGCGATCCGATGCCGGTAGACGTCGCGGTGTTCGATCACTTCGAGGTGGTAGGGGCTGTCGGTCGGGCCAAGGGCGTCGAGGCCGCCGTCCGCGGACTCGGCGACGGCTGCGGCTTCGGAGCCCGACTGGACGGCCGAGCCCAGCCGGCGTCCCCGGCTGAAGCCATGACAGGTGTCCAGGCAATCCGCGCCTCGTCACGGAACAGGGGCGTCATGGACGTCCTCGGAAACCCGATGCGTCCCTGGCCCGGTGGGATCATCGGGACGTGATCCGCGATCGTCACACCGCTGACCTGATATCGGGCGTGGCCGAGGTACTCACCGTGGTCGGCGAAGTTGTCGCTGTAGCGGTTGGCGATCAGGAAACGCATGCTGCGGCGCTCCTCACGGACTGCTCGACGTGTGTATCCACTTGTGCGAGCGCGGCGTCCAGCGCCCGCCGGTCGTCGGCCACGAGGACGGCGTGCCCGAAGCGGTCGCGGAAGTCGGTGGCGGGCTGCAGGGCAGCTCCCGCCACTTGGCTGACCGAGGCGTCTCGGCACCCGGTGACGGCGGATATCCGCCGGACGAGCTGACCCGGGTCTCCGAGGACAGCCGGGTGCGGGACGCTGAAGAAGCGCACTCCGGCAACACGTGGCCGCCTGCCCGCATCCGGTGGTACGACGGGCAGCCCGGCCAGGGCCTGGATCATCGCTCGTGGCAGGTCGAATCCGTACGAGGCCGCGACCAGCTCCGGAATCCGGTCACCGCCCAGGCGCGCGGCCACCTCGATCACTACGGGACCCGACGAAGTGAGCCGCGCCTCAAGGTGGAAAACCCCGACGTGCAGGCCGAGGGCCTCGACGGCGGCCCGGGTGACCCGCTCCACCTCGGCCCGTGCCGCCGGTTCGAGCCCGGCATCCACGATGTGCCCGACCTCGACGAAGTGCGGTTCGGGGCCTAGTTGCTTCTCGGTCACGGCCACAACGCGAACGGTGCCCTCCGCGACGTATCCCTCGACACTGACTTCGGGACCCGTCACATACGACTCCACAAGGAGCCGGCCACCGATGCTGAGGCCCATGTCGTCGATGGGGTCGCGGCGGGACAACTCCACCTGGTCACACAGCTCCCCGAAGTCTTCGACACGGCGCACCCGGAGGCTGCCGCAGCCGTTGACAGGCTTGACGACCGCGGGGAATCCCACCCTGCGGGCCACGTCCTTCAGTACGGAGTCGTCGGCGCGTTCGACGGCGAGCGGGACGCCGCGGGCCACCTGTACGCCACGAGCGGCGAGCGCTCGTTTCATCCTGCGTTTGTCCCGCAGCAGTTCAGCCGACCGAGGGGTGATACCCGGAACGCCGAGGCGCTGCGCCACAGCGGAGGCGGTGGATATGGAGTACTCGAACCCCGGGACCACCGCGACGACTTCGGTCCGCCGCGCCAGGGCGGCGGCCATATCGGCCACCGCCCCGACTGACCGCGTGTCCACCTGGAGGTGGGCTGCCGTACCCGCGGCGACGGCATCCCGTACCGCGGTGGGCAGCTCGTGGGCAGCCCGACGGTCACCTATGTGGACACCGAATCCGAGCTCGAGCGCTGCCGGGATGAGGTCGACGCCGGATGACTCCGGTTCGAGTATCAGGACGGTCCCATCGGGCACTGCGAATCCTTACGGTCGACATGGCATGACACGGATGTGCGGGCACCGCGAGCGGTCCAGGGCTTCGCGGCGGCTCAGGCCTTGCGGCCGACCGTGGTTTCGTAGAGCTCGGTGAAGTAGAGGGCAATCAGGTCGATGAAGTTGACCAGGTGCCGTTCCGCGTCCTCGAGGGAACCCCAGCCCTTGATGGCTCGGTCCACCGTGCCCCACATCAGCTCGTCGTGGTCGTGGGACTCGTCGTAGTCGATGTGAGCCTGGGAGCCCTTGACCTTCTCCAGGCCGTAGACCTCGGCCGCGTACTTGGTGATGCCCGGGTTGTAGCGGTCCGAGTACCACTCGACGAACCAGTTCCAGACCGTCGTCGGGAGCGGCCCTTCCTGGTTGATGGAGAAGTACATGTACCCCATGAGGTATTCGGTCGACGGCAAGGGACGGGTCGCGTCCACGTCGTCCTTGCTGAGACCGAATTCTTTCAGGTCGCGCAGGAACATCCCCTCGTGGTTGTTCTCTTCGGAGAGGTACCTTGCGAGCGTCGCAGCAAGCCGGTGGTCCTTGTAGCCCACTTTGTAAAGACCGTATGCATCCACCTCGTTATTGAGGCGAATTCTGAGTACAGTCTCGACGAGGTGACGCCGATAATAGTCCGGGTCCGACCACTCGGCGGCATGGAATTCACGTGCCTTCGGGACCTTCTCGAAGAGCCGCTCCATTCCTTCAGCGGCAAGCTTTTCGAGGCGTTCGCGTGACATATAAGTGCCTTTCATCGCTCGATGGTGAGAGTCTCCTGGCACGCTCGGCGTGCCATAGATGGCACCGGCGCCTTCCGCAGGAGGGCGCGTCGTTCCGGCAGGCGCGACTTCGGCCCTCGGCTCGATATCCTCCTGGCTGGTTTGAGCTCTCCTCTTGACACCCTCAGAGCAGTGCCATCAGTTACCTCACTCCGACAGTCAGACACTCAGCTGAGCCGAAGATGCGTCTCGGCGTGCAGCGCGGCCGGCGCTCCTGCTGCCCACCGCGTGAGATCGAGAGCCTTGAGCTGGTCGCACGTGAGGTCGTGGAACGGTTCGTGGACTGACGTGGGCAGGCCCACGTCGACGCGCTGTGCCGTCGCGGTGATCGTCGTGGAGTTGACCCTTGCGTGAATGCGGCTTTCTCGCGCCCGGACTCCACCCCGAGTGGCGCGCTCGCCACTGGCATGACATCACTCATCAGACGACTCATGAGCAGGCTTGTTCCTAATGTGGCCTAGATCACAGCTGAGCCGCGCGTCACGCATGGCAGCGGTCTTGACGCATGACTGGCCACGTGAACTGCCCCTTTGGGGGCTTCACTTCCATCCACCCGAACAGTGAAGGTCCACCGGCGACTCGCGCCTCCGGTAGCCGCCGCTCTCAAGATGTTGGACAGGGAAGCAGCCGAGTCCGTGTTGCACGTGGGCACCGACCCGGGCGAGGACTCCGGCCGCACTTCGTGAACGGTTACGGCAGCTGTAGATGCGGCTGAGGTGGTCATGCTGCGGTCGTGATGCTCCCGGCAGTGGTCTCGTGCCACTGGCGGTGGGCGGCGATCCGGAGCGGGCCGCCCAGACCCACGGTGAGCAGGCTGGTTCGCAGGGCTTTCGAGTCGTAGACCTCGTTGGCGGCCCAGTCGGCGCCCTGGCAGACGCGGCGGTCGACCAGGCCGTCGAGGTTGAATGAACTTCCCTGTGATCCAGCGCCGTTGTTCTCGCGCCGTGAACCGCGCCGACATGCGGCGGCCCGCCTGCACGGACTCTTTTCAGCCTCCCGAGCAGGAACGGCTGGACACGGAGTACCCCCGTCGGCAACGCCGTTGACAGCACGCAGCGTCTTCTTTCCCGCGCGGCCGGGAACGAGACCGCCGCCCGGGATGTGATCCGGGGCTTCACGGTGCGTCATCTCGCCGACCCCCGCGCGGAACCGGCCTTCGACGAGCCATCGCCTGCGATCAGCGACCCGCGCTGTGCGCCGGCCTGGACGTCGGCTGGGCGGCAGACCGGGACACCCCCACCCACCCCACCTCGTCCCCCTTGGACACATCCGCATCCAACGGCCCAACAGCCCAAACGCACGCAGAAGTTATTGACCGACCGCTCTCATCAGGCCACCCATTGACACCTGTTACAGCGCGTCTTAACGTGACCGCATGGTTACACCAAGATCATATGTCCTTCTCTTAGGACTCGGTACGCGCTACTTCTTGCGCGAGCGCTCGTTCTCGGGCGCCAAAGATGCGAGTTCCATGCCTGTGTGGGCAACAGCACTCGATCCGCAGCGTTCCCCGCAGCGCTTCTTCGACCGAGTGATAGCGGCGGACGACGGCTACGCCGATTCCGTGCTCGCGGCGGTGGCCGAGTGGAAACAGCGCGGCTGGGATCTGGCGGCAGTTGTGCCGATCAACGACTGGGGTGTGCCGACAGCGAGTGCCGTCGCGAAGGAATACGGGTTACCCGGACTCTCCGCCGATTCGGCACATGTCACACGCGACAAGTACGCGATGAAGGCGCGTTTCGAGGCGGCGGATCTGCCGACTCCGCGCTCCATCGCCGTCACCTCTGAGGAAGAGATGCTCGCGGCGGCCGGGGAGATCGGGTACCCGGTCGTGATCAAGCCCGCCGACTTCAGCGGCAGCGGCGGCGTCAGCCTCGCCCATACGCGCGCCGAGGCGATTGCCGCATTCGCGGCCTCGGTGGAACACATCGAGCGCTACCGCGGTGATTTCCCCATCGAAGGCACCCACTACCTGGTTGAGCAATACGTGGACTCCCAGGAAGAGGTCTCCGTCGAGGTACTCTGCCACGGCGATCGGCGCACGACGCTCGCGGTGACCGAAAAGTATCTTTCGGAACCTCCTATGTTCGCCGAGGTGGGGCACCTGGTGCCGAGTCACCGTACGGGCGATACGGCGTTGACGACTCTGGCGGAGAAAGCATGCGAGGTCCTCGGGATCGATCGCGGGATCGCGCACGTCGAGGTCAAATTCGACAGCAAGGGTGCTCCGTGGCTCATCGAGGCGGCTGCTCGACCGGGCGGTGACGGCATCATGGACCAGGTGGAACGTGCCTACGGGTACAACCCCTACACCCTGCACGTGGCCTCTTACTTGGGGATTGATCCTTTCCCGCTGGTGCAGAGCGAACCCGCCCGCAGCAGCGCCGTAGCCTTCCTGAAGGCACAGCCGGGGAAGATCACCTCGGTGGCGATTCCGGAGGAGCTTCCCGAGAACGTGGTCTCTGTCCACGTGTCCAAGAAGCCTGGTGACGTCGCCAAGCCTGTCGCGGACTGGACCACCCGAGACGGCGTGGTCGAAATGGTGTGGAACGAAATCTTCACCGAGCGCACCATGATGCCCGTCAAGATCGCGGATACGCTCTCCGACGAAATCTTCGGTTGATCAGAGATTGGGCGCATGGGTAAGGTACTGCCGGCATCTATGATCCGCTATGCCATCGTTTCGACCGCTTACCGCCTCTTCGCCGGCATTTTCCTCGTTGTGATCAACTGGCAGATCGCGACGGCGGAAGGCGGGGGCTATTGGCGGTTGGTCATTTCGACACTGCTGTCGTACTTGCCGGCGCTGGCGGTGCCGGTCGTGCTCCGCCGCATCACGATATCGGGGCAGCGCCTCTCTGTGCTGTCGCTGCTTTACGTGGCCATGGTTTCATTCGCGGTCAGTTTTCTCGTGGAGAACCCCACCGCGCTGGTCTTAGCAAATTTCTTCATGTGGATCGGCTTCTTTGCACTGGAGGCGAGCTGGGAAAGCTGGTTCAATGAGGAGAAGCGGCGGCAGGATGTGTCGTGGGCCAGCTCCGTCACCATGTCGGGCAATCAGGCGGCGTTGATGATCGGGCCGCTGTTGGCCCCAGCGATCATCGAAGTGGTGGGCACCCGCGGCATCGTGCAGGCGTTGACGGCGGGTTTCGCGCTGGTTGCGGCACTCAGTTGGGCGGGAGTAGGTGCCGCCGTGGCCACTGACACAAATGACGAGGCCAAGGCCGGCCCCTCGGCGAAGTCCGGGGCTCCGCTGCGTCTGATCGCCACGTTCGCGCTCGTCTGGCCAGTGCTGGGCGCGTTCAACCTGATGCTGCCGCTCCAGGTCAGTGACCGCGGCGCGGGCCTTGTCGCGGTCGCCATCGTCGACGCCTGCCTGGGCGTCGGTGTCATCGTCGCAGGTGTGATGTCGGCCCGCGCGAAACTGTCTTCCGCGACACTCGTCAGGCTGGTAATCGCCTGCACCGTACTGGGCGGGATGTTGTGGGCGCTGCCGGCAGGTGGAGCCACCGTGGTCGCGATGGCGCTCTCCACCTTCGCGCTGGGGGCCGGCTTCGGCGCCCTGCGCATCGCACTGCGGGAGTACACCGCTACGCACTACGACTCCGCCGTTACCGGCCATGCGGTCGCCCTCGGCAATGCCACGGCGATTCCCATCTTGGCTGTCGTCTTCCTCGTCTTCGGCGCGGCGCAATCGCTGGTATGGATCGCGCCGTTCCTGCTTGTCATCGTTATGTCGTTCTCGTTCCAGGGATTGCAGACATGGAAAGCATCGTTGAAGATCTAGTGGCCCTCCGCCTCGACCCCCGCACCGTTCGCAACACTGACCCGCACCACGGCCTCGTGGCCGCCGCCGAAGCCGTCACGAATATGGAGGCGGCGCGATGTCGTGAGGCCATCGACATTCTCGAGTCGATGGCCCCTCACTCTCTCGAACCCGAGTTCCGCACCACTCGTGAGGCGGTGCTGAGCTGGGCACGCGGGGACTTACCGAGTGCTCGCGAGATGCTGGCGAGCAGCCTACAGAGCTCCCGTGGGGAGCATGCGCTGCTCACCGGCTTCCTCGCGCATATGGTCGATTTCTTCCTGGGCGACAGTGAGGGAATGCTCGAGACGGGCCGCAGCCTCGTCGAGCTGCGCTCCACGATGACCCGCCGCGCTGCCGGCCTCAGCGACGGCCTTCTCGCCTTCGCTCTGGAGGAATGCGGGGAATTTTCTGACGCGATCTCCGCCGCTGAGCGTGCCATGAGCGTCAATCCTGATGATGTCTACGCACTGCACGCCAAGGTGCACGTGCTGCAGAGGCTGCGCGACCATCAGGCGGCGAAGGAATCCATCTCCCGCTACCCCAACGGGTGGGGAGCGGCAGAGCCGATGCGCATCCACATGTGGTGGCACTTCGCCATAGGCCTGCTCGGTGAGGGCGAATTGGAAGAGGCTCTGCGCTGCTACCAGCTGGAGGTGCGCCGCAAGACGAGGGCAGGAGCCTGGGAAGACCTCGATGCGGTCGCACTGCTGTGGCGGCTGGAAATGCTGGGAGGACAGGAGTTCTCCGAGATGCTGGCGCCCCATTGGTCGGCGCTCGCGGATGCCTGGGCTGCCTATGCGGAAGACCCCAATTACGTCTTCAACGATCTGCACGCTGCGATGGCGTTCGCGAAGGCTGAAGAGTACCGACTCTTCGACAGCATCGTGGCTTCCTGCCGCGATCGAGAGTCACCGGAGTTCTTCCACTCCGTGTGCCGGCCGCTCTTCGAGGGTATCGCAGCCTTCGCGCAGCGGGACTACGCGACATCCGCACGGGTCATGCGCCTCGCCCTGGAGCGGCAGCCGTTGTCCATCGGCGGCAGCAAAGTACAGCAGAGCGTCTTCCATTGGACCCGGGATGCGGCCGATGCCTATCTCCGCGGCAGCAACCCCAGCGAGCTCCTCAGTTCTCACACCTACGCACGAACGGGGAAGTGAACAATGATCGAGAAGATTACTGTCGTCCTGGATGCGAACGAAGTCGTACAGCTCGACTACCCGGAGGCCGCGTCGCTAACGGTCCAGCGGGGCCGGCTCGGTTTCTACTGTCTACCCGACGGTGGCTATTCCGACGAGGAGTTGCGCGAAGGTGTGGCGGTCATCGGCGTCGGCGAAAAGATCAGCATCGCGGCAGGGCAGAAGCTTCTGCTGACGGCCGCGCAGCCGCATACGGAGTACAGCAGCGAAAGCACGGCGGAGCCGCAGCGACGCACCATCCCCGCGGACTACCCGATCGTCTCTGTGATGCGGGAATACGTCTCGGAGAAGGGCTACTACTTCGGCTACGAAGACCGCTACGCAAAGGTTTACGAGCGTGGCGCCGAATCTTGGGAAGGCCCCTCCGAGAACGCGAGCCTGCGGGAGATCCTTGCCCGGCACCCGGAGATATTCAAGGGTGACATCGTGGACCTAGGCACGGGGGAAGGGCGCGACAGCCTCTTTCTGCTGAGCAGCGGAATAGGTCGCAGTGTCACCTCTTTCGACGTGTCGCACAGTGCCCTGGAAAAGGCGCGCCGGCGTGCACTGGAGAAGGGGCTGCCCGCCGACGGATTCATCGAGAAGGACATCATCTTCCTGCGCGATGTGGCGGCGGAGTCCTTCGATCTGGCCCTCAACATGGGTGCACTTCACATGCTCGACCGGGCGGAGGACCGGGCGCGTCACATCGCCCGTGTCTTCGACGTGCTGCGCCCCGGTGGCCACTTCATTGTCGACCACTGCGCCTCGGACTGGGGACGTGGCTTCCACACCATCAAGGACTACGACGCCATCGCTGCCGACTTGGTGCCGGGGCGCACCATCACCCGGTACGTCGAGATCGACGGCGAGCGCAAGCCCATCGACCTCGAGGTGCTGCACTACTCCGAGCGTTCCCCGGAATCGCTGCTCGCCGAGTTGACCGCCGCGGGCTTCGAAGAGTTCGCACGCCTCGACACCGACACGGAAGCCTTCGGCAACTCGACCTTGCAAGTAGTGCGGAAGCCCAGGAAGGACGCCAGGTAGATGACACCCGGAATCCCGCCCACCGCGTCGTCCGAGGCGAGTGTGTTGGCGGTGGTGAAAGACCTGGCCGAGGGCGCGATCGCGCGTGATCTCAACCGAGAGCTGCCGCGAGAGCAGGTGCGTGCTGTAGCTGACGCAGGTTTCAGCCGGCTGCGCATACCGAAGGAATGGGGCGGTGACGGGCTCACGATCCCCGAGTGGGGAGAAGTGCTCATCGAGCTGGCGGCGGCCGATTCCAACATTCCGCAGATCCTTCGCGGCCACATCGCCTTCGTGGAGGACGTCGTACACCGGCCCGACGAAGATTATCGCAAGCGGTGGCTGCCCCGACTTCTTGACGGGCAGGTAGTGGGCAACGCCTGGGCGGAGGCGGGCCCGATCGCGATGGGGCAGAAGAACACGATCTTCACCCGGCACGACGATGGGATGACGGTCTCCGGTAAGAAGCATTAC
The DNA here is from genome assembly GCF_040611175.1 of Streptomyces sp. NPDC003036. Classification (NCBI taxonomy): domain Bacteria; kingdom Bacillati; phylum Actinomycetota; class Actinomycetes; order Kitasatosporales; family Streptomycetaceae; genus Streptomyces; species Streptomyces sp. NPDC003036. The sequence goes on along the minus strand of NZ_JBEXNO010000016.1, from coordinate 40,146 downwards.
ACCACCGGCTCCATTTTCGCGGATTGGGCGGATGTTTCAGGAGTCTACGAGGGTCAGAGCGTGGCCGGCTTCGTCTCGATGCATCAACCGGGCATCACAGTTCATGACGATTGGGACGGCTTCGGCCAACGCACCACGGGCACGGGCACGTTGCTCTTCAACGAGGCGCGTGTCGACCCTCGCGACGTCTCCCCCTTCGAGGATCGCATTCGCTATCAGACGCCGCTTTACCAGTGGATATTGCTGGTCGTGCAAGCAGGCATTGCGGTTGCCGTTGAGCGAGACATCACAGAAGCGGTGCGGAACCGCCAACGCAACTACTCGCACAGTTCCGCCATCCTCGCCAAGGATGACCCCAACATCCAGTCGGTCGTCGGGGAAATTTCCTCCATCGCCTACACAGCGCGGGCTCTGACCCGCGGCGTTGCGGAGGCGTTGCAGCGGGCCTCGGAGACGGGCGTTGCCGGGCGTGATTCGGAGGAGGATCGTGAGGCGAATCTCGTAGCGGAAATCCGCTCCGAGCAGGCGCAGGTCATGCTTTCCGAGTTGGTACCGCGCTCGGCGACCCTGCTGTTCAACGCCCTGGGTGCCTCGGCAACGAGTACCGGCCGCGATCTCGACCGGCACTGGCGCAACTCAAGGACGGTCGCCAGCCACAATCCTGCGATATTCAAGCAGCGGGCCATTGGAGACTGGCTCCTCAACGGTACGCCGCCGCCCGTCGACTGGCAGGTGGGAGCTCCCTCCCCAAAGAAGACGGCTTCGGATTGACATCGTAGAGGCTGCTGACGCCCACACCAGCCCTCGACCATCGGGCCGGTCGCGGCGAGGCAGCAGTTGATCAGCTGGGCTTGCCACGACAGGGGCGACGGGCAGAGCGCCCTTGTCGTGCGCCGGCACCTCCACACCCGCCGGCTCTCCTTTTACCGCCCCCCTCCACCGCCCCCCGCCCGCCGGCCATTCCCTGACCTGCACAGACAGCGCCACGATCAAGACTCACAGCAGCCCCAACACACGATCGCCACTACCGGCCGCGTCACGCAAGAAGGGAACCGTGTTCATGACCGCACCACCCGTAGTGACCTCGCAGGAATTTCGTGCCGCCATGGCCCGGTTCCCCTCCGGAATCGCCGTTGTGACAACGACTGACGGAGATGGCACAGACCACGGCTTCACTGCGAGTTCATTCACATCTGTTTCCCTTGATCCTCCGCTGGTGCTCGTCTGCATAGCCCGGAGCGCACGCTGTCACCCGGTGTTTCAGCAGGTACGCCGCTTTGGAGTCAGCATTCTCGCTTCCGGCCAGGGGACGTTGGCGCAACGCTTCGCGAGCTCGTTGGACGACAAGTTCCAGGATGTCGCTGTCACGCGCACTGACCATAGGACGCCCCTGATTCGTGGAGCGTTGTGCACCCTCGAATGTGAGACGAACGCGCAGTATGACTCGGGAGACCACACGATTCTGGTGGGGCGGGTGACGGAGGCGGTATCCGGAGACGGCAGCCCGCTCGTCTGGTACGACAGGGGCTTCCACTCGCTCGCTGCTTTGAGCCACCCGCTGGCTTAGCATGTCTGAACTGCCGGGGAGCCGCACGGGACGAAGGCCGGGAAAGCGGCCTCAGCAGATGATCGCCTCCCTGCCCAGCCCGAGACACCACCATCGCGCGGGCCGGGCACCACGAACCGAACGGACGTTGCTCATCCACTGGCACCAGTGGTTCGAGCTGTACCCCACGCTCAGCAGCACCGGCACCCCGCGCCGCCTGGCCTCCTCGAAGGCCGCGTCCGACCAGGGCCACCAGTCGACCGGGTTGTCCGCGTGCTGGAGGAGGTAGGGGGAGGTCTCAGGTCTCATGGGCCAGTCGGTTCGCCGTACGGCCGTCCTGCCGGACGCGATGGCCTCCCGCCCGGGCGGGCACCCCCCTCTCCCGAAGTTATCCACAGGCCTCGCGCCGATCAGCCGAACGGCCGACACTTGACGGGACGTGGACGCCGGCGGAGGGGGACGTACATGCGGGACGCGTACGCGCAGGAGGCCCGGCTGCGGGAGGGCCATCGCGCCGAGGCGGAGCGGCTGTTGGCGCGCGCCGTGGAAGAGGAGGTGCGGCGCTCGGGCGGGCGGGCCGACGCGGCGGTGCTGCTGGCGAGGGGGCGGGCGGCGCTGGAGGGGATGGCGGCGGGCGCGGTGGAGGAGTACACGGCGTACGTCCGGGCCCTGGACGCCCTGGAGGAGGCGGAGGCGGGGCGGCTGTCTCTCGGCGCGCGGCTGCGCGGGCCGACGGTGAGCACGTCCGCGCTGGTCACGGTGGTGGCGGCGGCCGCCGCCGTGGGCGCCGACCTGGCGCTCGGCACGGCGCCGGGCACCGCGCTGGGCGCCGGCGCGGTGGTGGCGGTGGCGGGGGCCGCGGCGACGGTGCTGAAGGTGACGGCGGGGCACTGGCCGGCCGCGCACCGTAGGGCGGGCGCGCTGGGTCAGCCGGGCGGCCCGGAGCAGCTGCGGCTGCAGTGGCTGACAGCGCTGGAGGTACGGGGCATCCGGCCGTTCCTGGACCAGCAGCGGATGCTGGCCGCGGCCGCGCTGGAGAAACCGGAGCCGAAGGCGGTGCCGCTGCGCGGGCTCGACCGCAGCGCCATCGCCCGGCGGCGGGCCGCGCTGGAGCAGTCGTACGGGCAGCTGCCGGAGCCGGACGCGCCGTTCGCGGGGCGGCGGGGCGAGCTGGAGCTGATCGAGCGCTGGGTGCGCGCGGCGCGGGCGGCGACGGAGACCCGGCCGACGGTGGTGGTGCTGCACGGCGAGCCGGGCGCGGGCCGCACCGCGCTGGCCGTGCGGGCAGCGCACCGGCTGCGGGACCTGTTCCGCGGGGCGTGCCTGGTGGACCTGCGCGGCGCGGGCGGCGACGAGCCGCCGCTGGCGACGCGGGACGCGCTGCTGAACCTGCTGAACCGGCTGGGCGCGCCGCGCGAGCAGCTGCTGCCGCGCGAGCGGGCGTCGGCCGAGCAGCAGGTGCGCAGGCTGACCGAGCTGTACCACCAGCACCTGGCGGGGCTGCCGGTCACGGTGGTGCTGGACGACGCGCACGACCCCGCGCAGGTGCGGACGCTGATCCCGGAGCGGTCCGAAGGCCTGGTGCTGGTGACCGCGCGCGAGCCGCTCGACCTGGGCGAGGACGTGCCGGCGTGGGTGCACCACCTGCCGGTGGGCGGCCTGGACGAGGCGGGCACCGAGGAGTTGCTGCGGGGCGCGGCGGCCGAGGGCTCCGAGCCGGGCCCGTACGACGCCGAGGCCACGGAGCGGCTACGGCAGCTGTGCGGCGGGCTCCCCCTGGCGCTGCGGGTGGCGGGTTCCGCGCTCGGCACGCGCCCGGCCGCGGAGGCGGCGCGGCTCCTGGAGCGGCACCCGGGCGGCCCGGGAGGCCCGGTCGAGCGGGCCCTGGGCGTCTGCTACACCACCGACCTCTCCGACGACCAGCGCCTGCTGCTGCGCCGCCTGGCGCTGGCGGGCCGCGCCTCCCTGGGGGCGGCGGCCGCCGCGGCGCTGCTGGCGAGGGAGGAGGCGAGTGAGCCACAGGGGCGCGCGGGCGTCGAAAGAGAGAACGCGCGGAGGGGCGTGAGGTACGAGCGACCCGAGCACGATCGACCGTCGACGCCCGCTGAGGCGCCCCGGAGGCGAACCGAGCCCTCAGAAGAGGACGCCCGGCAGCGGCTCCGGGAGCTGGCCCGGGCGGGGCTGCTGGACCAAGTGCGGGGCGACCGGTTCCGGCTGCACGACGCGGTACGGGCGTTCGCGGCGGCGCGGCTGCGCGAGGAGGAGGACGCGGCGGACATCGCGGCCGCGCAGGAGCGGCTGATCCGCCACTACGCGGAGCTGGCCGACGCGGTGATCCGCATGGTGGACGGCAAGATGTCGACGCGCGCCGGCCACGGAGGCCGCTTCGACGGGCACGGCTTCCCATCGCTGGACGCGGCGCTGCGCTGGCTGGACGACGAGTCGGGGTTCATCACCGCGGCGCTGCGGCAGGCGGAGGGCGTCTCCCGGCAAACGGTGCTGGACCTGCTGGGCGCGCTGTGCGACTACTGCCTGCTGCGCGGCGACCTGTACCGGCTGGGCGAGCTCCAGCAGCTGACGGAGGAGGTGGACCAGGGCCTGCTGGTCCGGTCGGTGCGGTGGCGCACCGGTATCGCGGCGCGCCAGCTCGGCGAGCTCGACACGGCGCGTACGACGCTGACGTCGGTGGTGTCGCTGTACCAGGAGGCGCGGCAGGACGCGGGCGCGGCGCTGGCGCTGTGCTCGCTCGGCATCACGCTGCACCACCAGGGCAACCTGCCGGAGGCGGCGGCCCGGCTGCGCGAGGCGCTGGAGCTGCAGGCCGCGCCGGAGCTCGCGGCGGACCGGGCGTGGACGCTGCACGCGCTGGCGGCGGTGGAGCGGGACCGGGCGAACCTCGCCGAGGCGCTGCGGCTGTTGGACACCTCCCTGGCGCTGCACCGCGAGAACGAGTCGCTGCACGGTGAGGCGTGGGCGGACTTCCAACTGGGCCAGGTCCGCCTGCGGATGGGCGACGTGGAGCGCGCCGAAGCAGCCCTGCGCACGGCCCTCGACCTGTACGGCCGCACGCACGACGACCGGGGCGAGGCGTGGGCGCTGACCCAGCTGGGCCGGGCCCGGCTCGTGGCCGGCGACGCGGGCCCGGCGGTGGACCAGCTGCGCACGGCGCTGGCACGCCACCGTGACAGCGAGGACGTACGCGGCGAGGCCTGGACCCTCTACTACCTGGGCCAGGCGCTGGAGGAGCACGGCGACACCGACGAGGCGGTCCGGCACCTGGAGCGGGCGCGCGCGATGTTCTCGCGGATGCGGGACGTCTACGGCCTGGCCTGCGCCCGCCACCACGCGGGCCGCCTCACCCGCGACCAGCGCGCCGCGCAGACCGGCAACCTGCGCAACTCGGGCTTCGCCCGTCAGCTCCTGGTGGACGCCCGCGCGGACTTCCGCCGCATCGGCGTCTCCCACGGCGAGGCGTGGACCTCCCTGGAACTGGCCATCATCGACGCGGGCAACAGCCGCGCCCCGCAGGCGCTGGCCCTGTGCGACGAGGCGGCGGCCTTGTTCGCCTCGTACGACGACCGCCGCGGCGCGGACTGGGCCCGCTTCCTGCGCTGCACGCTGCTGCCGTACGCCTCCCCCGGCGGCGTGGAGGTCGGCACGGTCGTCGCCCAGCAGGAGCTGTCCGAACTGCTGGACACCAAGCACCCGTCCCGCGACCCCAAACTGTCGGACTGCCTGACGGCCTGGTCACTGGTCCTGGAACGGGGCATACGTCTGGAGGCCCCTTGGCAGCCCTGGCCCCTGGGCCTCACCCCGAACCGGCACGCGCGGGAGGTGATGGGCGTGCCGGTGGAGACCGCGCGGGGCTGACCGCTTGCGCGGCGGCCACCACGACTGGGACGCTCGAATCCGGTGCCCGGCTCTGGCGAAGGGGGGACGGAGTGAGGGACCCGCAGCCCTTACCCCTGCCGAATGATCCGGTGCCCTTCGTCGGGCGCGCGGAGGAAGCCGCCCGGCTGCGCGAGGTGCTGACCCGGCCCGGACACCATGTGGTCCTGCACGGGCAGCCGGGCGTGGGCAAGTCGGCGCTGGCGTACCACCTCGCCCGCGAGGCGGCGCGGGTCACGGGGGCGCCGGTGTACCACCAGTCCTGGTCCGGGTACCCGGAAGTGACGCTGGTGCGGCTGCTGGGGCAAATGGGCGTCTCCCGGCGGGTGTTCATGGGGATCCTGCACCTGACGGGTGCGGCAGCACTTGACTCCGCGAGACTGCTGTTCGCCCTGCCTCCCGCCGGGCGGCGGGCACTCGTGGTGGTGGACGACGTACCCACGCCGGCCGCAGGCCGGGAACTGCTCGCCGCTCTCAAGGGGACGCGCCTCTCCGCCGTCTTGACGTGCCGGGAAGGCGGCTGGAACGCCGGCCCTCAGGTCCTGGCGCATCATGTCGAGCCTCTCGGCTCGACGGACAGCCTCAGCTTGGCGGGCCTGCCGGCCGAGGTGGGACCGGAGTTGGCGCAGTGCACCGGAGGGGTGCCGCTGTACGTAAGGATCGCCGGGGAACTGCAGCTGCCCTTGCCTGAGGCGCGCGAGGCGCTGGTGCGTCAGGCCGTCGCACCGCTCGGCCGGAGCGTGCGCGGGGCGCTCCGCCAGCTCACGGCAGCGGGGGCGACCAGCTTCTCCGTCGAGACGTTGACCAACCTCCTCCTCGGCTCGCAGGTGACGTACACGGGGAGAACGAAGCGGCTGCTCGAGCGGCTGGCAGCAGCTGGGCTCGTGACGCGGGCGCACTCGCGAACCTTCGTACTCTCCTCGGCGCTGATCGATGTGCTGGACCAGGACGAGCCGCAGAACACTGGCCTCGCCATCCGCCGGTACGAGGAGGTACTACGGAAGCTGATCACCACCGCACCCGCCACCGGGCGGAGAGCTCTCGGCGATGAATATCTCGACTGGATCGTCGCCCATCCATCGAAGGCGAACGCTTTTACCGCCCGCTTTTTCGAGCACGACCAGCTGGCGGCGCTCCTGTGGTTCACCGGCCGGACTGAGGATCTCCCTCCGGGCGTGCGGAACAGCCTCTTCCTGGTTGGTGCCGACGCCGCCCGCGAGGTCGGCTGTACCAGTACGGCTCGGGAGTTGCTGCGCAATGCCATACCGAGCTGCGAATACGCCGTGCTCGAACACCACTCCGGCAACCTGAAGGGAGCACTGGAGGCGCTCGACACCGCCCGGCGTGCGAGCGGCTACGACGAGCACCGCTTGTTGACCGTCCAAGGATCCATCCTCATCGACCAGGGATTTCCCCACCAGGCACTGGCCGTTCTGGAGCAGGCCGCGCACGTCCACGGAGTCGGCGACTCGTTCCCTTGGCTCATCGAACAGGCCCGGCTGCACCTCCTGCTCGGTCAGGCCGACGCGGCCCGGACAGCGTTGACCGCCGCCCGGGCATGCGCCACCGAGCGCGACAGTGGCCTGCTGCTCACCCAGGAGGGACGGCTCCTGCTGCTCAGCGGGCGGCAGGGCGAAGCCCTCACGAAGTTCCGAGACGCGCTCGCCGCCTATGAGGCCGCGGAGAACCCCCGCGGTGAAGCCTGGGCCCGCCACTACATCGGCCGCGCCCTGGACGCGCCCTTCTCTGGGCAGGCACAGACGGAACTGCTGCGCGCCCTCGACATCTTCCGGGGCCTGCCGGACGAGTTCGGGACGGCGTGGACACTGCACCACCTCGGCCTGCTGGCACGCTGGACTGATCCGGACGGCGCCGCCCGCGTGCACCTGCACCAGGCTGAGCAACTGTTCACGGAGATCGGCTGTCCGCACGGCAGCGCGTGGACCGCACTGGAGCTGGGCCTGCTGGACACCCTCGGCCCGGGGGGCGACAGGGCGCGGGTGCGGGCCACGAGCCGGTTCGGTGCCGCCGCGCATCTGTTTCGCAGCATGGGCGACGAGGCCGGACTGCTCTGGACGGCTTATGCGGAGACCGCTCTGACCCCGGGCCAGGGGGACGACCCCGTGGTGTTCCTCCGAGAGCTGGCGGCACGGAGGGTTCCCTCCCGCCACCACATCGAGAACCTGATCGGCGACTGGCGCCTCTGGCACGACGAGCCCAGCCGCACCCCCTACCTCCTGCCCCGCCGCGCCCGCGACACCATCACCACGAGCGACCACCCGGCCTCCGGGACCGGTCTCCCCACCGACTGCCACGTCCGGCTCACGCTGCTCGACGGCCCCACCGGCACGGCGATCCTGCTGCGGGTCGTCCCCGGTGACCTGCATCCGTGGGGGTCGGCCGGCCGCGGGGGCGTGCCCTGGCTCACCGCCGTCGCCACACCTCTCACCCGTGGGGACATCGAACCGGCCACGGGCCTGGTGCGCCCCTCCGACCAGGAGTCCGACGGGGCGGAGTTCCGGTTCACCCCTCATCGCCCGGGCATCCACCGGATCCGTTTCACCATCGCGCACGAGTCCACGGGGACGGTGCTCCAGCAGGTGGAGACCGAGATCGACATCGCCGACTCGGCGTCCGGACCTACCCCGACGGCCTCGGACCCCGCACACGTACGGGGGTTGTGAGCGCGTGGCCACCGAGCTCCCCGTCCGCATCGTCCAGAACCCGAGCCGCCACTTCACCCGTGTCCAGGACCTGGTGGTCCAGGGCCCCGACGTCATCGTCGGCTTCGACCTCTGCGGCGAGGACCGCATCAGGGCCCGGCTCTACGGGCGGGGTGTGCCCGCGCTGAAGGGCACCGAGCACAAGGCCGACCTGGCCGCGAAGCCCGGGGAGGTACGGGCGGCCGCCGCGCGGCTGGCGCGGCTCTGGCAGGAGCTCTTCGTCGGCTTCCGGCCCGGCACCGGCGACGGGAGACCGGCGCCCGGCCGCCCCGAGCTGCCGTACGCCGTGCTGACGGACCTGAGCGGGGAGCCGGAGGACGAGCTCCACGCGGCGGTCGAAGAGCTGGCCTGCGCCGGAAGCGATCTGCTCCACCACACGCTGCTCGGCGGAACCGGCCGTCAGGTCGAGCTGTTCCGCGAGTTCCTCGTCCACACGCTGGCGGACGACGGGCTGCGGATCCGCTTCGACTCGGACCTGTTCATTCCGTGGCCGATGCTCAGTCTGCTGCCGTCCGACTTGGAAGACCAGCGCGACGAGGACCGGCGCGACGGCTTACCGGGGCTGTTCGACCGGTTCCTCGGCTACCGCCACCAGATCGAGCAGACCGGCGGTTCGTATCCGTGGCTGGGCCACCGCCCCGAGCCTCCCCACCTGCCGGTGGTGAGCCTCAACCACGACACCGGCATCGACCGGAGGGCCGCCACACGGGCGGCGGAGGTGGCGTCGCTCCTCGCCCGCGGGACGACGTTCGTCGAGCGCACGACGCGCCGCGAGCTGGTGGCCGCGCTGTCGGACCCGGACCTCTCCGACCAGCTGATGTATTTCTGGTGCCACGGCTCGTTCCTGCCGAACGGCGCCGAGGCGCCCTACCTCGCCGTCAGGCTCAGTGACTCCTCCACCATCGACGCCCAGCTGGTTCGGGAGCGGCGCAGGAGTTTCGGGGACGGCACCCCGTTCCAGCCGTTCGTGCTGCTCAACGCCTGCCACGCCGGGGTGCCCGAGGGGGACGTCGACCGGGCGTTCCTCGGCCGGGCGCTGATCGAGCACGGGGCACGCGGCGTACTCGGGCCGCAGATCGCGATGCCGCAGCCCTTCGCCGCCGAGTACGCGCTCGCCTTCCTGCCCCGCTATCTCGGTGGCGGCGAGACGGCCGGCGAGATCGTCCACGCGCTCGCCCGCCGGTTCGCCGACGAGTTCCGCAACCCCCTCGGGTTCGCGTACGCGCTCCACTGCGGCATGGACGCGCGTCTGGAGCGCGCCCACATCTCCGCGGCGGGTCAGGACCAGGAGGTCGCCGTATGACACCCGACAACACACTCCGTGTCGTCGACCTCGACGAGACCGGATGGCTGCTCGACGGCGGCCGGCCCGTACCCGCCGACCGGCTCGACGACCACTTCGCGGCCGAGCTCACCCCGCCCGCCTGGGCCACGGACATCTTCGTGTACGTCCACGGCTGGCGTACGAAGCCGGCGTCGGCCCTCGACGCCGCCCGGCGGCTGGGTGCCCTCGTCGCGGAGCGGCTGGCGGAACGCCCCGCCTCCTACCCGCGGCTGGCAGCCGCCTTCGCCCCGTGGACGGTGCTGGTCCGCTGGCCGTCCCGGGCGGGCTACCGCACCACGCGCGACCGGGCCCATGCCATGAGCACGGCGGACGGCGCCCACGCGGCCCGCGTCATCGGGCACCTGCTGGGATACGTGGACGCGCACCGCGCCGATCCGACGGCGGCCCCCGTCCTGGCGAACCGGGACGGGCAGTACCTCCACCTGGTGGGCCACTCCTTCGGCTGCCGGTTCCTCTGCGAGGCGGTGCAGTGGGCGGCGGAGGGCGCGCCCGGGGCCACCCTCGGCTGGTCCCGTACCGGACCGCCGGACCGGCCGTTCACCGTGGACGGCATGCTGCTGTTCCAGATGGCCGCGCCCCGCGACGCCTTCGCCACCACCTTCACCGCGCTGGCCGCCGCGCCGCTGCGCGGCCCGGTCGTCGCGACGTACGCGGAGCGCGACTGGGCGACCGGCCTGTGGCACCGCATCGCCGAGAAGCGGCGCGGCATCGGCAACCAGGGCATCGGCACCGCACCCGAGCCGGTGTCCCAGGTGCGGATGCTGCCGCCGGACCAGCCGTACGCGAAGAGGGACCTCGACCACTGGTTCGTCAGCGTCGACGCGGGGTCCGTGTTCGTGAACGGCCACGGCCCGGCGGGCGCCCACTCCGACCACCTGCGCCCCGAGTCCGCGCACCTGCTGCTGTCGCTCGCCGAGCACGCGCGCTGAGCCGGCGGCCGCCGACGGTCCTCCTGCCCCGCCGCCAGTTGCCCGCCGCTAGTTGCCCGCCGCTAGTTGCCCGCCGCCGCGCCCTTGGCCGCCTTCGCCTTCGGCGCCGCCGCCTCCGGCTCCGGGGCTTCCTCGAAGTCGACCTTGCCCATGTGGCGGTTCATCGACTTCATCAGCATCCACACGGCCACGGCCATGACGGCGAAGACGATGAAGCCGAGGACGCCCGGGGTGACCTTGTTCTTGTCGAATTCCTGGGCGGCGATCGGGACGAGCTGGGTCAGTGCCTGGTGTGCGCTCATGTCAGGCATTGTCCCGGATGCCCGCGAAGAGGTCGTCCTCGGGGAGGGAGGTGTCGACCAGCGACTTGGCGAGCTCGTAGTCCTCGGTGGGCCAGACCTCCTTCTGGATCTCCATCGGGACGCGGAACCAGCCGCCGTCCGGGTCGATCTGCGTGGCGTGGGCGATCAGCGCCTTGTCGCGGGTCTCGAAGAAGTCGGCGCACGGAACGTACGTGGTCAGCGTCCGCTCGGCGCGCTGGAACTCCTTCCAGCGCTCCAGCCACTCGCCGTACGGCGACTCCAGACCACGGGCGAGGAGCGCCTCGTGGAGCGCGACCGTGCGCGGCCGGTTGAAGCCCTGGTTGTAGTAGACCTTCAGCGGCTGCCAGACGGGGCCGAACTCCTGCTCCGGGTACTTCTCGGCGTCGGCCGCGCCCTCGAAGGCCACCATCGTGATCTTGTGGGTCATGATGTGGTCGGGGTGCGGGTAGCCGCCGTTCTCGTCGTACGTCGTGATGACCTGCGGCCGGAAGGCGCGGATGGACTTCACCAGACGGCCGGCCGCCTTGTCGACGTCCTCCAGGGCGAAGCAGCCCTGCGGCAGCGGCGGCAGCGGGTCGCCCTCGGGCAGGCCGGAGTCGACGAAGCCGAGCCACTCCTGCCGGACGCCGAGGATCTCGCGCGCCTCGTCCATCTCCTTGCGGCGCACCTCGTGGATGTTCTCCTCGATGTACGTGTCGCCCTGGAGCTTCGGGTTGAGGATGGAGCCGCGCTCGCCACCGGTGCACGTGACGACCAGCACGTCCACCCCCTCGGACACATACTTGGCCATCGTGGCCGCGCCCTTGCTCGACTCGTCGTCGGGGTGGGCGTGAACGGCCATCAGTCGCAGCTGCTCGGTCAAGACTCGATCCTCGGTGAATAGTCGGCGTGGGGCGGCTTCTATAGTGACGGAATCGGCGCACGGAAAATTCCGTCGTCCGGCGTACGAGAGGACCGATCATGAGCGCGGTGCGGGAAGGGCTCCCCGAAGGCCGTTACGGCCGCTCGGCGGACGAGCGCGCCGACCGCGGGCTCAAGGTCCTCGGCGCCGTGCTGGGCGCCGCGCTGCTCGCCATGGTCGGCTGGTTCGGGTACGACTACGTCGCCGGCCAGAAGATCAGCGCCGAGGTGATCAAGTTCGACCTCTCCTCGGAGGACCGGGTCGCGGTCCATTTGGAGGTCCGCAAGGAGCGGGACGCCCGGGGCTACTGCACCCTGCGGGCCCTCGCCGAGGACGGCGGCGAGGTGGGCCGCAAGGAGGTCCGCTTCGACGGGGCCGCGACGCGGCTCGACGAGATCGTCACGGTGCGTACGACGGCGGAGGCGACCAGCGCCCAGTTGCTCGGCTGCACCTCGGAGTAGCCTGAAGTAACTGGAACGGCCCTGTCCGATTCTGCGCTGACCTGCGACGACGCAAAATAAGTGACGTTCGTCCTCCCCCTTTCCCCACGAAATTGTTAGGCTCGTGGTTTCGCCCATCCAGGAAGGCAGAATGCTTCTGGGTAGGGCGTTGCTTTGTATCCCAGTACCGACGAGGAGCACCTGTGACCCAGACCAGCGAGAACGTCACCTGGCTCACCCAGGAGGCGTACAACCAGCTCAAGGCCGAGCTGGAGTACCTGTCTGGTCCCGCGCGAACCGAGATCGCCGCGAAGATCGCGGCTGCGCGCGAGGAGGGCGACCTGCGCGAGAACGGCGGGTACCACGCGGCCAAGGAGGAGCAGGGCAAGCAGGAGCTGCGCGTACGCCAGCTGACCCAGCTGCTGGAGCACGCGAAGGTCGGCGAGGCTCCCACGGAGAGCGGTGTCGTCGCGCCCGGCATGGTGGTCACCATCGCGTTCGACGGCGACGAGGACGACACCCTGACCTTCCTCCTCGCCTCCCGCGAGTACGCGAGCTCCGACGTCGAGACCTACTCGCCGCAGTCGCCGCTCGGCACGGGCGTCAACGGCAAGAAGGTGGGCGAGGACGCCCAGTACGAGCTCCCGAACGGCAAGAAGGCGTCCGTCAAGATCCTCGACGCCAAGCCGTACCAGGGCTGAGCCCACGCTCATCGACACGAGGGGCCGGGCCGCGCGAGACGCGGCCCGGCCCCTTTTCGTACGCCCCCCGTTTTCGCACGCCCCGCCCTCAGGCGGCGGCCGACCGGTACTTGCGCACCGCCAGGGTCCGGAAGACGGCCAGGATCAGCAGCGACCACAGCACCGAGGCGAGGACCGGGTGCTGCATGGGCCAGGCGTCCGAGACCGTGAAGCCCGGCGGCAGGTTGCCGAAGAGCTCCCGGCACGCCTGCACCGTGGCGCTGAACGGGTTCCACTCGGCGATGTGGCGCAGGAACGTCGGCAGCTTGTTGGCGTCGACGAAGGCGTTCGAGATGAACGTCAGCGGGAACAGCCAGATCAGACCGCCGGACGTGGCCGCCTCCGGGGTACGCACCGAGAGGCCGATGAGGGCGCCGATCCAGGAGAACGCGTACCCGAGCAGGAGCAGCAGGCCGAAGCCGAGCAGCACCTTGCCGATGTTCTCGTGGACCCGCCAGCCCACGATGAGGGCGACGACCGCCAGGACGACCAGCGTGAACGTGGTCTGGACGAGGTCGGCGAGCGTCCGGCCCGTGAGGACCGCCCCGCGGGCCATCGGCAGGGACCGGAACCGGTCGATGAGGCCCTTGTGCATGTCGTCGGCGATGCCCGCGCCGGCGCCCGCGGTGGCGAACGTGACGGTCTGGGCGAAGATGCCGGCCATCAGGAACTCGCGGTACGCCCCCGGCGAGATGGTGCTGCCCACCTCGATCGAGCCGCCGAACACGTACGTGAACAGCACCACGAACATGATCGGCTGGATCAGCCCGAAGATGACCATCTCGGGAATCCGGGACATCCGGATCAGATTCCGCTTGGCGACCACCAGCGAGTCGCCGACCGACTGGGCCATCCCACCGCGCGGGCGGGGCGCCGGGACCTTCGGGGCGTCGGAGAGGGTGCTCACTTCACGGCCTCCTTCGCGGCCTCGGTGTCGTCGTCCCCGCGCTCGGCGGCGTGGCCGGTCAGCGAGATGAACACGTCGTCGAGGGTGGGGCGGCGCAGGCCGATGTCGTCGATCTCGACACCGTGCGTGTCCAGCTCGCGGATGACCTCGGCGAGCAGCTTGGCGCCGCCGGTGACCGGCACCGTCAGCTTGCGGGTGTGCTCCTCGACGGCGACCTCGCCCTTGCCGAAGCCCCGCAGCACCTCGCGGGCCGGGGCGATCTCGTCGTGCCCGTGGACGACGACCTCGACGCGCTCGCCGCCGGTGCGCGCCTTGAGCTGGTCGGAGGTGCCGCGCGCGATGACCTTGCCGTGGTCGACGACGCAGATGTCGTGGGCCAGGTGGTCGGCCTCCTCCAGGTACTGCGTGGTGAGCAGCAGGGTCGTGCCGCCGGCGACGAGCTCCTTGATGACCTCCCACAGCTGCTGGCGGTTGCGCGGGTCGAGGCCGGTCGTCGGCTCGTCCATGAACATCACGGGCGGGGAGACGACGAGGGCGGCGGCGAGGTCGAGGCGGCGGCGCATGCCCCCGGAGTACGTCTTCGCTGGGCGGTCGGCGGCGTCGGCGAGGTTGAACCGGTCCAGCAGCTCACCGGCGCGTATCTTCGCCGCCTTGGCGGACATCTGGTACAGCTGCCCGACCATCTGGAGGTTCTCGCGGCCGGTGAGGTACTCGTCGACGGCCGCGAACTGCCCGGAGAGACCGATGGAGCGGCGGACTTCGTTGGGGTGCTTGAGCACGTCGATGCCCGCGACGACTGCCCTGCCGCTGTCGGGCCTCAGGAGCGTGGTGAGCACGCGCACGGTGGTGGTCTTGCCGGCGCCGTTGGGGCCGAGAAGCCCCAGGACCGTCCCCTCGGGGACGTCCAGGTCCACGCCGTCCAGAGCCCTTACGTCGCCGAAGGTCTTCACGAGACCCTCGGCATGAATAGCGCCTGGCATGTGGGTTCTCCCGTTGGCAGGTGCGAGTGGTGGGTCGGGCGTACCAAGACGTACTACCCGAGCGTAGGGACGCCGAGGTGGTCGCGCTCGGCGAACATGACAACCCGCTCACCGTAACGCGATACATCGCGTTTGCTCAACCCTTTTTGCCGGCCGCACTCGCGATGGGTATCGCGATATACGGCGCCCCGCGCACCCGCGCGCCCCCGCCCCTCACTCCATGACCACGTACCCCGCGTCCCGCAGCGCCGCCCGCACCTCCTCGCAGTGCTCCGGCCCCTTGGTCTCCAGGTGCAGCTCCACCTCCACCTCCGTGAGCCCGAGGCGGGGATCGGTGCGTACGTGGCCCACGTCGAGGACGTTCGCGTCCACCACCGACAGCACCCCGAGCATCGTCGCGAGCGCCCCCGGCCGGTCCGTCAGCCGCAGCCGCAGGCTCAGGTAGCGCCCGGCCGCCGCCATGCCGTGCCGCAGGATCCGCTGGAGCACCAGCGGATCGACGTTCCCGCCCGACAGCACCGCGACCACCGGCCCCTGGAAGGTCTCCGGCGCGCTCAGCAATGCCGCCACCGGGCTCGCCCCGGCCGGCTCCACGACCATCTTCGCCCGCTCCAGGCACAGCAGCAGCGCCGACGACAGGGCGTCCTCCGAGACCGTACGGACGTCGTCGACGAGGTCGTCCACGATCGCGAACGGCACGTCGCCGGGGCGCCCCACTTTGATGCCGTCGGCCATCGTCGGCGCGGTGTCCACGGCGACCGGGCGGCCGGCCCGCAGGGAGGGCGGATACGCGGCCGCCGCCTGCGCCTGCACCCCGATCACCTTCACGTCCGGGCGCAGCGCCTTGACCGCCGTCGCGATGCCCGCGACCAGGCCGCCGCCGCCGACGCCCACGAGGATCGTGCGCACCTCCGGGCACTGCTCCAGGATCTCCAGCCCGACCGTGCCCTGCCCGGCGATGATGTCGTGGTGGTCGAAGGGGTGGATGAAGACCGCGCCCGTCGCCCGCGCGTACTCCTGCGCGGCGGCCAGCGTCTCGTCGACCACGTGGCCGTGCAGCCTGACGTCGGCGCCGTACTCCCGGGTCGCCGCCACCTTCGGCAGCGGAGCGCCGACCGGCATGAAGACCGTGGAGCGCACGCCCAGCAGGGAGGAGGCGAGGGCGACGCCCTGCGCGTGGTTCCCGGCCGACGCGGCGACCACCCCGGCCGCCCGCTCCTCCGGGCGCAGCCCGGCGATCCGCACGTACGCCCCGCGCAGCTTGAACGAGCCCGTCCGCTGGAGGTTCTCGCACTTCAGGTGTACCGGGGCCCCCACCAGCTGCGACAGGTGCCGGCTGCCCTCCAGGGGGGTCATCCGGGCCACGCCCGACAGCATCTTCTGCGCCCCGCGGATGTCGTCCAGGATGAGCGGGTGTGAGGGGTGTGGCGTACGGAAGCTCATGACCGCCAGTCTCGCAGCTCACACCACGGCTCACATCACCGCTCACCCCGGCGCTGACGCCCTGCCGCGCCGCCGCCGCACCGCCGCTCATCACGTTTGTGCAGCACTGGTACGGACTCGCGCGGGTCCGCGTACTCTGTCCCCCACCAACCACCACCACCGCACGAGAGAGCCGCAGCCATGCCCACGTCCCAGGACATGACGACTGATCTTCACCAAGGCCTCCTCGATGCCCTCCAGCACGAGGTGGCCGTCTTCGCCCGGCGGGCGGAGCAGACCCGCCTCGGCGGCACCGGCCAGCTCCGCAACTCGATGGACCGGGCCGCGTACCTGCTGCTCAACCGGCTCGACCGGGAGGGCCCCATGGGCGTGAAGGCGCTGGCGGCCGGGATGGGCATCGACTCGTCCACCGTCACCCGCCAGGTGGCGCCGCTGGTGGACACCGGCCTGGTCAAGCGCACCTCGCACCCGGAGGACGGCCGGGCGGTCGTGCTCCAGCTGTCGCCGCGCGGACAGGCCCGGCTGGAGGAGGTCCGCTCCTCGCGGCGCGAGCTGATGGCCCAGGTGACGGAGGGCTGGACGGAGGAGGAGCGCGAGTCGTTCTGCACGCTGCTCACCCGGTTCAACTCGGCGCTCTCGGCGCGCCAGGCCGGACTGCCGCCCGTGGAGACGCCCGCGGCGGCGGCCTCCCCGGAAGAGGACGCGACGGAAGCCTCCCCGGCCTCTTGACCCGGCCGTGCGCACGGCCTCATATGAGGACGTGCGACAGCGGCGGCGGGCGACGGCACGGCGAACACCGGCCCACCGCGCCCGCGAGTTCGAGGCGTTCGTCGCGGGCGCGGCCGGCCGGCTGCTGCACGCCGCCACGCTGCTGACCGCCGAGCCGCCCGCCCGCAACCCGCGCGCCCAGGAACTCCTAACCGCCGCGCTGGCCGCCACGTACGCCCGCTGGGACCGGCTGCGCGGCGAGGACCCGTACGACATCGCCCGCCAGGAGCTGACGGAGCGGTTCGCCCGCACGGCATGGCGCTCCCCCCGCGCGCGGGACGGCCTGCTGTCCGCGCTGACCCCTCGGGAGCGGCTCGTCCTCGTCCTGTGCCTGTACGAGGGGATCGGCGAGGAGCGGACGGCCGCCCTGATGGACCTGCCGGTCGAGCGGGTGCGGGCCCTCTGCACGCGTGCGGTCCGCGCGATGCGGGCACGGGCACGGCGTCGCGACGGCGGCGCCGCGACGGCCGGGCGGTGACGGCGCCGTGATCGACCCCGCGAAGGAGGCCGAGGTCCGGCGGATGCTGCAGGCCCCGCCGCGCCCGCGGGTCCCGGCCGACCTCGCAGCCCGCGCGGTCGAGCGCGGCACCCGCAGGCTGCGCCGCGCTCGCCTGCTGCGGCGCACGGTGTGGCTGCTGCTGTGCGCCGCGCTGACCGCGTTCGCGGTGTGGGCGTCGGCCGTGGAGCCCTAGGGTCTTTCGTTTGGATCAGGCTGGCCCACAAGATCCGTACGAGAGGCCCTAGGCGCCCTGCCGGTCAGGCCGGATCTAGCCGAGCGCCTGGCGCAGGTCGGCCAGGAGGTCGTCGACGTTCTCGATGCCGACCGACAGTCGCACCAGGTCCCCCGGGACCTCCAGCAGCGAACCGGCCACGCTCGCGTGGGTCATGCGGCCCGGGTGCTCGATCAGCGACTCGACGCCGCCCAGGGACTCGCCCAGCGTGAACAGCTTCGCGCGGTTGCAGACCTCGACCGCCGCCGCCTCGCCGCCCGCGACGCGGAAGGAGATCATGCCGCCGAAGTCGCGCATCTGCTTGGCGGCGACCTCGTGGCCGGGGTGCTCGGGCAGGCCGGGGTAGAGCACCTGCGTCACCTTCGGGTGCCGGGTCAGCATCTCGGCGACGCGGGCGGCGTTGGCGCTGTGCCGGTCCATCCGGACGGCGAGGGTCTTGATGCCGCGCAGCACGATCCACGAGTCGAAGGGGCCGGCCACCGCGCCCATGGCGTTCTGGTGGTACGCCAGCTCCTCGCCGAGCGCCTCGTCGGCGGTCACCAGGGCGCCGCCGACGACGTCGGAGTGGCCGCCCATGTACTTGGTCAGCGAGTGCACGACGACGTCGGCGCCGAGCGCCAGCGGCTGCTGGAGGTAGGGGCTGGCGAAGGTGTTGTCGACGACGAGCTTGACGCCCGCCGTGCGGGCGACGTCCGCGAGGGCGGCGATGTCGGTGATGCCGAGCAGCGGGTTCGAGGGCGTCTCGACCCAGATCGCCTTCGTGCGGTCGGTGATCGCGTCCCGTACCGCCGCCGGGTCGGAGGTGTCGGCGACGGACCACTCCACGCCCCACCGGGCCACGACCTTCGCGAACAGGCGGAAGGTGCCGCCGTACGCGTCGTTCGGGATGACCACGTGGTCGCCCGGAGCGAGGAGCGCGCGCAGCAGGCAGTCCTCGGCCGCGAGACCGGAGGCGAAGGCCAGGCCGCGGCGGCCGCCCTCCAGGGCCGCGAGGTTCTCCTCCAGGGCGGTACGGGTGGGGTTGGCGCTGCGGCTGTACTCGTAGCCGCCGCGCAGGCCGCCCACACCGTCCTGCTTGTAGGTGGAGACCTGGTAGATGGGCGGGACGACCGCGCCGGTCAGCGGGTCGGCGGTGTTGCCCGCGTGGATGGCGCGGGTCTCGAAGCTCTGGTGCGTGTGCTCGTCGCTCATGCACCCCGAGCGTAGTCGGGCCCGCGGTGGAGCGGAGGCCACGCCGCCGCCGGGTCCGGACCGGCCGGGTCCGGACTGTCGGTGGGGTCCGCGACAATGGGCGCATGGAGATTCTCTGGTTCCTGTTGGCGGTCGGTCTGATCGGCGTGGTCCTGGCGTCGTTCCTGTCGCGCCGCCGCGGCGGCATCCGGCTGGTCGACCCGGGCGCGCCGGACGCGGCCGACCCGAGCGCGTACGGCTTCGTGCGCCAGGAGGAGCTGGACGTACGCCTGCCGGGGCCCGACCAGGACCTGGTCGACGTGCTGGACGTGGTGCAGCGGACGCAGGACTGGCGGGCCGCCTCGCAGCTGCTGGCCGGTACGGACAAGGACAGCGAGGTGCGCTGGCAGCGCGTGCAGGCGTTCGCGGGGGCGGCGGCGCTGGAGCTCCAGCAGCAGCCGGGCACCGGGGGCGCGTGGCTGCGGGCGTGGCGGGCCGAGAAGCCGAAGGACCCGGGCGGCGCGGCGGTGCACGCGGAGTTCCTGGTGCAGCAGGCGTGGCGTTCGTCGTCGGCCGGCACGGACGACTTCCGGATCATCCTCGAAGAGGCGCGCACGGTGAGCGGCGAGGCGGCGCTGCTGGCGCCCGGCGACCCGGTGCCGTACATCATCGAGCTCGCCGTCGCGCGCGGGCTCGGATACAGCCACGAGCAGTTCGACCAGGTGTGGGCGAAGATCATCGACCGGGCGCCGCACCACATGGGGGCGCACCTGGCGGCGCTGCACTTCTGGTGCGAGAAGTGGCACGGCTCCCGCCGGGACGCGGACCAGTTCGCCACTGCCGCGGCGGCCCGCGCCCCGCGCGGCTCGCTGCTGGCCGCGCTGCCGCTGTTCGCGGTCTTCGAGCACCTCCCCGAGGTGGCGCTGGTGCGGGACTTCTACGGCACCGAGGTGGTCTCCAAGGCCATGGAGGGCGCCCTGTACGCCGTGCACTCGGCCCGCCCGGACGACCCGATGCTGGCGCACGTGCGCCATCTGCTGATCCACTTCCTGGTGAGCTCCGAGCGCTGGTCGGAGGCGATGCACCAGCTGGTGCACGTGGACGGCCACGTGGGTGCCCTGCCGTGGACGCTGAGCGAGGACCCGGCGGCGCAGTACGCGATATTCCGGGCGCTGGCGGTGGCGGGCTACGAGGCGAACGGCGGCAGCCCGGCGACGCTGCCGCACTGACGCGGACGGGGGTGGCCAGGCCGGGCCACCCCCGCTTCTACGGCAGGCGTCAGAACGCTATCTCGCGGCGGTCCCAGTCCCAGTCGACGCCGCTCTCGCGCAGCCGGGCTGTGCCGTTGTTGGCGTACAGGTACAGCAGCGGATCCTCCAGGGCGTACAGGTCGTTGGAGCCGTCTCCGTTGGCGTCCCCGACGGCGAAGACGCGGCTGAACTTCTTCCAGCTCGTACCGATCAGCTTGCGGGGGCCCAGGGTGCCGGTACCGCGGCCCGGATAGAGCCAGAGGTTGCCGGACGAGTCGCGGGCGACGAGGTCGTTCCGGCGGTCGCCGTTCATGTCACCGGCGCCGACGAGCGCGGTCATGGACTGCCAGCCGCTGGAGCCGATCTTCTGGCGCGGGCCCACGGTGCCGGCCGCCCTGGCCGGGTGCAGCCACAGCGCACCGGTGGAGTCCGTGGACACCAGGTCGCCCTTGCTGCCGTCGCCGTTGAAGTCGCCCACGGCGGTGAGGTGCTTGAGCGACTGCCAGCCGGTGCCGATCTGGACGCGCCGCTTGAGCCCGCCCGCGCCGTTGCCCGGATACATCCACAGCGCGCCGGCGGTGTCGCGGGCGACGATGTCCTCCGCGCCGTCGCCGTTGCGGTCCCCGTGGCGCAGGAGCGCGGTCATGGACTGCCAGCCGGTGCCGAGGCGGGTGGCGGTGGAGTCGCCGCGCTGCAACCACAGGTTGCCGTGGACCGAGCGGAAGAGGAGGTCGGTGGTGCCGTCCGCGTTGAAGTCGCCGAACTCCTGCGGTCCGCGCTCGCTGGATTCGGACGGCGAATACCACGGCATGTACTCCAGGCCGGTGCCGCACTCGTGCTGGGTGCGGGCAAGGCGGAAGGAGCTGACGTTGTTGTCGAGGTAGCTGTTCTCGTCCTTGATGTGCTCGAACCCGTACGCATAGTCCTCATTGCCCGCCTGGAGCGCCACGTGGCGGACGGAGTCGGAGTACTCGTACCGCGGCTGGCTGTAGACACAGGCGTACAGCCCGGTGCGGTTGCGCATGCCGGACGCCTTGTTGTCGAAGGTGCCGAGCGTGGCCGTGCTGCCGCTGTACGTGGCCATGGTGCCCGTACCGTCGACGTTGTCGAACAGGCAGAACTTCCCCTGCGGGCAGCGGTCGTACCCGGACGCGGCGTGCGCGCTCGGGACGGCCGTCGCCAGCACGCCGAGCGCGGTGAGCGCGGCGGTGGCCGCCGCGCGCAGGGAAATACGCAGGTTGCGCATGTGGTGTGTGCCCCCCTGTGGCAGTGAATGCGCGTCAGGTTAGCCCCACGGATCTCGGTTGCCCCCAGCGGCCCCGCCGGGTGATACTCCGCTTCCCCCCACGCCTCTTCGTCATGTCCATTTTCAGTGGGGGAGCTCTGCCCGATGGGCGCATCCCTGCGCGCGCTGCGCGCACTCGTTCTGCTCGCCGGCTTCTTTCTGCTCGGCGTCCTTCTGCTGGCGGTCCTCGCCGGCATCGACTACCTGCTGTACCTGCACGCCCCCTCCGGGCTCGCCACCAAGCTGTACGTGGTGTCCGTGCTGCTGGCCATCCCCGTCATACGCGGCATGTTCATGCTGCGGACGCCGAAGGACGACGGCCAGGGCGGTCTGGCCGTCACCGAGGCCGACGAACCGGAGCTGTGGCGCACCGTCCGCGAGCTCGCCGACCAGGTGGGCACGCGGCCGCCCACCCGGATCCTGCTCACCGGCGACGTCAACGCCGCCGTCACCGAGAACGCCCGGTTCCTCGGCCTCCTGCCCGGGCCGCGCCACCTCTACCTGGGCGTACCGCTGATGCAGGGCCTCAGCGAAGCCCAGCTGCGCGCGGTCCTCGCCCATGAGCTGGGGCACTACGTCAACCACGACACCCGGCTGGGCGCCCTCACCGCGCGCGGCCGCACCCAGCTCTTCCGCACCATCGCGCACTTCGAGGAGCGCGCCGCGAAGACCGCCGGCCGCGAGCGGGCCCGGCAGGAGAAGCGGAACACCAAGGCCGAGGCCAAGGGCCGCAAGACCCGCGAGGTCGACACGGGCAGCGCCGGTATCACGTACCGCACGATGGCCCGGATCTACACCGGCTACGCGCACCTGTACTTCCGCGCCACCATGCACGACTCGCGCCTGCAGGAGTACGCCGCCGACGCCGCGGCCGCCCGGATCGCCGGCCGCGACGCGACCGCCTCCGCGGTGCGCGAGCTGCCCTCGCTGGACGCCGCGTTCACCTTCTACAAGGAGTGCTACGCCACGCTGGGCACCTCGGCGCGGCTGCTGCCGCCGCGCGGCGAGGTCTTCGGCGGCTTCGGCCGTCTGCTGACCGCCCGCGAGCTGGAACTGGCCGGGCTGCGCGCCGAACTGCCCACCGAGCCGGTCTCCCCGTACGACTCGCACCCGTCGGTCGCCGACCGGGTCCGCGCCGTCGAGGCGCTCCCGGAGGACGGCCGCATCGACGAGGGCAAGGGCGCCGCGACGGGCCTGCTCGCCGACCCGGCCCGCACGCTGACCGCGCTGGAGGACGTGGTGCTGTCGGAGCAGGCGCGCACGTTCCGCCGCGCCGACAGCTGGGAGGAGCTGCTCGACGGGGCCATGAGCGCCCGCCTGGGCTCGGTCGAGTCGCCGCTGCACCGGGCGCTGGCCGCGTACACCGGCGAACCGCCGACGCTGCCCGCGCTGCTGAAGGTGATCGACGACGGTCAGCTGTGGCAGCTGGCCCAGCGGTTGCCGCTGTCGGAGGAGGCGGCGTCGGCGAACGGGCGCGTCTTCCGGGAGTTCGTCCGGCCAGCGCTGCGCAAGTCGGTCACCAGCATGGTGATGGCGGAGCTGAGCGCCCGCTCCCGGCTGCGCTGGGAGTTCTCGTGGACCGAGCCCGCGACCGTCCACCTGCCGCCGGGCCCCGATGGGGCCGAGCCCGACCTGGACGCGGCCGTCGACGCGGCGATCGCCGACGTACCCGACACCGCGCCGCTGCGCGCGCTGCTCTCGTACGGCCTCACGGGCGGCTTCACGGACGGCCTCACGGACGGGGCCGCGCGGTGACCGTCCTCCTCTGGATCATCCTGACCCCGATCGCGCTCGGCGTGCTGGCGATCGGCGGGTACTTCCTCAAGGCCATCGTGCAGGGCGCCCGCGAGGGCTGGCGCTACGTCGGCTCCGAGGAGCAGCGGGCGGACGAGGCCGCCGCGCTCGGCTTCCTGCCGCCCGAGCGACAGAACACCGAGCTCTCGGCCCCGCGCCCCGCCCGGCTGGACGCGGCGCTCGCCGCCGCGAAGGCAGGCGACTTCAGGCCGGCCGCCGCCCTGTTCGACGAGACGGCGGCGACGCGGGACTGGGAGTGGCGCACCCGGTACTGCGAGGAGTTCGCCGATGTGGCGGCCGAGGACGACGCCTGGCTGCTGGCCTGGGAGGCCGCGCACCCCGACGACCCGGGCGCGGCGCTATTACGGGCCCGCTCGACGGTCTTCCTGGCCTGGCGGGTCCGCGGCTCCCAGCGGGCCCGGAACACCACGTCCGAGCAGTTCGAGGGGTTCCACCGGATCCTGGCCCGCTCGCGCGAGGAACACGCCCGCGCGGCGGCCCTCGCGCCCGAGGGCGACCCGGCGCCGTACGTCGGCGAGATCTGGACCGCGCTCGGGCTCGGCTATCCGCACGCCGAGATGGACCGGCTGTGGCGGGAGATCACCGAGCGGGCGCCGCACCACTACGAGGCCCACTTCTCGGCGCTCCAGTACTGGTGCGCCAAGTGGCGGGGCTCGGAGGAGCTGGCGCGGGACTTCGCGGCCCGGGCGGCCGCGGGGGCACCGCTGGGCAGCCTCATGACGGCGTTCCCGCTCATCGCGCACTTCGAGCACGACGAGTCGGACACGACCGAGGGCGACCGTACGCCGGAGATGCACGCCCTGGTCGACGCCGCCCTCGCCGACGCGGCCGCCGCCGACCCCGGCCACCCGCGCCTGTCCGAAGTCCGCCACCTGCTGGCGTACTACCTCTCGCTCCAGGACCGGGACGAGGCCGCCGTGGAGCAGTTCCGGCTGGTCGACGGCTATGTCGACGCCCTGCCGTGGCGCTACCGGAACGACCCGGCGGCGGCGTACTGCCGACTGCGCGACGAGAGCGTGGCCGCCGCCGCGGCGACCAGCGGCTGACCCGCACCCGCGCGGCGCGCGGAATTCCCGACGGCACCGGAACGTTGTTCCGGTGCCGTCACCCGCGTCCGGCGCCCCCGGCGCATCCGCCCCGCAAGGAGACCGAACCATGCTCTTCGGCCGCACGCCCGTCCTGCCGACCCCGGACCAGGCCCTGCCCGGCCGCCCGGAGCCGGAGTTCACCGTCCCCGACCGCCACACGGTCCTCGGCACCCCCCTCCTCGGCCCCTACCCGGCCGGCCTGGAGGTCGCGGACTTCGGGCTGGGCTGCTTCTGGGGCGCCGAGCGGAAGTTCTGGCAGACGGAGGGCGTGTGGACCACCCTCGTCGGCTACCAGGGCGGTTACACGCCGAACCCGTCGTACGAAGAGGTCTGCTCGGGCCTGACGGGCCACACGGAGGCGGTCCGCGTCATCTTCGACCCGTCCGTCGTCCCGTACAGCGCGCTGCTGAAGCTCTTCTGGGAGTCCCACGACCCCACCCAGGGCTTCCGCCAGGGCAACGACGTGGGCACCCAGTACCGCTCGGCGCTCTACACCCACTCCCCCGCCCAGGCGGCGGCGGCCGACGCCTCCCGGGACGCCTACCAGCAGGTGCTGAAGGACTCGGGCTACGGCGCCATCACCACGGAGATCCTCCCCGCCGACGGCCGCCCCTTCTACCCGGCGGAGGCGTACCACCAGCAGTACCTCGACAAGAACCCGAACGGCTACTGCGGCATCGGCGGCACGGGCGTCTCCTGCCCGGTGGGCGTGGCGGCGGCCGGCGCGGACGACTGAGCCGCGCGGATCGCCGCCGCCGTCGCCGCCGGGTCGTACCCGGGGGCGACACCGTCGATCAGGATGATGTCGCCCTCCATGTGGCGGGTGCGCAGCGGCACGAGGGCCTGGTACGCGTCGGAGTCGTACCAGCGGCGGGCGTGGTCCAGCGACGGGAAGCCGATGATCACCAGCGCGGTGTCCCAGCTGCCCTCGCGCACCTCCATGGTGGGCGCGCCGTGCACCAGGAAGCGGCCCTCGAAGGGGTCGAGGGTGGACTGGATGCGCTCCATGTAGTCCAGCACCTCGTCGTGGAGCACGGCCGGGGGCTTCAGACGGGCGATGGCGTACGCGGCCATGGGGTCCTCCTCGTGATCGGGATGACCCCATGGTCTCCGCGCGTCCGCCCGGGGTCGATTACCCCGGAGGTCATGGCACCGTCAGGCCCTGCCCTCAGATCGTCGAGGCGTCGATGACGAACCGGTAGCGCACGTCGCTCTTCAGGACCCGCTCGTACGCCTCGTTGATCTGGTCCGCGCGGATGAGCTCGATCTCCGAGCCGAGGCCGTGCTCCGCGCAGAAGTCCAGCATCTCCTGCGTCTCGGCGATGCCACCGATCATGGAACCGGCCAGCGTGCGGCGGGCGTTGATCAGCGAGAAGAGGTTGAGCGACACCGGCTCCTCGGGTGCGCCGACGTTCACCAGGGTGCCGTCCGTCTTGAGCAGGCTCAGGTAGGCGCTGAAGTCCAGCGGCGCCGAGACCGTGGAGACGATCAGGTCGAAGGTGCCGGCCAGCTTCTGGAAGGTCTCGGGGTCGCTGGTGGCGTGGAAGTGGTCGGCGCCGAGCTTGAAGCCGTCCTCCTGCTTGCGCAGCGTCTGGCTGAGCACGGTCACCTCGGCGCCCAGCGCGTGCGCGATCTTCACGCCCATGTGGCCGAGGCCGCCGAGGCCGACGATCGCCACCTTCTTGCCGGGGCCGGCCTTCCAGTGGACGAGCGGCGAGTAGAGGGTGATGCCCGCGCACAGCAGCGGCGCGGCGACGTCCAGCGGGAGGCTGTCGGGGATGCGGACGGTGTAGTTCTCGTCGACGACGATGTGGGTGGAGTAGCCGCCGTAGGTCGGCTCACCGTCCTTGCCGAGGCCGTTGTACGTGGGGATGGAGCCACCGCCCGTGCAGTACTGCTCAAGACCCTGCTCGCAGAACGAGCACGTACGGCAGGAGTCGACGAAGCAGCCCACCCCGACCCGGTCCCCCACCGTGAACTTGGTCACGGCCGAGCCGGTCTCGGTGACGACACCGGCTATCTCGTGGCCGGGCACCATCGGGAAGATGCCCTCGCCCCAGCCGTCGCGGGCCTGGTGGATGTCGGAGTGGCAGATGCCCGCGTACTTGATCTCGATCAGCACGTCGTGCTCGCCGACCGGCCGGCGCGGCACGGTGGTGCGCTCCAGCGGGGCGTTGGCGGCGGGGGCTGCGTAGGCGGCAACGGTGTTCATGCCGGTTTCTCCTCCTGGTGGGGTGTACGCGGATGATCTTTCCTGGCCGGGATCGATCGGCCCAGCCCCCTGGTCTCCGTACGTTCGCTGGTCCTACTACTGGCGGGGTCAGGCTCGCCCGCGTACGAACGGGAATACTGGGATGTCATGGACCAGCGCACCGAACTGAGTGAGTTCCTCCGCTCCCGACGGGCCCGGCTCAAGCCGCAGGACGTCGGCCTGCCGGACTTCGGCAGAGCGCGCCGGGTGCCGGGCCTGCGCCGGGAGGAGCTGGCCCAGCTGGCCGGGGTGTCGGTCGCGTACTACACCTCGATCGAGCAGGGGAAGGGCGCCAACGTCTCCACGGAGGTGCTGGACGCCATCGCGCGCGCCCTGCGGCTGACGGACGCCGAGCACGCGCATCTGACGCGGCTGGCCGGGCCGACGGCGAAGAAGAAGCGCACGGCCGCCTCCCGCCCGCAGCGGGTGCGGCCGGAGGTGCGGCACCTGCTGGACGCCATGGACGGCGTGCCCGCGTTCCTGCTGGGGCGGCGGCTCGACATCCTCGGCTGGAACCGGATGGCCCGCGCGCTCCTCGGTGACTTCGCCGCCCTGCCGGACGAGGAGCGGAACATGGCGCGGCTGGTGTTCCTCGATCCGAACGCGCGCGACCTGTACGTCGACTGGGAGTCGAAGGCCACCGAGGTGGTCAGCGTCCTGCGGCTGTGCGCGGGCTGCTACCCCGACGATCCGAAGCTGTCGGCGCTGGTGGGCGAGCTGTCGGTGAAGAGCGGCGAGTTCCGGGCGCTGTGGGCCGCGCACACGGTGCAGGAGAAGGGCCACGGCGTGAAGCGGCTGCACCATCCGCTGGTGGGCGAGCTGACGCTGTCGTACGAGACGCTGAAGCTGCCGGGTGACCAGGACCTGAGCCTGGTGACGTACACGGCGGAGCCGGGTTCGGCGTCGGCGGACGCGCTGCGGCTGCTGGCGAACTGGGGCGTGGACGAGGTCGCGCCGACGCGCTGAGAACCGCCCTGGCGGCGGGTACGACGAAGGCGGCGGCTCCCGGTGAGGGGAGCCGCCGCCTTCGTCGTGCGTGCCGCGGAGGTGCCGGATGGACGGGTCAGACGGCGGAGCCGGCCTTCCACTCGGCCCAGCTCATGTTCCAGCCGTTGAGGCCGTTGTCCGGCGCGATCGTCTTGTCCTTGGAGTTCTTGACGATCACCACGTCACCGACGAGCGAGTTGTCGAAGAACCACGCGCCGGGCTGGCCCGGGTCGCCGGCGCCCTTGACGTCGTTGAGGCCCACGCAGCCGTGGCTGGTGTTGACGCTGCCGAAGACCGAGTCGGCACCCCAGTAGTTGCCGTGGATGAAGGTGCCGGACGTGGACAGCCGCATGGCGTGCGGCACGTCCTTGATGTCGTACTCGCCCTTGCCGTCGTCGTCCGTGAAGCCGACGGTGGCGCCGTTCATCCGGGTCTCCTTGAACTTCTCGGAGATCACCATCTGACCGTTGTAGGTCGGGTTCTCCGGGGAGCCGGCGGAGATCGGGATCGTCTTGATCGTCTTGCCGTCCCGGACGACCTTCATGGTCTTCTCGGCGACGTCGACGGTCGAGACCTGGCTGCGGCCGATCTTGAAGGTGACCGTCTTCTGCTGGACGCCGTAGACGCCGTCGGCGCCCTCGACCCCGTCGAGGTTCAGCTTCAGCGTGACCGTGGAGCCGGCGGTCCAGTACTGCTCGGGCCGGAAGTCGATGCGCTGGGAGTTGAACCAGTGGCCGACGACCTCCTGGCCGCTGCTCGACGACACGGTGATGCCGGACTGGACGGCCTTCTTGTCCGTGATCGGCTTGTTGAAGTTGATCGAGACCGGCATGCCGACGCCGACCGTGGAGCCGTTCTCGGGCGTGAAGTTGCCGATGAAGCTGTTGGCCTGCGAGACGGTGGTGAACGAGGAGTTCTCGTGGGCCTCGCGGCCCTCGGAGTCCTTCGCCGAGGCGGCGATCTTGTACGTGGTCGCCCGCTCCAGCTGCTCCGTGGGCTTCCAGCTCGTGCCGTCGGCGGCCATCTCGCCCTTGACGCTCTTGCCGTCCTGCGTGGTCATGGTGACCTGGGTGAGCGTGCCCTCGCTGACGGTGACCTTCGCGTCGTCGTTGATGCCCGCGTTGTTCGCGCCGTTCTTCGGGGAGATCACTATTCGGGCCTTGGAGGCGTCCTTGGCGGCCGCCTCGTCGACCTGGGCCTGTGACGACGGGCCGTCGGAGGTGCCGTTGCTCTTGGCCTCGCCGTCGTTGCAGCCCGTGAGCACCAGCACGCCACCGAGCAGGGCGGACGCGGCCATGAGGCCCTTGCGCCGCTTGCTGTCCGTCATCACACGCTTCTCCATCGTCGCCGAATCCCTGCCAACTGTTTCAACAACATCCATAACAACCCGTCCGGTTCCAAATCCACGAAGGATCCACGAAGTATGTGGGGAACACCACTGACCGACGCTTGGCGGACCGGTTCCGGTTCCCAGCATGCGGGGGCGGGCCCCGGAGGCGTGATCCGGGGCCTCGGAATTCGGCCACTCCCCGGCGGGCGGCGGGGCGGCCCCTACGCCCGCTCCTCCTCGTCGGCGTCCTCCTCGTCGTCCTCGTCCTCCTCGTCCAGATCCCACTCCTCCACCTCCGGGTCGTACTCGACCTGCTCGCTGGTCCAGGAGGCCTGGAGGAGCTCGACGCCGGGCAGCTCACCGAGCAGCGTGTCGGGGTCGACGAGGTACGCGAGAGCTTCCGCTTCGTCCTCGCGGACGACCGCGCGGGCGTGCGTCACCTCGTCCTCGGGCATGAATTCGTCGGCGTCGATGCGGTCCAGGGCGGCCGCGGTGAGTTCCTCGGTGTCCCTGATCTCCAGCGTCAGTTCCACCCGAAGTCGCACATACCGTGATGTCTCAGAAGGGCTCATATGACGGAGCGTAAGCTGCCCGCCCTCGCGACTTTCCTGCGACCCGCTGTGTTCATTAGCATCGGCGCACCCACCAATTCTCGGTTCCGCAAGGGGATCTGAATCTGTGTCCGTCGCACGTCGACCGCTGCTGACCGCCACCGCCGCCGGGACGCTGCTCTGCGCGCTGTGGTTCGTCCCTTCGGCCAACGCCACCGTTGAGGACACGGTGGACCGGCCACCGGTGGAGACCCGGACGAGCGCGTCCTCCGCCACGCCGCCGCAGGAGCAACTGCAGCGGCAGCAGCAGCGGCAGGAGCTGGCGCTCGCCGACACCGGCAGCGTGGACACCACCCCGTATCTGATCGGGGGCACGGCGTTCCTGACCCTCGGCGCGGGGCTCGTGGCCTTCGCGGTACGCCGTGGGGCGCACACCGCCCTCTGACGGCGCGCGCCCCACGGGTTCCGCTTCCGGCGGTCAGGCGAGCGGGCCGGTGACCCGCTCCACGGCCTCGACGAGCCGCCCCGCCCGTACGAAGGCGTCGGCGGCCTCCAGGTCGGGGGCGAGGAAACGATCCGGCCCGGGGCCCTGGACGCCGGCCGCGCGCAGCGCCTCGATGGCGGCGCGGGAGGCGGGCGCCGGGGTGAGGCCCTCGCGCAGCTCGATGGCGCGCGTCGCGGCGTACAGCTCGACCGCGATGATCCGGCTCAGGTTGCCGACGGCGGTCCGCAGCTTGCGGGCGGCCGACCAGCCCATGGAGACGTGGTCCTCCTGCATGGCGGAGGACGGGATGGAGTCGGCGGAGGCCGGGACGGCCAGCCGCTTCATCTCGCTGACCAGGGCGGCCTGGGTGTACTGCGCGATCATGAGGCCCGAGTCGACGCCCGCGTCGTCCGCGAGGAACGGCGGCAGGCCGTGCGACCGGTTCTTGTCGAGCAGCCGGTCCGTGCGGCGCTCGGCGATGGAGCCGAGGTCGGCGGCGGCGATGGCGAGGAAGTCCAGGACGTACGCGACCGGCGCGCCGTGGAAGTTGCCGTTGGACTCGACGCGCCCTCCCCCAGGGCCTTCGGCCTGGGAGGTACCCCCAGGGAGGACGACCGGGTTGTCGACGGCCGAGGCGAGCTCGCGCTCGGCGACGAGCCGGGCGTGGGCCATGGTGTCGCGGCCCGCGCCGGCCACCTGGGGCGCGCAGCGCACGGAGTACGCGTCCTGGACGCGCGGGGCCTCGTCCTGCTGGAAGTGGCCCGTGAGGCCGGAGCCCTTGAGGACGGCGAGCATGTTCGCGGCGGCGGCGCCCTGGCCCGGGTGCGGGCGGATGGCGTGCAGCTCGGGCGCGAGGACCTTCTCCGTGCCGAGCAGCGCCTCCAGCGAGAGCGCGGCGGTGATGTCGGCGGACTTGTAGAGCGTGTCCAGGTCGGCGAGGGCCATGATCAGCATGCCGAGCATGCCGTCGGTGCCGTTGAGGAGGGCGAGGCCCTCCTTCTCGCGCAGTTCGACGGGCGCGATGCCGTGCGCGGCGAGCAGCTCCCCGGCGGGGCGGACCACACCGTCGGGGCCCTCCGCGTCGCCCTCGCCCATGAGGGTGAGCGCGCAGTGGCTGAGCGGGGCGAGGTCGCCGGAGCAGCCGAGCGAGCCGTACTCGTGCACGACCGGGGTGATCCCGGCATTGAGCACGTCCGCCATGGTCTGCGCGACCTGGGGCCGGACGCCGGTGTGCCCGGAGGCGACGGTCTTCAGCCGCAGGAACATCAGCGCGCGCACGACCTCGCGCTCGACGCGCGCGCCCATGCCGGCGGCGTGCGACCGCACGATGTTGCGCTGGAGCTGGGCGCGCAGCTCGGGGCTGATGTGCCGGGTCGCGAGGGCGCCGAAGCCGGTCGACACGCCGTAGACGGGCTCGGGCTTGGCGGCGAGGGCGTCGACGATCTCGCGGGCCGTGGCCAGTGCGTCGAGGGCCTCCTGCGACAGCTCGACGCGTGCGTTGCCGCGGGCCACGGCGATGACGTCCTGAGCGGTGGTTCCGGACGTCCCCACCACCACTGTGTGCATATCCATATTCAGCAGCGTACGGACTGAATCCCAACGTGTCACTACCCCACCTCCCAGGCGCTCCTTACGCCCCGGCGGCCGGAGGTGCGTCGCGGAAGCTGCGCCGGTCCCGGGCCGCCGCCGGCGGGTGGTCCGCCAGCTCGATCACCGCGCCGTCGCGCCCCGCCACCACCGGCTTCAGGGAGCGCGCCGCCTTCGCGCGGTACTGCGCCGCGTCCGCCAGCCGGAACAGCCGCCGCGCCGACCGCACCTCGCCGATCGGATCGCCCGTCGACGCGACCCCGCACGCCACGCCCTCGCCGAGCTCCAGCTCCCCGGCGCGTACGCACAGCTCGTCCGCGGCCGCGACCACCTCGTCCGCCCCCGGCCCCACCGAGACCAGGCAGAACTCGTCGCCGCCCAGCCGTGCGGCCAGCGCGCCCGGCAGCATCGCCCCGCAGTACGACAGCACCGAACCGAACCGCTCCAGCAGGCGGTCGCCGACCGCGTGGCCGTGCGTGTCGTTGACGTGCTTGAGGCCGTTCAGGTCGCACACCACCAGCGAGACCACCGACCCGTCGGCCAGGGAGCGCTCCACCGCCTCGTCCAGCCTCATGTCGACCGCCCGCCGGTTCGCCAGCCCGGTCAGCGGGTCGGTGAAGGCCAGCTTGCGGACCTCCTCCAGCCGCTCGGTCTGCGCGATCCCGGCCGCCACGACCGACGCGAGTACGGTGGCGAACTTGGCGTCCTCCGGGCCGAAGACCGGCGCCCCGACCGGCCGGGCCACGTACAGCTCGCCCCACGCGCGCCCGTGCAGCACGATCGGCGCGACGACGCAGCAGCCGCGGCCCCGTCTGCGCAGGGCCGCCACACGCTGCGCGCAGTAGCCGTGCGAGCCGGGGCCCGGGCCCTCGGCCGTCTCGACCCAGGCGTTCGGCTCCCCGCCCCCGGCCCAGCGCTCGTGCAGGAACTCGGTGATCTCGGAGAACTGGTACACCGGGTACGTCTCGGAGTCCGGGAACTCCTCCTCGCCCTGGACCCGGTCCCCGGCGTTCACCAGGACGCGCAGCCGGCCCAGGTCCCGCTCCCACGTCGAGAGCGCGGCGAACGTGCCGCCGAGCGCGTCGCGCGCGCCCAGCGCCGCCGCCCGCCACGATTCGCGCGGGGTGTGCGCCGCCGCCATCGACTGCGCCAGCGCCACTACGGCCCGTAGCCGGACATCCTCACCCATTCCTCAAGCTTAGGGACGCCCCCGAACTTTTCACTCCCGGGCCCCGGCGACCGACGGGCGACCGGCGGTCACTCGCCGGGCCACTGCGGCGCGCGCTTCTCGTTGAAGGCCGCGACGCCCTCCGCGCGGTCCCCCGAGAAGGCCACCGAGCGCCACGCCGCGTCCTCGACCTCGAGGCCCGCCCGCAGGTCGAGGCCCTGCCCGAGCCGCAGGGCGCGCTTGGCGGCGCGCAGGCCGACGGGCGAGTTGGCGGCGATCCGCGCGGCCAGCTCCAGCGCGCCCGTCCGCGCGTCCTCCACCAGCCGGTCGACGAGCCCCAGCGAAGCCGCCTCCTCCGCCTCCAGCCGCCGCGCCGTGAACACCAGCTCGGCCGCCCGCGCGGCCCCGACCCGGCGCGGCAGCAGCTGCGTACCGCCGCCGCCGGGGATCACGCCCACCGACACCTCGGGCAGTCCGACGACCGCCGTCGCGTCGGCCACGATGACGTCGCAGGCGAGCGCCAGCTCGTACCCGCCGCCCAGCGCGAAGCCGTGCACGGCGGCGATGGCCGGCATGGGCAGCTCCAGGACGCCGGTGTACGCGCCGCGCGCGACGGGGCGCTGGCGCACCAGCTCGGCGTCCGTGAAGGAGTTGCGCTCCTTGAGGTCGGCGCCGACGCAGAACGCCTTGTCGTTGGAGGAGGTCAGCACGGTGACGCGGACCGATTTGTCGGCGGCCAGCGCGTCGCACGCCGCGCCGATGGAGCGTGCCATCTCCGACGAGACGGCGTTCATGGCCTTGGGCCGGTCGAGCACGAGCTCGGCCACGTGACCCTGCCCATGACGGCGTACGGCGACGAACTCCCCGAAGCGCTCCTCGGACACATCCTCGGACATATCTGACACCCTCCCGGTTAACGAGCGTTAGCGACGCTACCCGGGGATCTTAGGCTCCCGCCGCGCCAGCAGCCAGGGTTCGATCACGCCGAGCCCGCGCACCGGCCGCTGCCACATGGGCTGCAGCGCGAAGCGGTACGACGGGGGCGTCTCGCCGTCCTTCTCGGCGCGCGCGATCTCGTCGGCGACCTGCGCCTCCGACACCGGCGCCTCGCCCGTGCGCGACAGCTCCTCCGCCAGTGCCCCGTCGACCAGCACCGCGTCCTTGGGCGCTATCGACGTGAGCCGGCTCGCGAGGTTCACCGTCGTACCGAAGACGTCGCCCATCCGGGTCGTCACCGTGCCGAAGGCGATGCCCACCCGCAGCGCCGGCATGGTCTCGTCGTGCGCGAGGGTCTCGATGAGCCGCAGCCCGATCTCGGCGGCCGTACCGGCGTCGTCCGCCGCGAAGAGCACCTCGTCCCCGAGCGTCTTGATCAGCCGCCCGCCGTGCGCCGCCACCAGGTCGGCGCAGGTCGTCTCGAAGGCCTCGACCAGCTCGCCGAGCTCCTCCTCCTCCAGCCGCCGCGTCAGGCGCGTGAAGCCGACCAGGTCCGCGAACCCGACCGCCAGGCGCCGGTCGACCATCTCCTCGTCGTCGGCGGCCTGCACGACGCGCCCGGTCGCCGCCGCGAGCTGCCGCCGCCACACGTACACCAGGAACTCCTGGAGCTCCGGCAGCAACAGCTCGACCAGCGGATACGTCACTTCCGTACGCGTCATGCCGGGCTCGGGCGGCTCGGTCAGGCCCTCCAGGAAGGAGTCGATCTGCCATTCGGCGAGCCGCGCCGTGGTCTGCCCGGTGGACCGGGCGACCTGCACCGCCATGGGCTCGCTCAGCAGCCCCGCCTCGACGAGACCGGCCAGCCGCCGCAGCGCCAGGACGTCCGCCTCCGTCAGCGCCTTGGCCTGGCCGATGTCGGCGAAGCCCATGGCCCGCCAGAATCGGGACGCCAGGTCCATGGAGACGCCCGCCGTGCGGGCGGCCTGGAAGGGGGTGTAGCGGCGCTCGGCGCCGAGGATCAGCTGCTCCAGACGGATGGCGAGCGGGTCGTCGGTCGGCTCCGCCGTGTGGTCGACGACGTGGTGGGGAGTCGGGTACTCGGCTCCGCCGGCCCCCGCCCCGGCCCGTGATTCGGACCGCGGCTCGGACCGCGACCCGGAGCCCGGCTCGGCCCCGGTTTCCGACCCGGCTCCCGACCCGGCTCCGGACCTGCGCGAATTCGCGTCGTCGACGGTCACCGGCCGCCTCCTGCCCGTTCCCTGCGCACTGCCCTGCCGATCTGTCGCTGGATCGCCTCAACGATACGGCAGGTGTGCCGTGGCTCACGTCCCCTCGCGGGAGCGTCTTGGGAGCGCGTTCAGTCCGCCGGGCGCAGATGGACGATGTCGCCCGCGCCCACGGCCTCCCGCCCGCCACCGTCCGCGCGCTCCACGACGAGCCGTCCGCCCCCGTCGATCGCGACCGCCTCGCCGGTCAGCGTCCGGTCGCCGGGCAGCTCCGCGCGGACCGTGCGCCCAAGGGTCGCGCAACCCGCCGCGTACGCCTCCTGGAGCCCGCAGGCGGCCGGGTCGCCGTCGACGGCCGTCCACCGCCCGTACCAGTGCTCCAGGGAGCGCAGGACGGCGCGCAGCAGCGGGTCGCGGTCGGTGGAGACGGCGTCCGCGAGGGCGAGGGAGCCGGCCGTCGGTACGGGCAGCTCGTCGGCGCGCAGCGTGACGTTGAGGCCGAGCCCGACGACGATCCCGTCGTCGGCGGCGCCCCCGGCCCGCTCGGCGAGGATGCCGCCGGTCTTGCGCTCCTCCTTCACCCCGTCCTCCCGCCGGACCTTCACCAGCAGGTCGTTGGGCCACTTCAGCGACATGTCGACGCCGGCCGCGCGGGCCAGGCCCGTGGCGGCGGCCACCCCGGTCAGGAGCGGCAGCCAGGCCAGCCGCTCGGCGGGCACGTCCGGCTTGAGCAGGACGGAGAAGAAGAGGCCCGAGCGCGCCGGGGCGGACCAGACGCGGTCGAGCCGCCCGCGCCCGGAGGTCTGCTCCTCGGCGACGAGCACGGCACCCTCGGGCAGCTCCGCGGCCCGGGCCGCGAGGTCGGAGTTGGTGGAGCCGGTGGCGGCGACGACGTCGAGGGACGTCCACAGCCCGCCGGGCTGGAGCAGCGCGCGGCGCAACGCGGGGGCGTTGAGGGGCGGCCGGTCGAGATCCGACCAGCGGTTCGAGGGCCCTCGCGAGGGACCATGTGAGGACTGTGAGGACGTCATGCAAGCCAGCGTAGGTGTGGCAAACACCGCACTGCCGAACGGTATCGCCGCCGATACGCTACGGATCAGTAGCCAACGAACCCGTGACCAGTCAGGGAGCCGCATCCCGATGTCCGAGCCGGCCGAGAAGATCGACATTCATACGACCGCGGGCAAGCTCGCGGATCTCCAGCGCCGTATTCACGAGGCGACACACGCGGGCTCCGAGCGCGCCGTGGAGAAGCAGCACGCGAAGGGCAAGCTGACGGCCCGCGAGCGGATCGACCTGCTGCTGGACGAAGGCTCGTTCGTGGAGCTGGACGAGTTCGCCCGGCACCGCTCCACCAGCTTCGGCCTGGAGAAGAACCGTCCGTACGGCGACGGCGTCGTCACGGGGTACGGCACGGTCGACGGGCGCCCGGTGGCGGTCTTCTCGCAGGACTTCACCGTGTTCGGCGGGGCCCTCGGCGAGGTCTTCGGGCAGAAGATCATCAAGGTGATGGACTTCGCCCTGAAGACCGGCTGCCCGGTCATCGGCATCAACGACTCCGGCGGCGCCCGCATCCAGGAGGGCGTCATGGCCCTCGGCATGTACGGCGAGATCTTCCGCCGCAACACCCACGCCTCCGGTGTCATCCCGCAGATCAGCCTGGTCGTCGGCCCCTGCGCCGGCGGAGCCGTCTACTCCCCCGCGATCACCGACTTCACGGTGATGGTGGACCAGACCTCGCACATGTTCATCACCGGCCCGGACGTCATCAAGACGGTGACGGGCGAGGACGTCGGCTTCGAGGAGCTGGGCGGCGCCCGGACGCACAACGCCACCTCGGGCGTGGCGCACCACATGGCGGGGGACGAGAAGGACGCCATCGAGTACGTCAAGTCCCTCCTGTCCTACCTCCCTTCGAACAACCTCTCCGAGGCGCCCGCCTTCCCGGAGGAGGCGGACCTGGAGCCGACGGACGAGGACCGCGAGCTCGACACCCTCATCCCGGACAGCGCCAACCAGCCGTACGACATGCACACGGTGATCGAGCACGTCCTGGACGAGGGCGAGTTCCTGGAGACGCAGGCGCTGTTCGCGCCGAACATCGTCACCGGCTTCGGGCGCGTCGAGGGCTATCCGGTCGGCGTCGTCGCGAACCAGCCGATGCAGTTCGCCGGGTGCCTCGACATCGACGCGAGCGAGAAGGCGGCGCGGTTCGTCCGCACCTGCGACGCGTTCAACATCCCGGTGCTGACCTTCGTCGACGTGCCGGGCTTCCTGCCGGGCGTCGGCCAGGAGCACGAGGGCATCATCCGGCGCGGCGCCAAGCTGATCTACGCGTACGCCGAGGCGACCGTGCCGCTGATCACCGTCATCACGCGCAAGGCGTTCGGCGGCGCGTACGACGTCATGGGCTCCAAGCACCTCGGCGCCGACCTGAACCTGGCGTGGCCGACCGCGCAGATCGCGGTGATGGGCGCGCAGGGCGCGGTCAACATCCTGCACCGGCGCACCATCGCCGAAGCGGAGGACGTGGAGGGGACGCGGGCGCGGCTCATCCAGGAGTACGAGGACGCCCTGCTCAACCCGTACACGGCGGCCGAGCGCGGCTACATCGACGCGGTGGTCATGCCGTCCGAGACGCGCGCGCAGATCGTGCGCGGGCTGCGTCAGCTGCGTACGAAGCGGGAAAACCTGCCTCCGAAGAAGCACGGCAACATCCCCCTGTAAGGAGCCCCCATGATCAAGGTGCTGCGGGGCAACCCGACGCCGGAGGAGTTGGCCGCCGCACTGGCGGTGGTCCGGGCGCGCGCCCCCGCGACGGCCTCGGCGGCCTCCGGCGGCGCGGCACGCGTCCCCGAGGAGTGGTCGGACCCGGCCAGGATCGCCCGCACGCGGCGGCCGCAGCCGGGGCCGCGCTCGTGGGCGCGGTCGTACTGGCCGACGTAGGGGTCGGTCGTAGTTCGTCAGGACGGTGGCGCTTGAGTACGCGTACTCAGGCGCCATCGGGCCGTGGGCCTCAGGATCGAAGGCATGCTCTGGTCCGACCCGAAGAACGAACCCCCCAAAGAGATGCGCGACATGCAGGCGATGCTGCGCCGCGCGGGGATCCTGCTGGCGCTGGCGATGGTGCTCGCCATGTTCGTCGCCGGCCTGCATTGACCGGCCCCTCCACTGATCCGTTCCGTACGATGACGGGCATGACTGCTCAGCGCCGCCTGGTCCTCGCGTCCGCGTCCCCCGCCCGCCTCGGCCTGCTGCGGCAGGCCGGACTCGCCCCCGAGGTGATCGTCAGCGGCGTCGACGAGGACAAGGTCACCGCCCCGACCCCGGCCGAGCTCGCCCTCGCCCTCGCCGAGGCCAAGGCGGCCCACGTCGCCGCCCGCCCCGAGGTGAGCGGCGCGCTCGTCATCGGTTGCGACTCCGTCCTGGAGCTGGACAAGCAGGCCCTCGGCAAGCCGGCCGACGCCGAGGAGGCCACCGCCCGCTGGAAGGCCATGCGCGGCCGTGTCGGCGTCCTCCAGACGGGCCACTGCGTCTACGACACGGCGGCCAAGCGGTACGCCTCCGCTACCGGCTCGACGCTGGTCCGCTTCGGCGAGCCGACGGACGAGGAGATCGCGGCGTACGTCGCCAGCGGCGAACCGCTCCACGTGGCGGGCGCCTTCACGCTCGACGGCCGCTCGGCCCCGTTCATCGACGGCATCGACGGCGACCCGGGCAATGTCATCGGGCTGTCGCTGCCGCTGCTGCGCAGGCTGCTGCGGCAGCTCGGCGTCGAGATCACGGACCTGTGGGTGGAGCCGCGACGGTGAGGCGCGCGTACGGAGCGTTCGCGGCGGCCTGCGCGGCCGTGCTGCTGCTCGCGGGCTGCGGGACGAAGTCCGGGGGCGGTGGTGACAAGCCTCCGGAGCAGGCCCCCGCCCTCACCGAGGAGCAGGCGCGGGCGGCGCTGCCGGACGGTGCGGCCATGCCGGGGTGGAAGGCCACCCTGGAGCCGACCGCCACCGCCATGAACGACCTCTACAAGAGCGAGGCGTGCCCCACCAACGGCAACCAGGGCTGCGACGACGCGCGCTTCTACGGCGTCTCCACCTTCCGCCGCGTGGACGGGAAGGCCGGCGCCGACTTCCGGCTGGTCGCGTACGGGAGCGAGAAGGCCGCCGAAGCGGCGTACGACACGCTCTGGCGGCTCTACGCCCCGAAGGCCGGCCCCACGGCGCGAAAGGTGGACCTCGGCGGCCCCGGTGACCGGGGCGACGCCGTCCTCGGCACGTACGGCTACCAGGGCGGACCGGGCGCGGTGGCCCAGGTGCGGGTGGGCACGGCTCTGCTGTGGGTCGAGGCCACCGGCGCCCGCGAGGGCGACCTCGACGCCGCACTCGTCAAGGACCTCGCCTCCCGCTTCGCCGAGCGGGCGCGGGAAGCGGGCTGAGTCCCCGGCGGGTCAGGCGGGCGCCGCGCCCGGCTCCGCCGCCTCGGGGCCCGGGCCGCTCTCGGGTGCCTCGCCGGTCTCGGGGCCGTAGAGGATCAGCGACGCCACCACCAGCGCCAGCATCGCCATCATGAAGGCGAACGCGCCCCAGCCCACCAGGGCGGCCGTCACGGCACCGAGCACGCCGTGCGTGATCGCGCAGGAGATCAGCAGGAGGCGCAACGTGCGGCCGGGCGCGCGGTCGCGCAGGGCCAGCACCAGCAGGGCGGCACCGCACAGGGCCAGGAACGCGGCGAGGACGCCGCCCATGGCCCAGGTGCCGGCGATCATGGCGTCGGGGTCGAGGCCCGCCAGGGACATCCGCTGGCTGCCAAGGACCGCGGTCAGCGCGACGTGGACCAGCAGGACGCCCGCCGCCTCGGCGAGCAGGGCGACCCCGGTCGCCAGGGCTATCGGTCTGCGGGTCACCACAAGTACCCCCCTGACTGTTACCAGCAGTACGGCCGGTAGGGACGACGACGCGAACGCTACTGACTGGTAAACCTTTGGACAAGGGTCCCGGCACGACCGCAAAGAATCATTCGCCCATTCGTAGGGAGTCCACAAAGAAACGGGACAGCGCCCTGGACGCCAGGACAGAGACCTTGACCACACCCCAGGGTTACTGTGCCGTGAAGGCGCCCTGCGTAACGTGGTGCGACAAGGGATTTCACCCCCTGGCTACGCCTCGGATCACGCTCCGTGTGGGCAAGCTCACTAGTGGGGATGGGTCGAAAGGCCGTGTCGGCAGTCCCTAAACTCAGCTTGTTTCAAGGAGGGAGCCATCGTGCGCAAGGTGCTCATCGCCAACCGTGGCGAAATCGCTGTCCGTGTCGCCCGTGCCTGCCGGGACGCCGGGATCGCGAGCGTAGCCGTCTAC